>NZ_JAKDLO010000014.1 GCF_030452765.1 Intrasporangium sp.
GGCCGGGAACTGATGGGGGCAGCACGAGGAGTCACGCCGCGCTGGACCATGTCCGTCGTCAACTGAGTCGAGCGGACATCGACGCGAACCAAACGTCGCACTCGCACTCACCGAGCCCGATCTGTGGTTGAACCTTGAACATGGGACATACCATAGGTAACCTCTGCAAACAGGACATACGACGTGTAGACTGGCACGGGTCCCGGGCGGGGAGGCGTCGAGTCTTCCGGCTGATTAGTCTCCCGCCGCATCCCCACCTCGCGGCGGCGAATCCGGTCACCGGGGCTTGCACAGACAGGCCCGTCGTTATCTCCCCCAAGATCCGGGCCTGTCTGTGCCCCCACCCCCAAGCCCCGCCGTGTCATTCCTGCTTCCATGGCGAGGCCTTGCTCGAGGATATGGCGCATACCTACCCTAAGTCACCAAATCGGACTGATTCATCCAATTTTCATGGATCGGGACAAGTCGCGCAGTCGAGGCATCGAGTGGCTTCGGCACGGGTGTCCTCGCGCGCCCGGTTGGGCGCTCCCGCGCAGGCGGAACGCAGGGCGATCAGGTGCGTCACATGAACCTAGGATTCCCAAGACACTGGCCAGTACGGTACGGCGCACCAAGCCAGGGTCAGCACGGTCTCGCCAGCGCGTGCCGGACCCCACGCGGCTTGCGTCGGTCGGGCACCTGGGCGAACACCTCGGACATCGAACGACGCGCCCACCCGGCAGACCACTCGGCGATGCGGGGATATCACATGGCGGCGTGGGGCTCCCAACGAAACGAAGGCGTGTGTGAGAACTCCCATGGTCGGGTAAGCCCCCAAGCCGCCCCAGCAGCGACACGCGCCACTTCAGTCACACACGCAACAGCTAGGTTAGCATCCCAGCCGACTTTGTCGATCCCCCGACTCCGCCACCACAACCCTTAGCCTCCCAGCCGCACGCACTTCGAGTGTTCTTGATCACACCATGCGTGCCCTAGTAGCAGTGCCCTAACGATCCCGATTCGCGCTCACGGCGGAGCCCTGAGAAACTCGGAGTCGTTCCAGGCATAGGCGCCCAGGGAGCCACGCCCGTATCAATGTAACTGGCGCGGACACCAACCACCGCTCAGAAAGAACGCATGCGCTTGCTCATCACTGGTGGCGCCGGATTCATCGGCTCCAGCCTGTCCCGTTTGGCTCTCGAGGCCGGCCATGAGGTCGTCGTTCTCGATGACCTCTCGACCGGCCACCGCGAAAACGTCGAAGGCATCGATGTCATGTTCGTCCAAGGCTCGATCGTCGACGCGCACGCCGTGGCCAAAGCTTGCGAGGGAGCCGACTCGGTCGTCCATCTCGGCGCCCTAGGGAGCGTGCCACGGAGCATTCTTGACCCCATGGCCACCCATGTGGCCAATGCGACGGGCACGCTGACGTTGCTTGAGGGAGCCCGAGCCGCAGGAGTCAGGCATGTCTCCTGCGCTTCGTCAAGCTCAGTGTACGGCCTCAACCCCGCGCTCCCCAAGAGCGAGCGCGAGTGGGTCCGCCCGATGAGCCCCTATGCGGTGACCAAGTTGGCCACGGAGCAGTACACACTCGCTTACCAGCAGTCCTACGGCATGAACACGCTCGCGTTCCGATTCTTCAACGTATACGGGCCGCGACAGTTGGCTGACCACGTCTACGCCGCTGTGATTCCCGTCTTCGTCCACGCAGTGATGGAGAACGAGCCCGTTCCCATCAACGGGGACGGCACGAACTCACGCGACTTCACCTACGTTGGCACCGTGTGTCGGGTGCTTCTAGACGCGGCTGAGCGGCGGGTCACCCATCCTGAACCCGTCAACCTCGCCTTCGGCAGCAACACGACACTCCTCGAACTTGTCAGCAAAATTGAGGACATCACAGGCCAACAAGCGACCGTGGTACACCGCGAGCCCAGGGCCGGCGATGTCAAGCACTCCCAAGCGGACAACACGAGGCTGCGCTCGCTCTTCCCGATGATCAAGCCTGTGTCGCTCGAACAGGGCCTCGCGGAGACCGTCGCATGGTTCAAGGAGATGGCATGACCCAGACATTGGTGGTTCTTGGTCAGGGATACGTCGGCCTACCCATGGCCTTGCGCGCTGCAGAAGTCGGCATAAAGGTCTACGGCCTAGACACGAATGCAGCGACTGTCAATGCGTTGAACTCCGGTTCTTCGCATATTGACGACGTAACCGATACGGACCTCAAAGCTGGCCTAGACGCTGGCTACGAGGCAACGACCGATCTTGCCTGCATCGCGTCCGCCAATGTCGTCGTCGTTTGCGTCCCAACGCCCCTTAGCGAGGACGGCGGTCCCGACCTCGGCCCGGTGGAGGACGCCGCCAAAGCCATCTGCGCCAATCTCAGTCCGGATACCCTGGTCATTCTGGAATCGACGACCTACCCCGGCACTACCGAAGAGGTGTTCGCCCCGATCGTGGTCGGCGATCAGTTCGGGGTGGGCGAGGATGTCTTCATCGCGTTCTCCCCGGAGCGCATTAACCCAGGGGATCGGGTATACGGAGTCAGGAACACGCCGAAGGTTGTCGGTGGCTTGACCTCTGAGTGCACGACTCGTGCTCGGGACTTCTACGCTCAGTTCATCGACACCGTTGTCGAGGCCAAAGGCGCCAAGGAGGCCGAGATGGCCAAGCTCCTTGAGAACACGTTCCGACATGTCAATATTGCCCTAGTAAACGAGATGCTCCGCTTCTCGCAAGAACTCGATATCGACCTCTGGAATGCGATCGACTGTGCCGAGACAAAGCCGTTCGGTTTTATGGCCTTCCGCCCCGGGCCCGGGGTTGGCGGTCACTGCATCCCCGTAGACCCCTCGTACCTCTCGCATCGGGTCAAGGCGAAACTAGGCTATGCATTCCGCATGGTCGAACTTGCCGAGGAAATCAACCACGCCGCCCCGGACTATGTGGCGTCCCGAATCCGTTCAATACTTAACGAGGCGGGTAAAGCCGTCAAGGGTTCCAAGATCCTCCTTCTCGGCGTCACCTACAAGCCCAACATCGCCGACTGCCGTCAAAGCCCCGCCGACCCGCTCGCCGTTCGGCTGCTCTCTTGGGGCGCAGACATCGCCTACCACGATCCATTCGTGACAGACTGGCGCCCACACGGCATGGACCGGGACTTCCGAGGAGTTACCGATCTGGACGCGGCGATGGTAGAGGCAGACGTCGTCGTCCTTCTCCAACCGCATGCGGAGTACGATCTCGACGCGATCACGTCGTCAGGCGCTGCCGTGCTCGACACCCAGGGCGTGCTGGCGCCAAATGGCACCGTAGACCGCCTGTAGCCGAAACAGCATCAGGGATCGTCATTCGCGAGACCGATACGGCGCGGGCGACTACTCGTGAACAGGTGAACAGGTGGCGCCAAGCGTCGCTACTCGCTCAGTCGCGACGGAGCACGAACTCCACCTCGTAGGCAGGCATCATCCAGCACATATGCGCCTCATAGAACTCCTTCGTCCAATTCGAGATATTGACCCACGCGGAGAGCACCTTCACGATTCCATGACGCACGTAGAAGGGCCGCGAGGCCTTGAAGTGGAATGTCGCGCCGTAAACGACGAGCGGTGCTGGTTCCGCATAGGTAGGCACCTTGCGCCTGAACGGCGTCCTCCGCGTCCAGTAGCCGAAGGTATAGAGCCCGAAATATGAGCGATGCGTCGGGTCCGAGTAAAATCCTGGGTTGGAGAAATGTGGAATGATCGCGCGGAACTCCCCACCGGGCACGAGGACCCGGGCCGCCTCGCGCACGAGTGCCTCGGGATCGGTGACGTGCTCGAGGAAGTGCTCGCTATAGATCGACTCGACACAGGAATCGGGGATCATCCTGAGCACTTCGAGCGCGTCACCAACGACATCGACATCAGGCAAGTCGAGCAAGTCGATCCCGACCGCGTCGGCGCGTCGCTTCCTATTGGCACAACCCAGTTCCAAGCGAAGCGGGCGATGCTCTAGGACACTCATATCCCTCATGACGTAAGAGTAGCGCCACCTTCGTCATTACGCTCACTCAGCGTTCTCGCTGCCCCCGGCTACCCGACGGCTACCCGCCAACTACCCGGCGTGACGTGCTCCTCGAACGGAACTGAGACGAACGCTCGGGCTCTTCAACCGAATGGCGAGATTTGCTCTTGAGCAGAGCCCCGATCACCGCTGCGCCGATCGCAGCGCCCCACTGGTGTCCCACTGCTTGGAGGTACGGGTTCGACGCGTTCGCCAATAGCAAAGCCGTTGAAGCCACGCCCGTCGTTACAATCACGCTGCGGTGCTCGGGAAACAGGGCTGCGGCCCGACGCATCGCGACAGCAAGCACTACAAGAGCGGCGGCGGTCAGCAGGATGCCGACGAGACCAGTCGAGAACAACAACTGGTGGTATTGCAACTCGAACATCCAGGGCCGGTCGTCACTGCGCGTGAATCCGCTCCGAAGTACCGCCCCAAGGCCATGACCCAAAATAGGGCTGTCCGACCAAGCGCTCACCAACTCGCCCATCTGGTCTCTTCGAGCGGTATCCGATATGGCGTCGGTCGATGAATGTCCTACGCCCAAGAACACAAATGCCGCATCCCTAATCGCTGAGAGCCCCTGACGTGCAGGGTCTGAGTCAGCGGCGACGAGGAAAAGAGGCAGCAGGACGGGGAGAGCAAGGGGGATCCAAATGGGCAGCCTGAAAGCCGTCGTGCGAGGAGTAAGCCACCGCTGGAATACTAGAGCCAGCAGGGGGGACAGCACTGTGACGACGGCGATACCGCGGCGGCCGGACACGAGACCGGCAACGACTGCAATCACGGCTGCCGTCACTAGCAGACCTCGCGAGGGCAAGTATGAGTCAGCCCGCACGATCGAGCCCGCTGCGCACAACGGAGCCGTGATCGTGAACGTCGATAGGCCATAGAACCGGATGGCCGTGGACCCCGCTACCTCGTTGAACCCCGCATCCTGTGATGCTAGTAGCGAGTCGGGTAGAGTGACGGGCAGCAGCCCGAGCTCTCCTGCGATGTAGAGGACAATGATCGTCCCAAATGCGATCGTTACAAGCGTGATGCCTGTCAGAACTCGGCGGATGTCTAGGACACGCATGCTGAGTGCCCATGGAGCCCAGATTGCCGCACCGCCTAGCCAGACGGTCGCTTGATGGTCCACGCCAGGACTATCTTTGACGACACCGATCAGCACCCCAAGGATGATCACAATCAGGAGCAGGCCACCTGCCAGCAAGAGTGGGCCGGGGATGCGAAACCCTTGCGCCGCCAACGAGATCACCGAGATGCATGCCAAGACGGCAAGGACCGGGTAGAGGATTTGCCCATTCGAGACCGGGCGCCATAGGACGTAACTGAGGCAGAGAAGCGCGGGGATCGACGACACTGAAGGCGCCCACCAACCCGATCGACCTTCATCCCTCCTCGGATGGCCGTAAGACTTGAAGGGACCCAAAATCACGCGCGTTTAGCCTCCTCATCCATGCTTGTTCGTTTGATTTCCATGCGGGCGAGGATTGCGAGCAGCGAGTAGGCAACGAGACTCGCACATGCCGCGCCCATCGCACCCGCCAACGGTACGAGGACGGCGCAAAGGCCGCCGAGCGCTACTGAACCCGATCCCGTGATGACTCCCGCCCGCTTCATGCAACCCAGGCCATTTAGCACAGCGACATCGATTTGATAACTAGCCATGGGAAGTGCGGCGACGCCCAGAACGAAGATCATAGAGATAGAGCCTCGAAATGCGTCGCCGAGGAGGAACGGCACCAGCCAGGGCGCCGCAGCGCACAATAGTCCGCTGCCCAGAGCGGTAACCACGAGGGCGGTGCGACGATGCCGATCACTCGACCGGCCTTGTCCCGTCTCCGTGGAGCGCTTGAAAGCGACCTGCCCAACGCCATTAGAGACGAGCCAGAGGAGCTCTGTGAAGGTCGCCGCGACGCCATATATGCCTACAGCAGCAGGTGACGACATGAACCCAAGGATGAGACGATCGCCCCGAATCACGAATGCCTGTCCAAAAATAACCGGCACCGCATGTCGACTGAATCGGACCACCGAGCCCCCAGTCTCTTCGGCGATCTGAACGGAACTGGTTGCATCACGCACTCTGAATTCACGTTTTAGAGTCCGCAGATGCATGAACACCTGCACCAACTGGCCGAGGACCATCCCGCCCAGAACGATCCGGAGATTCAGCGCATCCAAAGTTGCTGCGGCTAGCACGACCGCGGTCTGCGTAGACGTTGTTACAATCTCGCCTCTCACTGCCACGGTGTGCAGGCCCAAGCCGTGATGACACTCGCGCAGCAAGTAGGAGAAGAGCACGAGGACGGCATAGGGCACAAAGAGAGCACCTATTGCCGGGTCATCAAGACTCTTAGTGAGCCATAGAATTCCCAACCCAAGTACGCAGGCTGTTGAACTGTGGAATGCTGACAGCCTTGCTGCCAATGCAAGGTAGAGACGAATTGAAAGGCTTGGCGTGCGGGCGAGAAGCACGCGTCCGCCTGTGCCCACGCCAAGCGACCCTAGAAGCATCAAAAGCGAGCTGGTCGTCGTCGTTACGACGATGATGCCGCGATCGGAGGGACCCAGCCATCGGGAAGTAAGCACCGCGAAGAGGATCGCGCTTGCAGCCATGAACGCCATCGCGACGATGACGGATCCCTCACGACTTCGCAGCGTCCTGGAAGCATTTGCGTGTACAGACACTAGCTCGAGGTCCCTACCCCAGTTGCCGAGCGCCATAAAGTCGACCAAACCGAGAACGAGTAGTGCTGGGCGACAGCATTCAACGCCGCTTTTCCGCGCTCCCGACGTCGTGCCGGCTCATCCTCAATGATTCCGATCAACGCCTCGACCCACTCACTCGGACTTGCGGCCGCAATACCGTCGAATCGCTGCAGTGCCAGCGCGTTCGCTCCGACCGGGGACGCTACCATAGGGAGCGCACTCGCTGCGTACTGAAGAAGTTTGTACGCGCACTTGCCCCGAGTGAAGGCGGTGTCGCTGAGGGGCCCGACGGCCACGTCGGCTCGATGCAGTGCGGGCGCGAACACAGACGGCGTCCATGGCACTCGGTCGATCATGTGCTCGAGTGCGCCCAGTTCCGGATTCTCAAGCTGACCACTGATGAGCAGAAGTCGCGCGCCAGTGGCCGCATGAACCGTCCACAGCGCATCGGCGATCCCTGCTATGAATTGCTCTGTGGACGGGGAACCTAGCCAGACCAACGTTGGCGGCCCTTCGATGGTCCATGAGTCCTTCGCCTTGTAGTCGCTGGGCTCAACACAGGACGGAATCATTACTACGTTCGCTGAGAACTGCTCTGCCCATTCTGCAAGATAATCATTGCCGGCAATAACGACGTCTGCGGCGGACGCGGACTTCTCGCACTTGCGTTCCTGGCCCAGAAGCCTGCGCGTGCTGGTCATGTCGGCGAAAAGGGCGTCATCGAAATCGTACACCGAGTGTGCTCCTGCGCGGAGGACGCGCTGCTCAAGGGAACCGGAGCTTAGGGGGCTGACCTCACGGGACACGATGGCTGTAGCCCCACTCAGGTCCGCCCGTCTGAGGCGCAACTCGGCCTGGACGACCTTCGGCAGATGTCGGGCAAGGGTGCTTCCTCGGACATCCCTCTGCCCGATGTAGGTGTGCCCGATGGCGCTCACGCCCAAATGTCTAAACCAGTCATATAGGCGGACACGCGTGCTGCCGGCCACCGGTGAGTAAGAGGAGAAGGCATGAACGGTCACCGCACGCCCCCTACTGCAGCAGATGGGCTGCTCCTTGACAGCGGTGCGTAGAACCAGCCTCCGACAATCCTCTGAGGGTTGAACTCACTTGATACCCACTCCCGTGCCTGTGCACCCATGGCGCGCAGTCTGTCCGCATCTGCGAGGGCCTCGGCCAGCGCTGCGGCGAGCGCGTTCGCATCGGAGGGCGGGACTAGCACGCCGGTCCGTCCGTCAACTACTGAGTCACGACACCCGGTGGCCGTCGTCGTAATCGTCGGAACACCCATTGCGGCTGCCTCAAGCACGACGTTCGGGAAGCCTTCGCGCAAGGAAGGGAGAACAAGCACGGACAGCAGCGCGTAATACGGACGGACGTCCTCAACCGGTCCAACCAAGCTCACTGCGATCCCCGACGACTGCAAACGTGATACGTACTCCTGGGAGTCCTGCTCGTCCTGTGGCCCGACCACTAGGAGATGGAAAGGCACGCCCGATAGGAGCAGGGAGGATGCCGCTTCCAGCAGAGTGTCAATGCCTTTATCGTGCGTTAGTCGACCGACGAAGCCCAAGACTGGCACATCCGGGTCGATGCCGTATCGCGCTTGAAGCGCCAGGTCTGGCTGTCGGGGCGCGAAGCGCTGCGCGTTGACTCCGTGCGTGCTACCCGGAACGGTCTGACGCAACTTTCCGGGCGATACAAGGCGTCTGGCGATGACCTCCTCCTTGAGGGTCGACGAGTTGACCATAACCTCTGTGGCCGCAGCCATGGCGAAACGTTCCATCCACACCAAGACGAGGCGCAGAAGCCCGGAGGACCCCTCAAGCCGTAGCCCACCGCACAGGTAGACGCGTCGCGGGACGCGCCAAACTGCGGACGCCGTCATTGCCATCAGAGCGCATTTGGGCGTGCCTGCAACAACGATCGAAGGCCAGACCAAACGAACAACTCGGTGCCAGTGCAACAAAGCGATCATGTCCTTGAGGGGCGTGACCTGCCGAGACATCTCGATGATGCGCGATTGCGCCCCGGTCTCCGCCATGGCGGCGTCGAGATGACTTCCCGACGACGACACCAAAGTGACCTCATAGCCTTCGTGCCGCAACATGCCGACGAGTTCGCCGTAGAAGTGCCGGAGTGTCATCGGAACGGTTGTGGCAACAAGTGCTGCGTGACGGTCAGCGCGTCGGCACGTAGGGCGCAGGACATCCGTTGTCTCGCCTGCGGATTGGGCTGTCTGTCCGGCCGAGCCACAGAGCGCCGTCCATCCTTCATGACCGACCGGTGGCCGCCATCCGGCAACAGTGAGCCAGCTCTCCTTCTGCCCTTGTCCGAACCACATCATCTCGACCCGTCGCGCAGTTGGAGCCAAGCGCGGTACGAGCCTCCCGGCCCGATTCAGGGACGCGACGGCAAAACGGGCGACAGGATACGGGATAACATGCGGGGGACAACCACCGAGCGATTCCATCAAAGATGCCGTCGTGAGGCCCTCCCACGGATGGATGGTAACCGGCGGTGGCTGCTGAGAGCAGACCGCCAAATACACAATGGCGCTCGCCACGTTGTGAATCAATGCCTGGGGAGATGGTCGCGCGCTGGGCCCCGCGATTGAACGAAAGGGTGAAGAAGCAACGCGTGATAGCACTCGGGTGATCTTCCGATCCGAACCGTGCACGGCTGGTGGCCGATAGATGACCGCGTTCCTAGGCAATTCCCTCATCACCAATCGCTCACCAGCTATCTTTGATGCGGCATACGCCGAGAAGGGGTCAGTCTCAGCCGAGGCGTCCAAGGACGCTCGCCGCCCTTGGACGACTGCGCTGCTCACATGGACGAGGCGAGCATTCTCCCCCAAACGCGCAACGGCACGCGCCACGAGGCCGGGGAGGATTGTGTTCCCACCGCAAAGACGCGCCTTGTCCTGTGAAGATGCATCGGGTACGCCTGCACAGTTTATGACCGTAGGGTGGCCCTTCAGCACTTTGCACAGTTCCGCAACGACGGTGTCGTGGTCCATAGGCAGGTACTCAATCGCGGATATTCGCGGCGCTCGAACGGGCGTGATCTCATGGCCGTGGGACGACAACTCATTACAAACTGCGGCCCCAATGAAACCGGTAGAACCGATGACGGCAACTTTCATTCGTTTTCTCCGATCCTGACGGCTGACAGCGACGGCGGGCAGTGTCGACAATTCACCCATCTTCTGGCTGGAACTTGGCGCGAGCGGTGGGCAGGAGTACGTAGGCGACAACAACTGTCGCAGTCAACAGGACCGCCGCTGGCGAGGATAAAAGGAGCCAGGCCATGCTAATAAGCGCGGACGAGAGGCCTACGATGGCAGCTACATGCAGGTGGGTCAGTCCTCGAGCAGTTAATTGCTGATAGACATGTTCCCGGTGCGCCATCGTGAGCGACTCACCAGCGAAAAGACGCCGTACGAGTGTTAGGAAGACATCGACGAAATACAGAGCGAGCGGCGCCAATAGCAGAGGCAGGGCCACGCGCTCCAAGATCCCGATTAAGATGCCAGCCGCACATAGTGTCCCATAGAGATAGCTGCCAACGTCTCCTAAGAACATCTTCGCTTTGATTGCGTTGAACGGCAAGAACGCGACCGAGCTCCCGATCGTAACCAGACCGATAAGCGTCAGGCTTTGTGCTGCATTTCGATCGCCGAGGTAGGCCATGGTCGCACCCCACACCGACATAGTCATGCCGGTGATTCCGTTGATTCCATCCATGAAGTTGATTGCGTTGATGACCGTAGGGAAGAGGACCAAGGCGGTGATGCCCAACCAAGCGTCGTCGATCGTCCAACCCACGAGCCCGCCAATGATGACCTGCGCGAGCAGGCGAGGCAAGGGATCGATGGTCCGACAATCGTCGGCAAACCCTACGAAGGCGAGCAGGACGGCACCCGCGATTGCAGCATACGGAACTTGCCACCCACCGAGGGCGCCAGTGGCAGTTCCTGACAGCACCCCGAGTGCGCATGCGATGCCGCCTCCGCGAGGAGTGGGCTGAAGGTGCGAGGATCGGTGGTTCGGAACGTCCACAACCCCCACGTGGAGCATGAGGGCCCGGACAAAAGGTGCGGCGCACAGCGTGGCAGCGGTGCTGCTGATCACCAGCGCCAGCCAAGGAGTATTCACGCGCTCTGAGTCTCCGCGACAGCGCGTTGACCGACCATCGCCGTCTCGCGCATCCATTGAGCGGCGCAGCCGTGCGCGTCGAAGCGGATGGTCCACACTTCGTTGACTCCGAGTCTTGGAACATCGACGCTGTCGACCAAGGGGTGCGCGGTCTTGCGGCGTCCCTCGTGTTCGGAGAAGAGGTCCTCGCCGAGCTTTTCGCCCGGTCGCAGGCCGCTGAAGATGATGTCGATGTCCGTGCGGCCGCTCATCCGGATAAGGGTGTTGGCGACGTCGACGATCCTCACCTGTTCACCCATCTCCAGGACCATGACCTCTCCGTCGTTTCCGATTGCGCCGGCCTCGAGGACGAGCTGACAGGCCTCGGGGATGAGCATGAAGTAGCGCTCCACGTCCGGGTGCGTGACGGTCACCGGCCCGCCCTGCTCGATCTGGGCTGTGAAGGCGTGCACGACCGAACCACGTGAGCCGAGGACATTGCCGAAGCGGACCGAGACGTAGCGGCCCTTCTCTCGGTGCGAGAAGTCGGCGGTCAACCGCTCCGCGACGCGCTTACTGTAGCCGAGCACGCAGGTAGGGTTGGCGGCCTTGTCGGTCGAGACGTTCACGAAGGTGCCGACGCCGACGGCGGCGGCCGCGGTCAGCACATTGAGCGTGCCGAGGACGTTGCTCTTCCACGCCTCAAGCGGGTATGCCTCTAGTAGGGGCAGGTGCTTGAGCGCGGCCGCATGGAAGACCACGTCGGGCCGGGTGGCCTCAAACACGGTCTTGAGCGCCTCCGGGTCGCGGATGTCGCACAGGACGACCTCGTCCGTGTCGAGCAAACCATTGCCGATCATGCCTATCTGCGTGGCCTGCAGGCCCGACTCGTCCCGGTCGAGAAGGTACAGCTTTCCCGGGCCGAAGCGGGTGATCTGGCGGCACAACTCGGAGCCGATCGAGCCGCCCGCACCGGTGACGAGGATGGTCCGGCCAGAGATCTGCTCGGCGATCACGGTGGGGTCCAGCTGGATCGGGCGACGACCCAGGAGGTCAGTGACATCGAGGTTGCGCAGATCGTTGGGCGTCGGGCGTCCGCCGATGATCTCTCTGAGCGGCGGCAGACTGAGGACGTCGAGGCCAGCCGCGGCGGCGCGCTCGGCGAGATCACGCAGTAGCCCGGCCTCGGCGTTGGGCAGGGCCAGGACGAGCGTGTCCGCCTCGTACTTCCCGGCCACCGCCGCGATGTCGGAGCGGCCGCCACGGACCTTGAGGCCCTCCATCCGCAATCGCGACTTGGCCCTGTCGTCATCGAGTAGAGCGACCGGCACGTAGCCGCAGGACTGGTCGTAGGCCATGCTGCGGAGCAGGCGACGACCGGCCTCGCCGGCACCAAAGACGATGACCCGACGCTGGGCCTCGCGACCGACCGCCAAATGGGCCCGGATGGTGCGCAGGACGAAACGGGCCGCAAACATCGCCAGGATCGCGATCGCGGCACCGGTGATGGGGACGCCCCGGGGCACTATGACCGGGTCGGCCAGCAGCGCCCAGGCGAAGAGCCCGAGGCCGACGAGCCCAACGGTGATGCCGAGGTCGACGACCTCCTCGAACGACCCTCGGATGTGCCCGACGGCATAGGGCCCGACGACGAATCCGATGACGAGTTGTCCGATGACAGCGACCGCGGCAAACAGGGTGGTGCCACGAGCGAAGCTCGGGTCGATCGCGAAGTCGAGGCGCATCCACATCGCGACGTAGGTCGCGCCGACCCAGATCACCGCGTCGATGATGGCCCAGAGCGTACGGAACATGCGCGCCCTGCGCTGCCGTGCCGGTGTCACGCGTCATCTCCCGAAGTGGTTGTGTCATCGGCCGGTGAGTACGTTCGATGAGCAGGGTGTTGATCGTTGGTGCGGATCCCACATATGTCCCACGCACTGCAGAAGTTGCAACCAGAATCACCAGCCCTGGAAGCAACACGGCGCGACACGTGGTTGAGACCGATCCCGTGGGCTAAGCGCAGCGTAGCGACAAATCGGTCATCTTGCGCATCGAGCCCAAATCCGGGCCTACTGTGCGACCATGACCCCCCTTCGTGCAGTCATCATCGGGGCCAGCGGGCATGGCCGGGAACTCTTGGGCTGGCTCCGAGACAGTGCCCCATCAACAGAGCTGGAGTTCATCGGCTTCCTCGACGACGGATCACCATCCGAAGCCTGCCTTGATCGCGTGGATGCTCATCACCTCGGCCCGCTCGATGAACTCGCCAACCTGCCGGACGTGGTGCACTACGTCGGCATCGGAGATCCCGCAATGCGTCGGACGGTAGCGCAGCGAGCCTTGCTGCGCGGCTCACGGCCTGGGCCGGCTCTCGTCCATCCCCGCGCCCATGTAGGCGCCGACATCACCATCGGTGACGGAAGCATCCTCGCGCCGGGAGCGGTACTTACGACGAGCATCCGCCTGGGGCAGCATGTCCATGTGAGCTCAAACGTCGTCATTGGGCACGACAGCGTCGTAGCGGACTTCGTGAGCATCTATCCAGGGGCGACCATCTCAGGCAATGTCGCCATCGACGCCGGCGTCACCATCGGCACCAATTCAACCGTGATCCAAGAACGGAGTATCGGGGCCGGGTCGACCGTCGGCGCGGGCGCCGTCGTCGTTCGCGATGTCCCGTCTGGAACGACGGTTGCCGGGGTACCTGCGCGTGAGAGATGACCGGGGCCCCGCGTTGGCCCCGCGCCATACCGAAAGGTTGTTGTCGTGCAAGCGACACATGCGGAGATGCGGAGGTGTGCCGCCGCGAGGCCGAGCTTTCCGCAGCGGACCAACGGGATATTTGTCACAATCCATCGGCTCGCATCGACAGCTCCGGCCTTGTTAACCTCGCATGTGGGATGTCCTGCCGGGACATCCCACATCCATGTCAGATCACTCAGGGGAATCGATTTGATGCTTGACCATCCGGCTGCGGTCCATTCGGTCGTGCTTGCCATACACCTGCGTCGGCGACGAATCGATCGGCTGCACACCATCCGGGCTGTCGCCCGCTGCGTCACCGTCCTGGCCGTTGGGGTCTTTGCCGCGACGGCGGTGATCATCGACCGGCCGGACAGTGCGGGCTCGTCGCTCGTGCGCCTGCTCATCGGCGCCGGACTGCTCGCGTGGGTTGCTGCCGTCGGCCTCGACTTCCGTGTGCAGGCGCACCGTTTGAACACACGCATCCTCCAGATGCGGTTGCTGGCTGTGCAGGATCGGATCGAGCGGCTCGCCATTGCAGCCGCGGACAGTCAGCGAGAGCGGTCGGCTCCCTGCCCGTCGCCCATTGCGCGAGCCAGCGCATGACCACGCACCCGATCGAGGTGCTCCGCGGCGAGATGCGGCAGATCGAGGGCGCCCTCGACGAGTCGGAGCGCAGGGTCGAGCACACTTTGGGCGCCGCCGCGTTCGCGGCTCTCGTCGGCATGCTGGCCGTCCTGCTCGTGGTCGTGTTCAGCCTTCACCTCGCCGGGTAGCAGCACAGGCGTGCCACCGACCACCGCAGTTGCTGGTTCACCACGGTCGTCCACCTTTACGGCCGCACCTGCGGCGGGCGGTGCGGCCCGGTCCCGTGGTCGGCCCGGGCGGGGCCCCGTCACCGCGGCCAACCGGCCAACGTGTCGGAGGACACGGTCAAGAGCGCGGTGGTCACGGATGACCGTGCCGACGTCACCCCGCGGCCCCCGCCCAATCAACGTGTCGCCCAACATGTACGACGACGCACAAGACCCCGCCGACCCCGAAGCCGGAGCTGCCCACACGGGTTACCCCACGGCCGGGATCATCTGGAGTGGGTTGTTGTTGCTCACGCTCCTCGGCGGCGGGTGGCGGACATGGTCCAGGGCGCGAAGGAAAGCAGGGCGACTGACCGGAGAGTCCTGACCCGCGGGCACCGGCTCGACGGCGCAGTTCGCCTGACGCGAACTGTCCCTTCAATGGCACCTAGGAACAAGTAGTAGGGCTTCCGACTAATGGACGTCATTACAAATCCGACCTACGATGGCGCCATGACCGCTGAGACGTTGGGCAGGCCTGCCCTCTCCGCCGATCCGATCGCCGCTGCGCGTCAGCAGTGGGTCGAGCACGGCTGGGGGCCCGCCGCGCCCGGTATGGCGGCCATCACCTCGCTGATGCGGGCCCACCAGATCGCCCTGAGCCGGGTCGAGGCGACCCTCAAGCCCCTCGGTGTGACGTTCGCCCGCTACGAGGTGCTCATGCTGCTGCTCTTCAGCCAGCGCGGGTCGCTGCCGATGAAGCTGATCGCCTCACGACTACAGGTCCACCCGACGAGCGTGACGAACGCGGTCGACCGGCTCGAGGCTGCTGGCCTCGTGGCCCGCACGGCGCACCCCGACGACCGCCGCGCGCTCATCGTCACCCTGACCCCATCCGGGCGGGCGGTCGCCGCGAAGGCGACGGCGGCCCTCAACTCCGAGGTGTTCGTCCAGCCCGGACTGGACGAGCAGGACGTCCGGGAACTCGTCGAGGTCCTCGGCCGGATGCGCCAGAGTGCCGGCGACTTCTGACGGCCGCCTGACCGTACCTGACTGCCGACCGAGAGTGCACTTCTCACGATTGACAGTGCACGTCTCACGATCGAGGGTGCACATCTGCCGATCGAGAGTGCAGTGCTCCGGACTATCGCTCGAGTTCCGCCCGAGCCGAGTGGCCCACCAGGAGGGGCCAGCCGAGCGGGACGAGGGCGGCGGCCAGCCCGGCGAAGGCGATCACGCTGATCAGCAGGTGGCCGGAGATGAAGCCGAAGGGCATCAACGCGGCCATTCCGAGCAGGACCGCGCGGCCGGGGCTGAGCAGCCCCGACCTCGCCGTGGCGACGGCGAGCAGCACGAAGCCCACGACCAGTGCTGGTCCGGAGACGTTCATGACCGTCCGTGGGATGACCTGTGACTCGTCGATGAGCACTGCGGCGGCAGCGCGATGCGCGCCCGTGTCGGTCAACTGCGATGCCGCCCAGTAGATCGACTGGAAGGAGATCGGGCCGCAGAGACCGATGACGGTGAGCAGCCCTGCGGTGCGGCCCAGCCCGGGCCGGATAGCGGCGACAGCCCCTGCGACGCCGGCGACGGCGATCAGCAGGAGGATCAGGCTGGCCAAGGAGACCTGGATGGCGAGACCGAAGGTCGTCGGATGGGCCACCATGCCGGCGACGAAGTCTTGGCCCGCTGCGTGATAGGACGCGATGCCGAGGGCCGAGGCTGCGACGGCCAGCGGCGGCGCCACCACAGCGCAGACCCCGGTGATCCGCGCCCCGGGAAAGCCCTGCCATCGGTCCGCTGCAGACGAGGCCACGACCGCGTGCACAGCCTCATCCAGCGCCACGCCCTCCACCGGCCCACCCGAGGTCTGAGCGGATAGGTTGTTGTCCATAAGTCCCCTCCTTCGGTTGAATCGACTTATAACCAATGAAGATAGGCTTGCCTTGTGAAGGAGTCAAGGGGATACCGGTCCCCTCACCGGGAGCGCCAGGCGCAGCAGACGCGCCGCGCGATCCTCGAAGCCGCCCGGAAGCTGTTCGCCGAGCAGGGCTACGCGGCAACCCCGGTGACCCAGATCGCTCGCCACGCAGGAGTGTCCGTGCCGACGCTCTATGCCAGCGTGGGCACCAAGGCCGAGCTCGCCCGCCGTCTGGTGGAGTTCGTCAACGACGAGGGCGGGGTCGCGCAGAACGATGCCAGGCAGCGCCAGGCGACGAGCGCACCGGAGCTGCTCCGGCTCAACATGCACCTCGTCCGTGAGCTCAACGAGCGCTGCGGCGACATCATGCGCGCGGTACGGTCCGCCGCCCACACCGAGCCTGAGCTCGCCCCGGTCGCTGCAGCAGGCGATGCCTACCATCGCGACGGAGAGCACGAGATCGCGCGGCGCCTTCTCGAGATGAAGGCACTTCGCGCGGGGCTGTCGGTGGAGCAAGCCGGCGCCATCCTGAGCACCCTCGCCTCCTCCGAGACCATCGACCAGCTCGTGCTTCGGGAAGGCTGGTCCTACGACGAGGTCGAGGACTGGCTCGTCGACTCGCTGAGCCAGTTGCTGCTGGGTCGGCGCGCAGGTCGCCGGAAGTACGCGCAATGACGCCCACCCGGAAGGTGGGCTGGGCGGGTACAGCAGGCGTCCGCTCCGCGCGTCGGCACCGGTCAGCGCAGCGTACGCAGGGCTGCTCGGGCGGCGTTCCAGCCACACATGCCGTGAGCGCCGGCACCGGGCGGCGTCGCCGCAGAACAGAGGTAGACACCCGGCACGCCGAGCGAGTATGGCGTCAGGGTGATCCTCGGGCGGAAGACGAGCTGGAGCGCGTCGTTGGCCCCGCCGACGATGTCGCCGCCGAGGTAGTTCGGGTTGTCCGTCTCAAGCGCGCCGGCGGACCGGACGTGTCGGGCGAGTACGCGGTCGCGGAACCCGGGCGCGAACCGCTCGATCTGCGCCTCGACGGCGAGAGTCGCATCGCCGGCCCAGCCATGCGGTACGTGGGCATACGTGTAAACAGGGTGCACGTCACCGCGCGACCGGCTCGGGTCGGCGACATACTGTTGCCCGACGAGGACGAAGGGCCGCTCGGGCATCCGACCCCGGTTCACCTCACGCTCGGCGAGCGAGACCTCCTCGAGCTTCCCGCCGACATGGACCGTCCCGGCCCGGCGGGACGGTTCGTGGGTCCACGGCACTCCGCCCTCGACGGCGAAGTCGACCTTGGACACCCCCGGGCCGTGGCGATAGCGCCGGAGCGAACTGGCCACCCGAGGTGGCATGCGATCGCCGACGATCCGGACCGCTGCCTCGGGAGACGTGTCGAGCAGGATGACGTCCGGCGCACCGAGCTGCTCCAACGAGCCGACCCTCACCCCGGTCTCGACATGCCCACCGTGCTCGCCCAGCAGGCCGAGCATGGCGCGGGTGATCGCCGCCGACCCGCCCTCTGCGACGGGCCAGCCGTATCGGTGCGCGGCCGCCCCGAGAGCGACGCCGATCGCCGAGGACAACGCCGCAGTGAAGGGTCGGAGTGCGTGCGCGGCGACCCCGGCGAAGAGGGCTCGGGCCTCGTCCGTCGACCAGATCCGGGCCAGCGTCGCCGCCGGCGGGAGTGCTGCCGCGCCGAAGCGTGCCAGCTTCACGGGGTGTCGCGGCACGTGCAGGAGCGGGCGCAGGAAGTCCTCGGCGATGTCGGCGAAGCGTGGCGCGAGGCCGCCGAAGACCCGCTCCCACGAGCGGCCGTCCGGACCGAGCCCGGCCACCGTGTCGGCCACGGACCGGCCGGCCACCGCACCCCGGCCCCCGTCGAGCGGGTGCGTGTACTCGAACTCGGCCCAGCGCCAACGCAACCCATGCGCGGCCAGGTCGAAGCGCCGCGAGAACGGGGTGTCCACCGCGAGCGGGTGGAAGCCGGAGCACTCGTCGTGAATGAGGCCCGGCAGTGTGAGCTCGCCGCTGCGGGCCCCTCCCCCGATCCGGTCTGCCGACTCGAGGACGGTGACGTCGAGCCCCTCCGCGGCGAGCGTCAGGGCGGCCGCCAGACCGTTCGGGCCGCTGCCCACCACCACTGCCGTGCTCACCTCGCCACCCTTGCACGGCGTTGGGCTGATGTGTAGCCGCGGCGCGGCACTGAGGTAGGCTCTCTCGTGTTTAACACGGCATCTGCCGTGTTAATTGCAGGACAGGAGACGCATGAGAAGCCCCGCAGACCTCTCCGTCGAGGAGGCCCTCGCCGGCACGACCGACGTGCTCGTCAAGACGCTGCGAGCCCTCGGCCAGGCCGGACGGCCCGACGCGGCAAGTCGTCTGGCCGCCAAGGCCTGGTGGGCCCTGCGCGAGGCGAGCCCCCGCGAGGCGGAACGGATCAACGGTGCCATGCACTTCCTGGCCCGGCTCCCCGCGGAGCCCGGCGCCCACCCGACCGAAGCACCGACACCCAAGGAGTAACCATGAGTGCAGACCCCGAGCTCGATGTCCGCAGCGAGCCGCCGGCCCGCCGTCACGACCTCATCCTCGGCACCTACCACGACCTGACGCCCGGCGCGGGCTTCGAGCTGGTCAACGACCACGACCCGAAGCCGCTCTTCTACCAGTTCGACGCCGAGTACAAGGACCAGTTCACCTGGGACTACCTCGAGCAGGGCCCCGAGGTGTGGCGAGTGCGGATCGGACGCCCTGCGGCCTGAGCCGCGCACGTCAGTCTCACTGCACCACAACGCAACTCGAAGGGTATGCCGCTGAGCCGACTCAGCGGCATACCCTTTCGGTCTTCGTGACGCCGGGCGTTCTTCGGCGGTCAGGCGATCGGCGCGAAGTCGGCTGTGAAGTGACGCAGCGCGGGCGGCTCGCTCGTGATCCGGTAGCCGGGAAGGGAGGCGGCCTCGGTCGCGACGCGCTCGCAGACCTCGATGACGTAGTCCATGTGGCTCTGCGTGTAGGTGCGGCGCGGGATCGCGAGCCGTACGAGCTCCATCGCGGCGGGCGCCTCGGAGCCGTCCGGTTGGCGCCCGAACATGACCGATCCGATCTCGCACGAGCGGATTCCGCCGACCTCGTAGAGCGCGACGGCAACCGACTGGCCTGGGTACTGGAGCGGCTCGAGGTGCGGCGCGAGCCGGCGGGCGTCGAGGTAGACCGCGTGCCCGCCGATCGGTCGCAGCACCGGGATGCCCCGCTCGTGCAGCGCGTCGCCGAGGTAGGCGGTCGAGCGGATCCGGTAGCGCAGGTAGTCGTGCTGGACGACCTCCTTGAGCCCTTGGGCGAGCGCCTCGAGGTCGCGGCCCGCCAGCCCACCGTAGGTGGGGAAGCCCTCGGTGAGGATGAGCTGGGTGCGGCACGTCTGGGCGAGCTCGTGGTCGTTCATCGCGAGCCACCCGCCGATGTTGCCCATCGGGTCCTTCTTGGCGCTCATCGTCATGCCGTCGGCGAGCGAGGCGATCTCGCGGACGATGTCGGCGACGTCGCGATCCCCTTGTCCTGCCTCGCGTTCCCGGATGAACCAGGCGTTCTCGGCGAAGCGGCACGCGTCGAGGAAGAGGGGCTTGCCGTAGGCATCGCAGATCTTGCGCACGCCGCGGAGGTTCTCGAGCGAGACCGGCTGCCCGCCGCCGCTGTTGTTGGTGATCGTCACCATGACGCACGGCACGTCGCCCGCGTGCTCGGCGAGCAGCGCCTCGAGGGCGTCGAGGTCGACATTGCCCTTGAAGGGGTGCTCCGAGACGGGGTCGTGGCCCTCGGCGATGACGAGGTCGACGGCTCTGGCTCCGGTGGCCTCGACGTTGGCGCGGGTGGTGTCGAAGTGCGTGTTGCTCGGCACGACCTTGCCGGGGCCACCCAACGCGGAGAAGAGGATCCGCTCGGCGGCCCGGCCCTGGTGGACGGGGATGACGTGCTCGTAGGGGAACAGCTCGCGCACCGCGTCGACGAAGACGAACCATGATGG
This sequence comes from Intrasporangium sp., assembly GCF_030452765.1. Classification (GTDB taxonomy): domain Bacteria; phylum Actinomycetota; class Actinomycetes; order Actinomycetales; family Dermatophilaceae; genus Intrasporangium_A. The sequence goes on from NZ_JAKDLO010000014.1 coordinate 20,356, forward strand.
CGAGCCGGCATACGACTCGTCGCCGCGCTGGATCGCGGCCCACTGGTCGCGGCTCATCGCGCCGGTCCCCGAGTCGGTGAGCAGGTCGATGAGGACGTGCTCGGCGCGCAGCTGGAAGAGGTTGTACGACGCGTCGCGCAGATGCTTGCGTCGCTCGGCTGCGCTCGTCATGCGCAGTGGTTCGACGGAGTGGATCCGGAAGGGCTCGATGATGGTGCGGAAGGGCGCGTCGGCGAAGTTCTCAGGCATGTGACCACTCTCGTCCGGATGCCGCACACCTCGGAATGGGTCATGCGTGCCGTTTCCTCGTTATGACCTTGCGATCATGATGAGTTCAGGATGCTGACCTTGGGGCCGAAAGGTGGGAAGTCGTGGACCGAGTTGACTGGCGCATCCTTACCGAGCTGCAGGCCGACGGGCGCCTCTCCTTCAACGAGCTGTCGAGGCGAGTACGCCTGTCTGCGCCGGCCGTCGCGGATCGGGTGCGCCGGCTCGAGGATGCCGGGGTCATCACCGGTTACCACGCACACGTCGACCTCGAGCGGACCGGCCGACCGGTACGTGCCGTCGTCGTCATGGACTGCTACGGGCCGACCTGTCTGCTGCGCGACCCGGACGTGGCGACGTGGCCGGAGGTGCGTGAGCTCTATCGCGTGACGGGACAGGGCTGCTCGGTGCTCGTCGTCGCGGCTGCCTCGATGGACGCATTCCAGGAGCTCATCGACCGGCTCGCCCGATACGGGCGGCCGAGCAGCAGCATGGTCCTGGCCGACCTGCTGCCGTGGAGCCCGGTGACGCAACCGACGGTCGAGCCGTGACGGCGGACAGAAGGGTAGGCTCTTTTTAACACGGAGGCTTCCGTGTTTATTGATGACCCACTCTGGAGGAAGCATGAGCACGCCAGTCGTCGACACGAGAGAGGGTGGCCGCGCCAGCTGCGCCGACCTGACGAACGCGGCCTTCGACGGACTGACCGAGGGCAGCCAGTTCATCCTCGTCGCCGACCACGACCCGACGCCGCTGAAGTACATGCTCAACGCCGAGCGGCCGGGCCAGGTCAGCTGGGCCCCGATCGAGCAGGGCCCGGAGCTGTGGCGGGTCGAAGTCGGCCGGACCCAGTCCCCCACGGCCAGGATTGCGCTCCCGGATGGGATCGGCAAGACTGCGGCCACGTCGAATGGAGGCTGAAAAGTGACCGACTACGTTGTCGTCAACCCCGCTACTGGCGAGACCCTGGCCAGTTACCCAACGAACACGGACGCCGAGGTGCAGGACGCCGTCGCTGCGGCGGATTCCGCCTATCGGACCTGGCGCGAGGTGCCGGTCGCCGAACGAGCCGCGGTCGTCCGTCGGATCGCCCAGCTGCACCGTGAGCGACGGGACGAGCTCGCCGCGATCATCGTGCGGGAGATGGGCAAACCGCTGTCCGCGGCGGAAGGCGAGGTCGACTTCGCGGCGGACATCACCGAGTACTACGCAGACCATGCCGAGAAGATCACCGGCGACCAGCCGGTCGACATCCTCGGTGAGGGCACCGCGGTCATCCGCCGCTCACCGTTGGGCGTGCTGTTGGGCATCATGCCGTGGAACTACCCGTACTACCAGGTGGCCCGCTTCGCCGCACCGAACCTCGTCATCGGCAACACCATCCTGCTCAAGCACGCACCGCAGTGCCCCGAGTCGGCCGCGGCCATCGAGCAGATCTACCGGGATGCCGGGCTCCCCGACGGCGCGTATGTCGGGTTGCGCCTGACGAACGAGCAGGCAGCGACGGTCGTGGCCGACCCCCGCATCCAGGGTGTGTCGGTCACCGGCTCGGAGCGTGCCGGTGCCGCCGTCGCCGAGATCGCCGGACGCAACCTCAAGAAGGTGGCGCTCGAGCTCGGGGGGTCCGACCCGTTCATCCTGCTGTCCACGAACGACCTCGACGGCGCTGTCGAAGCCGCCGTGAACGCACGCCTGGACAACACCGGTCAGGCCTGCAACGCTGCCAAGCGCTTCATCGTGACCGAGGACCTGTACGACGGGTTCCTGGAGAAGTTCACTGCGGCCATGACCGCGGCGCGCACCGGGGACCCGATGGCCCAGGACACCGTGCTCGGACCGCTGTCGTCACTGGCTGCGGCCGAGCGGCTGGACGACCAGGTGCAGCGGGCAGTCACCCAGGGCGCCACGATGGTCGCCGGCGGCAAGCGTGACGGCGCCTTCTTCGAGAGCACCGTCCTGACCGGTGTCACCAAGGACATGGATGCCTACCGCGAGGAGTTCTTCGGCCCGGTCGGCGTCGTCTACAAGGTGTCCGGCGAGGACGAGGCCGTCGCGCTCGCGAACGACACACCGTTCGGGCTCGGCTCGTACGTCTACACCACCGACGCGGACCAGGCCGCTCGCATCGCCGACAAGATCGATGCCGGGATGGTGTACGTCAACATCGTGCAGGCCGACGAGCCCGGGCTCCCCTTCGGCGGCGTCAAGCGCAGCGGCACCTCGCGCGAGATGGGGCTGCTGGCCGCCGACGAGTTCGTCAACAAGAAGCTCATCCGGGTCGGGCCGTAGTTCCGACCCCCGTTCCGGCCGATGGAGGAGCGGGACTCGCGACGGGCGGACACATCGCCCGCCCGTCGCGATCGAAGGCCGACCCAAAGGACTGTCACGTCCCAGCCCGACACCCAAATCGGTCAGCGGTCACGGGCCTGAGCCCGGACCTCGAACTTCTGGATCTTGCCGGTCGCGGTCTTGGGCAGCGCGTCGACGAGCCGGACGACCTCGGGCACCTGGAAGCCGCCGAGGCGCGACCTCGCGTACTCGATGACACGGTCGGGCAGCTCGCCGACCGGGACCGTGCCGTCCGGCACGACGACGGCGCACACTGCCTCTCCCCAGCGTTCGTCCGGCACTCCGACGACGCTGCACTCAGCGACGCCCGGCGCGGCCAGCACCGTCGCCTCGACGGCCACCGAGGAGACGTTCTCGCCGCCGGACTTGATGATGTCCTTGAGCCGGTCGGTGAACCAGACGACGCCCTCGCTGTCCACGTGCCCGATGTCGCCGGAGTGGAACCAGCCGTTCGCGAAGGCTTCCTGGTTCGCCGCCGCGTTGTTCCAGTAGCCGAGGCAGACGTTCGGAGCCCGGTAGACGATCTCGCCGGTCTCCCCCTGGCCGAGCAGGTCGCCGTCGGGCCGGCTCATCGTCCGGGTCAGCACGCTGGGCACCTGCGGACCCCAAGAGGCCGCAGCCGTGTGCCGGTGCTCTGGCCACTGCATCACGGTCGCCGGGACCACCTCGGTCTGCCCGGAGCCGAGGATGACGGCCGCGTTGGGGTACATCTCGTCGACCTTGGCCAGCAGGTTCTCCGGCATCGGCGCCATCGCATAGATGGCGCACTCGACCGAGGTGAGGTCTCGTGGGGTGCGAGCCTGCTCCGCGGCGCACGCCGCGTGCATCATCGGCAGCATCATGACGTGGGTCGCGTGGTGTGCGCTCAGCGCATCGAGCACGGCGGCCGGATCGAAGCCCGCGCCGGGTAGCACGACGGTGCCGCCCATCATGATGACCGGCATGGCGAGTGTGTTCAGGGCGGTCACGTGGAAGAGCGGCAGGACCACGAGCATGACCGGCGGCTCCGACCCCCACCGCTGCCGCGTCACGATCGCGTTGCTCAGCAGGCCGATGGTCACCGACACGTGGCTCGTCAGCACGCCCTTGGGCCGTGACGTCGTGCCGGACGTGTAGAGGCACTGGACCGCGCCGCGCTCGTCGACCATGGCGTCGAGCGGTCCCTCCATCCCTGTGGCGACGAGGCCGTCCCAGCCGATCGTGCGTCGGTCTGCGACCGGCGCCGGTTCGTCCTCGGCGACTACTACGGTGGCGATGGACGCCGCGCCGGTGACGATGCCCTCGGCCTTTTGGCGCAGTGCCGGGTCAACAACGAGGATCGGCGCCTCGGCGTCCCCGACGATCCACGTGAGGTCCTCTGCCGTGAGCATGACGTTGAGCGGCAGGCAGACGAGTCCCGCCCGGGCGCAGGCGTAGTACGTCGCGAGCATCCGCCACGAGTTGGTCATCAGGAGCGCGACCGGGGTGCCCGGCCCGAGCCCGAGCCCGAGCAGGGCATGCCCGAGGCGGTCTGCGGTCTGGGCAAGCTCACGGAAGGTCACCTCGCGTGTCCCGTCGATCACCGCCCTCCGCTCGGGGAAGAGGGCTGCGGTGCGGGTCAGGGTGTCCCCGACGTTCACGCGCGTGGCAAGGTGATGGTCGAGCGGGTCGACCAGGGAGAGGTCCGGCTGCATCATTGGTGGTCCTTCACGGTGTTCGATCGGTACCAGCGTGAGCTCGGGGGCCCCAGCCCGCCAGGGCCGTGAGGCCCCCGAGCTTCGGCTGTCAGTCGAGGAAGATGTCCTTCTGCAGCTGGTCGTCCGTGCCGCCGTAGACCGACAGGTCGGTCATGCCGGCCTCGCGCAGCACCTCGTCGTCGATGAAGAAGTTGCCGGTGCACTCGCGTGGGTCGCGGGTGAGGATGACGTATGCCGCGTCCGCCACGATCTCGGGGCTGCGGCTGGCCTGTATGGCCGTGTCGCCGCCAAGCAGGTTCTGGACCGCCGCGGTCGCGATGAGGGTGCGGGGCCAGAGGCTGTTGGCCGCGATCCCCGCCTCCCGCAGCTCTTCGGCGAGCCCGAGAGTGACCAGGCTCATGCCGTACTTCGCGATCGTGTAGCCGAGGTGCCCGCCGGCCCACTTCGGGTTGAGGTTGAGCGGCGGCGACATGGTGAGCACGTGGGCGGCGTCAGACTGCTCGAGATGCGGGAGTGCGGTCTTGGCCAGCAGGAACGACCCACGGCAGTTGATGTCCTGCATCAGGTCGTACTTCTTCATCGACAGGCTGGACGTGGGTGACAGGTCGATGGCGCTGGCGTTGTTGACGACGATGTCGATCCCGCCGAACCTCTCGACGGTCCGGGCCATGGCGTCGGCCACGGAGGCGTCGTCGCGCACGTCTCCGACGATGGGAAGCGCGTGCCCACCTGCCTCTTCGATCTCTGCGGCTGCCGTGTGGATGGTGCCCTCGAGACGTGGGTCGGGCTGGTCGGTCTTGGCGAGCAGGGCGACGTTGGCGCCATCCCGGGCGGCGCGCAGTGCGATGGCCAGCCCGATGCCGCGGCTGCCGCCGGACATGATGATGGTGCGGTTTGCGAGTGTGCGTTGGGCGCTCTGTTCTTCGGTCATGAGCTCATCCTTGCGTGTTGTCGTGCGACGCGTCACGCGGGCAGCCCGTCGAGCCGGGCGAGAACCTGGAGCATGACCTCGTCGGCTCCGCCGCCGATCGACGCGAGTCGTGCGTCCCGGTAGAACCGCGAGGTCCATGTCTCCTCGACGTAGCCCATACCGCCATGGAACTGCAGGCACGTGTCGGCGACCTCACGGACGAGGCGGCCGGCGGTGAGCTTGGCGACCGAAGCCATCCGGGTGATGTCCTCGCGGGCCATCCGGGCCTCGCACGTCTCGCGGTTGTGGCTGCGCAGCAGGTCGACCTTGGCCTGCAGCTCGGCGAGGCGGAAGGCGACATACTGCTTCGACGCGAGGGGGGTGCCGAAGACGCTCCGCTCCGCCACGAACCGTCGGGTCTGCTCGAGTGCCCGGTCGCACTGACCGACGGTGGTGTAGGCGGCCGACATCCGCTCGATGACGAACTGCTGCATCTGCTGCTGGAAGCCGCGACCGACCTCTCCGATCGTGTTCGCCACCGGGACCCGCACATCCTCGAGCACGATCTCGGCCGTGTCGGAGGCATGGTTGCCCAGCTTGTCGAGGGTCCGGCTGACCGTGAACCCCGGCGTCGTGGTCGGGACGACGATCTGCGAGATGCCGCGGTAGCCGCCCTCGTCGGAGGTCCGTGCGAGCAGACAGACCCAGTCGGCCTGGGCACCGTTGGTGATGAACATCTTGCGTCCGGAGACCACCCAGTCACCTCCGTCACGTCGAGCACGGGTACGCAGGCGCGCGACGTCCGAACCGGTGTCCGGCTCGGTCACCGCGATCGCCGCAACAGCCTCCCCGGCGATGGCCGGGGCGAGGAATGCGACCTTCTGCTCGTGCGTGCCGAGCTCGGCGAGCGATGGTGTCGCCATCATCGACTGCACCCCGATGGCCATGCTCACCCCGGCCGAGGCCATCCGGCCGAGCTCCTCACACGCGACCATCTGGTAGGAGTGGTCCGCCCCCAGCCCGCCGTAGGCGGGGTCGTACTCGATGCCGAGCAGCCCGACCTCGGCCGCCTTCGGGAAGACGTCGTGGGCGGGGAAGGCTCCGTCGCGCTCCCAGTCGTCGGCGCACGGGTTGACCACGGTGTCGACGAAGTGCCGGACACTCTTGCGGAAGTCGTCGTGGTCTTCGGTGAGGCGCATGGACAGACGGTAGACGGGAAGTCACCAAGAAACAAGCAGGCTTGCTTGTTTTGGGTTCGGTGTGCCACGCTGCGGTGTCATGAGCGACACGAGCGCATCGCCGGACTCGGCCGAGGTCCTGCGCATCGGAAACTGCTCGGGCTTCTACGGCGACCGGCTCTCGGCGATGCGCGAGATGCTCGAGGGCGGCCCGCTCGACGTCCTCACCGGCGACTACCTCGCCGAGCTGACCATGCTCATCCTCGGCCGCGACCGGGCCAGGGATCCCGGGCTCGGCTATGCCCGAACCTTCCTGCGCCAGCTCGAGGACTGCCTCGGGCTCGCCAAGGACAAGGGCGTGCGCATCGTCGTCAACGCCGGCGGCCTGGCCCCACACGGCTGCGCCGCCGCTGTCCATGACCTCGCCGCCCGTCTGGGGCTCGACGTCTCGGTCGCCGTCGTCGACGGTGACGACCTGACCGACCGGGCGGCCGAGCTCGGCCTGGGCACGCCTCTTGCCGCGAACGCCTATCTCGGCGGGTTCGGCATCGCCGCCGCCTGCCGGGCCGGTGCCGAGGTCGTCGTCACCGGACGGGTCACCGACGCGTCGGTGGTGGTCGGCCCGGCGATCGCCCACTTCGGCTGGGGCCGAACGGAGTTCGACGCCATAGCGGGGGCCATGGCGGCAGGTCACGTCATCGAGTGCGGCACCCAGGCGACCGGTGGCAACCTCGCCTTCTTCCGCGAGATCCCCGACCTGACCAGGCCCGGGTTCCCGGTCGCGGAGATCCACCGTGACGGCTCGTGCGTCGTCACGAAGCACCCCGGCACGGGTGGCGCGGTGACCCTCGACACGGTCCTGTCCCAGCTGCTCTACGAGGTGCAGGACGCCCGCTACGCGGGGCCCGACGCCGTGCTCCGACTCGACTCGATCACGCTCGCGCAGGAGGGCCCGGACCGCGTCCTCGTCACCGGCGTCCACGGCGAGGTACCGCCCCCGGACGTCAAGGTCTCGTGCACGAGCATCGGCGGCTACCGGAACGAGATGACGTTCGTGCTGACCGGGCTCGACATCGACGCCAAGGCCGACCTCGCCCGGCGACAGGTCGAGACGGCACTGCCGGTCCGCCCCACCGAGCTGACCTGGACCCTCGCCCGCACCGACCACGACGACCCCGACACCCAGGCTCGCGCCGCAGCGACGCTCACCGTCGTGGCTCGAGACCCGGACGAGCGCAACGTCGGGCGCGCCTTCTCAGGCGCTGCTGTCGAGATCGTCCTGGCGACCTACCCCGGGTGCTTCCTGACCAGCCCACCGGGTGGCGGCTCCGCATACGGCGTCTACCGGCCCGCCTACGTGCCTCAGGATGTGCCCGTGCACACCGTGACCCTGCCCAGCGGTGAGCGCCGAATCATCGAGCCGCCTTCGACGACAAGGCAGCTCGAGCCCCTCGCCGACGACCCAGCCGCGCCGGAAGCTCGCGCGCCGGGCGAAGCGGGCTCAGCGGCATACGAACCGGTTGTCACTGCCCCTCTCGGGACGATCGTCGGCGCCCGGTCCGGGGACAAGGGCGGCAACGCGAACGTCGGCGTGTGGGTGCGCTCGGACGACGAGTTCGCTTGGCTGGATGGCTTCCTCACGGTCGAGCGGCTCCACGCGCTCCTTCCGGAGACGCGCGACCTGACGGTCACGCGCACCCGGCTCCCGCGGCTTCGCGCGCTCAACTTCGTCATCGAAGGCCTGCTCGGCGAAGGGGTCGCGTATGCCGCTCGCTTCGACCCGCAGGCCAAGGCACTCGGCGAGTGGCTGAGGGCGCGCCACGTCGACCTGCCGACCCGACTGCTGCCCACGACCGAGGAGGTCGAGCACGCATGACGATCCTGCGCAGCACCATCGACCCGACGAGCGAGGACTCCCGAGCCAACGCCGAGGCGATGACGGCCCAGCTGGCCGAGATCGACGCGCAGCTCGCCCTGGCCATCGCCGGCGGCGGCGAACGAGCGGTCGCGCGACACCGCAGCCGCGGCAAGCTCACCGCCCGCGAACGGGTCGAGCTGCTCCTCGACCGGGACGCGCCGTTCCTCGAACTCGCGCCGTTCGCCGGGTACGGTAGTCGGTTCACGGTGGGTGGCAGCGTCGTCGCGGGGATCGGGGTGATCGAGGACGTCGAGTGCATGGTCATCGCGAACGACCCGACGGTCAAGGGCGGTGCGAGCAACCCGTCGTCGGTCAAGAAGACGCTGCGGATGCACGACATCGCCCGGCAGAACCGGCTGCCGGTCATCAGCCTCGTCGAGTCGGGCGGCGCCGACCTGCCCACGCAGAAGGAGATCTTCATCCCGGGCGGCGCGATCTTCCGCAACCTCACGCGGCTGTCCGCGGCCGGCATCCCGACGATCGCGCTCGTCTTCGGCAACTCGACCGCGGGCGGGGCCTACCTACCGGGGATGAGCGACCACGTCGTCATGATCGAGGAGCGCTCGAAGGTGTTCCTCGGTGGGCCCCCACTCGTCAAGGCGGCGACCGGCGAGGAGTCCGACGACGAGTCGCTCGGTGGGGCGGCGATGCACGCGCGGGTCTCGGGACTCGCCGACTACTACGCCCTCGACGAGCAGGACGCGATCCGGATCGGGCGGCGCGTCGTCGCTCGGCTGAACCGACGCAAGGCGCTCGATCCCGTGACGGCCGCCCCGAGGCCGCCGAGGTACGCCGTCGACGACCTGCTCGGCATCGTGCCCCCCGACCTGAAGAACCCGTTCGACCCGCGTGAGGTCATCGCCCGGATCGTCGACGACTCGGACTTCGACGAGTTCAAGCCGCTCTACGGCAGCTCGCTGGTCACCGGGTGGGCGCAGCTGCTCGGCTATCCGCTCGGCATCCTCGCCAACGCTCGCGGCGTCCTCTTCAGCGAGGAGGCCCAGAAGGCAGCGCAGTTCATCCAACTGGCCAACCAGAGCGACACACCGCTGCTGTTCCTGCACAACACGACCGGATACATGGTCGGCAAGGAGTACGAGCAGGGCGGCATCATCAAGCACGGCGCGATGATGATCAACGCCGTGTCCAACTCGACCGTCCCGCACATCTCGGTCCTGCTCGGCAACTCGTACGGCGCCGGGCACTACGGCATGTGCGGGCGTGCCTACGAGCCGAGGTTCGTCTTCACCTGGCCGAGCGCCCGCAGCTCGGTGATGGGAGCACAACAGCTCGCCGACGTCACCTTCAACGTCTCGCGCGTCTCGGCCCTCGCCCAAGGCAAGCCGTTCGACGAGGAAGGCGCGCTCGCCGTCCGGGCCGCCATCGAACAGCAGATCACCGCCGAGGCCCTGCCGCTCGTGCTGTCCGGTCTCGTCTACGACGACGGCATCATCGACCCACGCGACACGCGGTCCGTCCTCGGTATCGCCCTGTCTGCGATCCACAACGCGCCGATCGAGGGCACGACCTCGTTCGGCGTCTTCCGGATGTGAGGCACTGATGACGACCACGAACGCCACCACGAGCGCGGGCTCGGTCGCCGGCCGACCGATCACGAGTGTCCTGGTCGCCAACCGCGGCGAGATCGCTCGGCGCGTCTTCGCCACCTGCCGCCGCCGCGGGATCGCTACCGTCGCCGTCTACTCCGACGCCGACGCCGACAGCCCCCATGTCACCGAGGCCGATGCGAGCGTCCAGCTGCCAGGCACGGCTCCTGCCGAGACCTACCTGCGCGGCGACCTTGTCATCGCGGCCGCCTTGCGTGCCGGCGCCGATGCGATCCACCCGGGCTACGGCTTCCTCTCCGAGAACGCCGACTTCGCGGCTGCCGTGCAGGAGGCGGGGCTCACGTGGATCGGACCTGACCCCAAGGCGATCCGGCTCATGGGCTCGAAGGTCGAGTCGAAGCAGCTCATGGCCGATGCCGGCGTCCCGGTGCTCGACCGCCTCGATCCGGACGACATCACCGAGGCTGACCTGCCCGTCCTCGTCAAGGCATCGGCCGGCGGCGGTGGGCGCGGGATGCGCATCGTCCGGACGCCGGCCGAAGTGCTCGATGCGGTCGCGAGCGCCGCTCGTGAGGCGGCGAGCGCCTTCGGTGACCCGACGGTCTTCTGCGAGCGCTACCTCGAGTCGGGGCACCATGTCGAAGTACAGGTCATGGCCGACGCCCACGGCACCGTATGGGCCCTCGGCGAACGCGAGTGCTCGCTCCAGCGGCGTCACCAGAAGGTCATCGAGGAGGCGCCCTCACCGCTGGTCGAGCACGTCGGCGCAGACATGCGCGAGCGCCTCCTCGCCGCGGCACGCAATGCAGCGACGGCCGTCGACTACCGCAGCGCCGGCACGGTCGAGTTCCTCGCGGACGACACCGGCCGCTTCTGGTTCCTCGAGATGAACACGAGGCTGCAGGTCGAGCACCCCGTCACCGAGAGCGTCACCGGGCTCGACCTCGTCGGCCTCCAGCTCGACGTGGCCGCCGGGCTGGCCCTGCAGGGCGACGAGCCGACGATGACCGGTCACTCGATCGAGGCGCGCCTCTACGCCGAGGACCCCGCCCGCGACTGGCAGCCCCAGAGCGGCACCGTGCACGTGCTCGATGTCCCCGGCGTCACGACGCAGTTCGCGATCCCCGAGCACCACGGCATCCGCCTGGACGCCGGCGTGCGCGAAGGCACCGTCGTCGGAGTCAGCTACGACCCCATGCTCGCCAAGGTCATCTCCCGGGCACCGACCCGCCACGAGGCGGCCCGTGAGCTCGCGTCCGCCCTGCGCCGAGCGCGCATCCACGGCCTGACCACCAACCGCGACCTGCTCGTCGCGAGCCTGCTGCACCCGGACTACCTGTCCGGCACGGCGGACACCCGGTTCTACACGCAGCACGACCCGGCAGAGCTGGCAAGCAGCATCGGACTCGACCCCGCCCTGGGTGCTCTCGTCGCGGCGCTTGCCGATGCTTCCGCCCAACGCGCGAACTCGCCCGTCCTGCAAGGGATCCCGAGCGGGTTCCGCAACGTGCCGGGAGGCTTCCAACGGCGCAGCTACACGATCCGGGCAGACGAGCTCCCCGTCGCCTACCGCATCATCCGCCGGGGGCTCGAGCTCGAGCGCCTGCCAGACGGGGTCGGCACCATCGGGCTCCTCGCGGCCGCGCCGGACCGGGTCGTCCTCGATCTCGACGGGGTGCGGCGACAGTACACAGTCGCTCGTTTCACCTCCGGCGACGTGACGTCCGTCGTGGTCGACGGCGCCGAGGGGAGCATCACCCTGCATGCCGTGCCCCGTTTCGTCGACCCGTCGACCCAGGTGCAGGCCGGCGCGCTGGTGGCCCCGATGCCGGGCACGATCGTGCGGGTAGCGGTGGTCCAGGGCAGCCACGTCGAGCCCGGCCAACCGCTGCTGTGGCTCGAGGCGATGAAGATGGAGCATGCCGTCACGGCGACGACCGCCGGTGTCGTGAACCACGTCCACGTCGTCCTCGGCCAGCAGGTGGACCAGGCCACTACCCTCGCGGTGGTCGATGACGCACCGACCGAGACCGACCAGGACGAGACGATGGAGGACACCACACCATGAGCGACAAGCCCACCGGCCCGCGCGTCGCAGTCGAGACCTCAGGGGGTGTCGCCCGGATCGCCCTCGACTCGCCGCACAACCGAAACGCCCTGTCGGACCAGCTCGTCCGAGACCTGCGCGACGCGCTCACGGCGGCCGAGTCCGACGGCTCCGTGCGCACCGTCATCCTCACCCACACGGGAGGCACCTTCTGCGCCGGGGCCGACCTCACCGAGGCGTCGAGCGGACCGGCCGGCGACCCGGCTCGAGCCCGCGCCGACCAGCTCATCGACCTGCTCCAGGCGATCGTCGCCCTGGGCAAGCCGGTCATCGGACGCATCGACGGGCATGTCCGCGCCGGCGGCATGGGACTCGTGTCGGCCTGCGACGTCGTCGTCGCCGGCCCCAGGTCGACGTTCGCCCTGACCGAGTCCCGGCTCGGGCTGGCCCCCTCGGTCATCTCCCTGACGGTGGTACCCCGCTTGACGAGCCGGGCTGCCGCGGAGTTCTTCCTGACCGGCGACAAGTTCGACGCAGCCCGCGCGGCTCAGATCGGGCTCGTCTCTCGGGCCGTCGACAGCTCGGACGAGGTCGAGGCCTCCGTCGTCGGGTTCGTCGCGTCCTTCGCCGCCTGCTCCCCGCAGGGCCTGCGGGAGTCCAAGGCACTGCTCAACCACCACCTGCTCGAGGCGTTCGCGGCCGACCGCGACCGGCTCGCCGACCAGTCCTCAAGGCTCTTCGCGAGCGAAGAGGCCCGCGAGGGGATGGCGGCCTTCCTCGAACGGCGCCCGCCACGCTGGACGAGCTGAGTCCGCCTCCGGCCGCACCTACCCACGAACAGCGCTCATGAGCACCGTGACGGAGCCGAAACAGGACCGCAGCCGCCTCACTCGGCAACGGATCCTCGAAGCCACCGTGCAGTCGCTCGCCTCCCGCGGGTGGGAGGCCTCGTCGGTCGCGGTCATCGCCGCTGACGCGGGCACGAGCCGCGGCGCGCTGCAGCACCACTTCCCGACCCGCGAGGACCTCATCGTCGCGGCCCTGGACTTCATGTTCGAGAAGCGCTCAGAGCTCGTCAGGACGGTCACCGTTCCCGATCTCACCGGTACCGAGCGGGTCGCCCACGTGCTGCACACGATCATCGAGGTCTATGTCGGAACGCTGTTCGGGGCCGCCCTGCAGGTGTGGACGGCGGCAGCCGCCGACGAGGTGCTGCGCGACCGGATCGTCCCCCTGGAGCGCAAGTTCGGCAGCGGCGTCCACGCCATGACGATCAGGCTGCTCGGGGTGGACGACACCGATCCGCACGTCCGCACCCTGATCCAAGCGACGCTGGACATGATCCGCGGTCTCGCGCTGGCCGATCTCCTCACCGACGACTCACGGCGGCGCCGCCGCGTCGTCGGCGCCTGGGCACAGCAACTCTCGGAAGGTCTCGGCCTGACCGAATAGCAGCCCGTATGCCGCTCAACACCCCTCCACTCACAGGTGCACTCCCGCTGGAGCCCCCCGACCCCGGATGTGCCTGCCCGGCCACGTCGACGTGATCCGGCCGATTTGCGTGACAGGCCGCGCACGCCGTCTGCGAGAGCTTCTCTCCGCCCACTATGACGTAGGTCGAGAGCGGGGCCCTGAACACCGCCGCGTTCGAGGATGTGCATCCTGCGTCTTCGGTAATCTGAAGCCATGTCCTTGCTGGAGCGCATCACCATAGACCCGGAAGTGGTCCACGGCCGTCCTGCTGTCCGTGGCACTCGGATGCGTGTCGCCGATGTCCTCTCCCTGCTCGCTTCCGGCGCCAGTGAGGGGGAGATCCTGGAGGACTACCCCTACCTCTCTGCGGACGACATCAAGGCTTGTCTCGCATACGCGGCAGCCCAGGCCGACCACGCTGTCGTGATCGCTTCGTAGACGCGGTGCGCTTCCTGATCGACGCCCAACTGCCGCCAGCACTTGCGCGGCTACTGAACGACCGAGCCCACGTCGCCGAGCATGTCAATGCCATCGGATTGGGTGAGTCACCCGATCGGGACTTGTGGCGCTATGCCCTCGAACATGGAGCGGCCATCGTGACCAAGGACGAGGATTTCGGCAACATGGCAGCCCTCGGCGGTGACGCTCCCACGGTCGTGTGGGTGCGTGTCGGCAACACGCGACGCACCGCGCTGCTGGCTTGGTTCGAGCCGCTGATCGATGATGTCGTTTCGCTGATCGAGGCGGGCAATCGGCTCATCGAACTACGTTGAGCCAACCGAGCGCCCGCGAACAACCGCTTCGCCCCGCCGCCGCGCGTCCCGTGCCAGCGTCATACCGCCGCGTGAAGGTCCACCCCCAACGCCGCATGGCGGTGCGGATCGCGGAGATCGCGGAGAACCCGCAGCGGCTTCGACCACCACGGCGTCCACTTCTTGACCGTCTCGTCGCCGGCGTCTGGCCGACCATTCCTCAGCCCGTGCCCCGTGCCGATTCCTCCCAGTAGCGGCGACAAGTACGACCGGGGCTGTCCACGCCGATCGAGTTCTCAGCCTGGGGAGCCGGACTCGTCAGCCTCGTCGAATGCCTGGAGCGAGGCGATGACTCCCTCAAGCTGCGCGAACCTACGCGGTACATCGTCGGTCCCCGCGGTGACCAGCGTCTCGACATCATGTCCCAGTAGCCGTGGACGATTCGATTGCGCAGGCGCGCGGCCGCGCGCCAAGCAATCTCAGGATGGGACTCCTGCACCTGCGAGGGCACTTGGCTCGCGGCTTCACCGAGGACGTCGGTGAAGTGCCACAGGAGGGCCGGACGTCGGATGCCGTCGGCTTCAACCCGCTCGGCACTTCGACTGCCGACGAGATCACGGATCGGCGCGCCTGCGTCGACGCTTCTCACGCAGCAGGAGAAGCTCACGCCGCATAGAGAGTCTTGGCATCGGAGAGCACTCGCTCCCGGATGTACCTGTTGATCGAGTTGCGCGCGACCAGATCGACCGGGCGGCCGAAGAGGGCGGACAGCTCGTCTTCGAGGTCGAACAGCGTGAAGCCGAGGCGCACCCCCGGCCTCAGGACGTAGAGCAGGTCAAGGTCACTGTCGGGTCCATTCTCGCCACGCGCGACCGAGCCGAACACCTCCAAGGAGGCGACGCCATAGCGCTCGCACACCTCGCGCAAACGGGGCAGGTCAGCTTCCACGGCGACCACCGACCGATCGTATCGGAGGCGTGATGCGGCTGGATCGGATCGGGCCGAGCCCAGGACCCGGAATCGGGCCCGGCCCCCCGCACGTGCGCGAGCGTCATACCTGTGGTCTCGGCGCGCCGGACGCGGAGCTGGACGCAGTGCTGTTCGTCCCGGGCCTATGCTCGCTCTGGTCGCCGCGGCTATCACCTCTGCCGCGGTACTCGTGGTTGTCGGCCTCTGGGGTCTGCGGATCGAGAACCATCTGGTCGCGGCGACGGGTCAGGTAGGCCACCTCGGCGGTGTTGCCCGCCAGCTCGATCGCCCTGTCGTAGGCCCGGCGCGACTCCTGACTGCGGCCCACCCGGCGCAGCAGGTCCGCTCGGGCCGCGTGGAAAGCGTGATAGCCGGCCAGCTGGTCCTCGAGACCGTCCACCAGGGCCATTGCGACGTCCGGGCCGTCGAGCTCGGCCAGAGCGACGGCCCGGTTGAGGGCGACGACCGGCGACGGATCCAGGCGGACCAGCTGGTCGTAGAGGGCGACGACCTGCGACCAGTCGGTGTCGCCAGCATCGCGGGCGGAGGTGTGCACGGCGTTGATCGCGGCCAGGATCTGGTAGCGGCCCGGAGGTACTCCCGAGGACAGGCGCTGACGCACCAACCGATGACCCTCGCTGACCAGAGCCGGGTCCCAGGCCCCCCGGTCCTGCTCGCCGAGAGGGACCAGCTCGCCAGTCGCCGAGACCCGGGCGACACGGCGGGCCTCGGTGAGCAGCATCAGCGCAAGCAGTCCGGCCACCTCGCCGTCCTGCGGCAGGAGGGCACGGACCAGGCGAGTGAGCCGGATCGCCTCGCCGGTCAGGTCGGGACGGACGGGACCGGTGCCGAGGCCGGTGGCCAGGTAGCCCTCGTTGAAGACGAGGAAGAGGACGGCCAGCACGCCGGAGACACGGGTGGGCAGATCCTCGGCGGCCGGCACCCGATATGGGATGCGCGCCGCCTTGATCTTGGCCTTCGCGCGGGTGATCCGCTGCGCCATGGCGGTCTCCCGCACCAGGAACGCCCGAGCGATCTCGGGCACGGTCAGCCCGGCGACCATGCGCAGCGTGAGAGCCACCCGTGCCTCCGTCGCGAGCGCCGGGTGGGCGCAGGTGAAGACGAGCCGAAGCCGGTCGTCGTCGATGACGCCGAGGGGCTCCGGTGGGTTGTTGCCGGACAAGAGCTGGGCCTCCCGCTCCTTGTCGTCTCGTCTGTGCTCGCGCCGGATCCGGTCGATGGCCTTGCGGCCCGCGGTGGTCGTCAGCCAGGCACCGGGGTTGGGCGGTATGCCGTCCACCGGCCACCGCGCCGCCGCAGTCGCGAACGCCTCGGCCGCCGCTTCCTCGGCGACGTCGAGGTCACCGAACCGCTTGGCCAGGGCGGCGACCAGCCGCGCCCACTCCACCTGGTGGGCCTCGTTGATCGCCTCCCTGACGTCGAGGATGCTCTGCCTGCTCACAGGAACGGGCGCACCTCGACCTTGCGGTTGCACGCCCCCGACCCCTCGGCAGCGAGCCGCAGCGCCACGTCGAGGTCGGCCGCCTCGATGATCCAGAAGCCGGCAAGGTGCTCCTTCGACTCGACGAACGGCCCGTCGGTGAGCACCGCCTCACCATCACCGCGGTTGTCGATCACCGTGGCCGTGCTGGGCGACCCGAGGCCGCCCGCGAAGACCCAGTGACCCTCGGACTGCAGCCGCTCGTTGAACACGTCGATCGCCGCGGCCTCGTCCGATGTGGCGGAGCCGGCCGTGTCGTCGATCACGGAAACCAGGTACTGCATCTCGGTCATCTCCTCAGCTCAGGACACGCCCCTCGTGGGCGCCTCCTACCCCATCCACGAACGGTTCGGCCCCGATCCGACAACGCGCCGGGCACGATCCTCGGGACCGTGCACCGTGTTGTGGTTCAGCGCGTGACCTGGCTGGATGTCCCACTGAAGGTCTCGCGCAGCCGGCGCTTGAGGATCTTGCCGGTGGCGGTGCGCGGCAGCTCGTCGATGAAGTGGACCTCCCGAGGCGCCTTGAAATGAGCGACCCGCTCCCGGGTCCACTCCCGCAGCCCTTCGGGCGTCAACGTGGACTCGGACCTGACGACGACGACCGCGGTCACGTGCTCGCCCCACTGCTCGTCCGGGACGCCGATGACGGCGACCTCGGTGACGTCGGGGTGCTCGTAGAGGACCTTCTCCACCTCGATGGGATAGACGTTCTCGCCGCCGGTGATGACCATGTCCTTCTTGCGGTCGACGAGGGTGTAGAAGCCATCGTCGTCGACGCGGGCCATGTCGCCGGTGTGGAACCAGCCACCGCGCAGCGCCTGCGCGGTCTCGCCGGGGCGGTCCCAGTAGCCGACGAACACGTTCGGGCCCTGGATGCACAGCTCGCCGACCGCTCCGACCGGGACGTCGTGGTCCTCCTCGTCGAGGATCCGGAACTCGTTGTGGTTGACCGGGCGACCGATCGAGCCGGCATGCTCGAGCACGTCCTCCGGAGCGAGACACGCCGCGATCGGGGAGGTCTCCGTCAGACCGAAGCCTTCGGTGAACGCCATACCCTGGCCCTGCAGCGCCCGGATGACCGGGATCGGGCAGGGAGCACCACCGGCCACGGCGAAGGTGAGCGATGACAGGTCACGCCCGCTGCCGGGCAGTGCCTGCGCGATGGCCGCCCACATGGCCGGGACGTTGAACGCCTTGGTGATCCGGTACTTCTCGGCCGCCTCGAGCCAGCCGCCGGGGGTGAAGGTCTCGGTGATGACGGTGCACGCACCGATGTAGAGGAACGGCAGGGTGTGCACCCCGAGCGCACCGATGTGGAAGAGCGGCGCAGCCGAGACCGTGACGTCGTCGCGCCCGATCCCCGAGCCGAACCCGAAGCAGTTGATCGCGTTGTAGAAGAAGTTGCGGTGGGTCAGCATCGCGCCCTTGGGCAGGCCGGTCGTGCCCGAGGTGTACATGATCACGCAGACGTCCGTCTCGGCGACGTCGCGCACGACTCGCTCCGGGGAGCCGGTGGCAAGGAGGGCCTCGTAGTCGCCACCGTCGCCGGCGGCCCGCTCGGCCGCGGTCGGGATGGCGATGTGGTGGCGCACCGAGGGGCTCTCGGTCAGGGCTGCCTCGACCGTCGCGGCGAGGTTGCTCGACGAGAAGAGGACGATGGCACCGGAGTCACCGAGCACGTAGGCGACCTCGCGTGGCGAGAGCCGGAAGTTCACCGGCACCCCGATCGCTCCGAGCTTGGCAGCCGCGAGATAGATCTCCATCATCTGCGGGCTGTTCAGCGTCAGCATCGCGACCCGGTCACCGCGGCGGACCCCCTTGCGGCTCAGGGCATCCGCGAGCCGGTTGGTGCTGGCGTCGAGGTCCCGGTATGTCGTCACCGCCCCGCTCGTCGCGTCGATCAGGGCCGCCCGATCCCCGTTGCGGACGGATTGGACCGTCACCCAGTTGCCGTATCCGTGGTCCATGTCGTCTCCCAATGGTCGGTGGCCACGCCCTGAACCCCTTGGAAGGACGGTAACCCTTGGCAGGGCCGCAGACGCCAACCCATCAGAAAACAAGCAGACTTGCTTGTTTTGCTGCTTCTGTGCCACGCTGCCATGTCATGAGCGATGCTGTGGCTGCGACCGTGCAGTCGTTCCTCGACGAGTGCGCGGATCTTGATCGTCTCGTGGCCGGGCTCCCGGCCGAGGACTGGGGCCGTGACACACCCGCAGTGGGGTGGACGGTCGCGCACCAGGTCGCGCACCTGGCGTGGACGGACGAGGTGGCACTCCTCGCGCTGGTCGATACCGAGGCGTTCGCAGCCGCCGTCCAGGCAACCGCGGCAGACCCGATCGGCTACGTGGACCGGGGGGCGGCGGCCGGCGCCATACCCCCGTATGCCGCTGTGCTGGCTCGGTGGCGAGCCGGACGTGAGGCGCTGGCTTCGGCGCTCCGCGCGGCCGACCCGAGCACGCCGGTGCCGTGGTTCGGGCCTCCGATGAGCCCTCGCTCGATGGCGACGGCCCGGCTGATGGAGGCGTGGGCCCACGGCCAGGACGTCGCCGACGCCCTGGGAGTCCGTCGGGCTCCGACCGACCGGCTCCGCGACATCTGCCACCTCGGCGTGCGCACTCGCGACTTCGGGTACCGGATCAACGGCCTCGAGCCGCCCGCTGGGCCGTTCCGGGTCGAGCTCACCGGCCCAGGTGGTGAGGCGTGGACGTGGGGGCCGCAGGATGCTCCGGACCGGGTGCGCGGCAGCGCCGAGGAGTTCTGTCTGGTCGTCGCGCAGCGCCGCGAGGCCCCCGACACCGACCTGTTCACGCAGGGCGAGGCTACGCGCTGGCTCACGTTCGCACAGGTCTTCGCGGGGGAACCCAAGAAGGCTGTTCGGGCAAGGAACCGAGCGTGAGCATCGACAACATGCAAGGGGCCGGCGCGACCCGCCGCGACGGAAGGACGTGTGACGAGTCATGAGCCATCGGCACTGGGAGACAACGGAGCTGCAGGCGTTGCGCGCGACGACGACCCAGTTCGTCCGGCGCGAGGTACTCCCCAACCAGGACGACTGGGAACGCATCGGCGAACTGCCTCGCGACCTGTCCCGCAAGGCCGGCGCGCTGGGGCTGCTCGGCGTCGGCTTCCCGGAGCAGGCCGGGGGCGGTGGCGCCGGCCTGCGCGAGGTCGTGACGGTCATCGAGGCGTTTCATGAGACCGGCGGTGCGGCTGGTGTCAACGCCTCGCTCTTCACCTCCGGCATCGCCTGCCCCCACATCGTCGCAGCCGGTGACCGGGCCCAGATCGACCGATGGGTCCGCCCGGCATTGGCCGGCGAGGCCATCGGGTCGCTGGCGATCACCGAGCCGGGCGCCGGGTCCGACGTCGGTGGACTGCGCACGACGGCACGCCGCGATGGCGCTCACTACGTCGTCAACGGGGCCAAGACGTTCATCACCTCGGGGTGCCGCGCCGACTTCGTGACGACGGCAGCGCGCACCGGCGGCCCGGAGCTGCCCGGCGCGAGGGGGATCTCCCTCATCGTGATCGAGCGTGGGATGCCCGGCTTCGAGGTGTCGCGCAAGCTCGACAAGATGGGGTGGCGCTCGTCCGACACGGCAGAGCTGTCGTTCACCGACGTACGGGTCCCGGCGAGCCACCTCGTCGGTCCCGAGAACGCCGGCTTCGCCCTGATCGGCACGGCGTTCCTCTCCGAGCGGATCAGCCTTGCCGCCCAGGCATACTCACAGGCGCAGCGCTGCCTCGACCTCACCGCCCGGTGGTGCCGGCAGCGGGAGACCTTCGGGGAGCCGCTGATTGCCCGGCAGGGCGTACAGGGCACCCTGGCCCGGATGGCCGGACGGATCGACGTGGCCCGCACGTACACCCGGGCTGTCGTGGACCGCTTCGAGGACGGCGAACCGGTCGCCGCCCTCGTCCCACAGGTGTGCTTCGCGAAGAACACCGCAGCCGAGACCGGGCAGTGGGTGGCGCACGAGGCCGTCCAGCTCTTCGGGGGCATGGGCTACATGACCGAGAGCGAGGTCGAGCGGCAGTACCGCGACATGCGCATCATCGGCATCGGGGGCGGCACCATCGAGATCCTCTACCAGCTCGCCGGGCGGCGGCTCGGCCTCACGACCTGACCGTGCGGCAGCACCCAGGCACATGACCACCTGCCGCCGCGATGATCACCTCCGCACGGGGATCACGCTGTGACGCCAGCCCGCTCGGCAAGGACCTCCGAGTTGCGGTCGACGAGGTCGAGGGCCGCCTCGCGAAGGGTGCGACCGGACTGCTCGGCGTCGGCAGTGAGGGTGTCGACGAGCCGCTGCATGACGGTGCGGATCTTGGCGAAGGACGACTCGGCATTGGGCTCGATGTCCTGGAAGACGATCCACCACCACCAGGCGTTGGTCATGACATTGGCGAGGAAGTCCGGCACGACGGGGATCCCGCGCTGGGTGAGCGCAGCCTCGGCCGCAGGGAGGGTCGGCATGTTGGCGCCCTCGATGACGGCACCGGCGTTGATCCTGGGGACGTCGCCCTCCTCGATGACATAGGACATCGCCGCGGGCACGAGCAGGTCGCACGGCACGGTGAGCCACTCGTCGCGGTCGCCGACCGTGTCGGAGTCGCGCAGGGCAGCGCGGTCGATGACGCCGAGACCGTCCCGAGCGGCCAGCAGCGCCTCGATGTCGAGACCGGCGTCGTTGCGGATCAGGCCTTCCCGGTCCGCCACGGCCACGACCCGAACGCCCGCCTCGGCGAGGTAGCGAGCCGCCGCCCCGCCGATGGAGCCGAACCCCTGGACCACCGCCGTCGTCTCCCCGGGCGTCTTGCCGAGCCGTGCGGCCGCGGCAAGTCCTGCCTGTGCGACGCCATAGCCCCCGACGAGGTCGCCCAGGCTGATGCCACCGACCATCGTCCCGAAGGCCGCGGCGAGCGCCGCCCGGGACCCGGACGCGTCGGGGATCGTCGCGAAGACGGCCTCGACGGTCGAGGGCAGGCCGAGCTCGGCGGCGACCTGCTCGATCGTCTCCTGGCGCAGCCCGAAGTCCTCACCGGTGTTCCACTGGGCCCGCACCACGGGCAGCACTGCAGCGAGGAACCTCCGCAGCACGTTCGTGGCCTCCGGGTCGGCGGGGTCCACGTCGATCCCGCCCTTGCCGCCTCCGAGTGGGACGTACTTGTCGGCGGGGTCGTAGACGATGGACTCCTTGCGAGTCATCCCTCGGGCCAGCCCGCGCACCTCCTCGAGGGTGCAGCCCTCCCGCAGCCGCAGCCCTCCGCTGGCCAGGCCACGCACGAGGGTGTCGATCACGACAAAGCCCTTTCGTCCCGTGACCGGGTCGGTCCAGGTGATCTCGAGCA
>NZ_JAKDLO010000272.1 GCF_030452765.1 Intrasporangium sp.
GTGGGGGGGGGCGGAACGGCCCCGCCCCGTCCGCCCTGTGACCTGCGGGGTGGAGACCCGCGGGGTGGGTCAGAGGCCGATCTTGTCGCGGATACCGCCCGAGCCGCCACCGGCCAGATCCTGCGGGTTGACGCCGAGCTTGGACAGTTTGTCCGCGTGCTGGTCGGTGTCGACCTGCTCGGGCAGGTCGCTCTCGGCCTGCTGTGCGTGGGCGTGGTCGCCGCGGCTCTTGAGCATATCGATGATCTGCTGCTTGTCGATCTGCATCTGTCGTTCTCCTTCTCTGGTGTTACCTTCCAACCGGCGGTTGACCGGCTTGGTGTGGGGTGCCGAGTCGGCCGCAGCCGCGCGGGTCGGGCGAGTGCGGGTGTCATGTCAGGTAGCGGCTGGGGTCGCTGGCCGCTCGCGCGCCGTGGGCCAGCCACGCGAGGAAGGCGGCCGGGTGGCGGCGTTCCAGCTCGTCGAGGTAGCGGGCGCGGGTCTGGATCACGGCGGTGAGCCGGGCTGGGTCGCCGACCGCGCGCTGCAGCGCGGTGAAGCTGCGGCGCCACTCGTGGCACAGCTGGGTGTCGGTCAGCACCTGCGGGTCCTGGGCCAGTTCGCGCGCCCTGATGACGACTGTTCGCTGTTCGCCACCGTCGGTCGATCGGGTCGTTCGGACGCCTTTGGTGTTGGTCTCGGCGCGTGTCTCGAGGGCCCGGCGCGCCGCCCGGGCCCGGCGCCGCGGCTGGGCCGACGGCGGGCGAGCTTGCGCCGCACGAGCGGTGATGCGGCCGCCAGCAGCCCGGCCAGTGCGGCCCCGGCTCCTCCGGCCAGGTAGACCAGCCCGAGCACGGCCACCGTCGCCGCGGCGGTGAGGGCAGCGACCCGGACGATGGGCGGCACCAGTGCGGCGCCGGCGTGCAGGGCGAGGGCCGTCCCGGCCAGCGCGCCGAGCCCTGCCATCGCCGCTATGAGCGCCAGCGGAGCCAGGACGGCTGCCGCGGCCACAGCGAACCCCCCGACCGCCAGGACGGTGACCGCCCACACCCCGCCGGTACACGTTCATCTGCCTCTCCTCCGCCAGGCCAGTGCAGCACGCGCCCGCGTGATCCCGTCGGCGTTCCCCTACGTGTCAAGGTGAGTTGAGACCAGACCCCTGTAGCAAGCATGGTTCGTAGGGTGAGAACAGGACTGATGGACATGACGACCTCAACCACACAGATGACGATGAGTGACAACGACGAGCGGAACGGGCAGCCGGGGCCCAGGGCCGGCGGGCCTCAGCGGCGACGGTTCACCCCGGCCGAGAAGCTGGCCCACATCGACGCCTACGAGCAGGCCCTGGCCGCCGGTGAGGCGGGTGCCTACCTGCGCCGGGAGGGCCTGCACTCGGCCTCGGTGACCACGTACTTGCGCGGCCGGGCCGTGCCGCTCGGCACCTTCTCGGGGCCGACGTCGAGCTGCTCCTCAGAGCGGGTCATCGCCTCGTTCGTGGTCGGGCCGGACACATCGCGTCCGACCGTGCCCTGCTCTCCGGCCCGGTCCCGCCGCTCGCGCGGCTGGCCGTCAGGCCTCGGGGCGCCGCCGTTGGGCAGCCCGGAGTCGGAGGCCTTCTTCGAGTAGTCCAGCCCGTAGTACCGGTACAGCTCCTTCTCCTGGTCCTGGGTCAGGTGTCCCTCGCTGTCGTCCAGGCGCGGGGGGTCCTTGACCGTGTCCTTGTCGTAGGGCACCTGGATCTCGGTGCCGTTGAGGCTGCCCTGCGACAGGGGCACGAAGGACTCGGCGCCGCCGAACATGCCGGTCTTGGTGGTCACCCACTCCGGCTCGCCGGTCCGGTCATCCAGGTCGACCTTGCCGACCTTGCCGATCTTGGCGCCGTCCTGGCCGACGACGGTGCCCCCGCCGCCCTCGAGCAGATCCTGGATCTGGTTGGTGCTGATCATGCTGATCTCTCCTTGCGGGTCATGCTGATGGGTTGGGCTGGGGTGGTTGGCCGCTCAGAGCCGACGCGCGCCGGGCTGCTGCGGCTGACCGTTGGCCGGCTGACCGTGCTGGTCGAACGGCTCGTCGTGCTCCGGGTGGGCGCCGCCATCCTGAGAGTGCTTCTGCTGGGCCTGCTGCGCCTGGTCCTGGGCGCGGGCCTTGCCCTTGGCGGCATCGGCCTTGACCTGCTCGGTCTGCTCCTGGCCCTTCTGGTAGGCGCTTGACCACATCTGGGCCGCGACCTCACGCCCGCCCAACCCGAACGCGAGCGCGCCGGCCAGGGCGAGCATGCCGATCAAAGCGGCATACGTGATGGTCACGATCGTCGGGGCGATCTTCAGCTGGGTCAGGATCATGAAGAACGCGATCGACATCACCAGGGCGGGCACCACGGTCTGGACGACTTTGCCGGTCGGGGTGTCGCCCATCGTCTTGTGCACCGCGGCGACGACCGCGCCGGCCACGACGGCGGCCACCACGAAGATCAGGAGCGCCGCGATCACGTTGGGCAGGTAGGACAGCACCTGGTTCATGAACCCGGTCAGGGCCGGGATGGACAGCGCCCCGATTGCCGCGGACAGGGCGTAGACGAAGATGATCCAGAACGCGACGGCACCGATCAGGTGCGAGGGTTTGCCGTCCGGGCTGGCCTTGGCCACCATCTGTCCGGCCTTGCCCTGCCTGAGCTTGTCGTCGTCCTTGAGCTTGTCGGCGATCTTGTTCGCGACCGCCTTGGCGATGATGTAGCCGATGATCAGGATGACCAGGAACGCGATGATCTTCGGCCGGTACTCGAAGACCGGTACTCGAAGACCGTGTTCAGGGCAGTCTACAGCGAGCTGTCGATGTCGAAATCTGAGGGTTTCACGGGATCCGGGATGTGCTCCTCATCATGGTGATCTCCGGCGGGCCGCATCGCAGCGCAGACCCGGACTCCGGCACGAGCGCGGCGAGACGCGCGGCGAAACCACGAGCCCCTGTCCGGCAGGTGAGCGCCTTTGCAGCAATGCCGTCCACCCGGGTTCATCTCTGTTAGTGATGCCGAGGTCTGGGGCACGTGGTTCGTCCTCACGGTTGCCGCGTGACAGAACGCCTGAGGCCACCAAGGTCCGGGGCGACGTGGCGGGGTTGATACCCCCAGCGGCAGATCATAAACAGGAATGCGAGGACATCCTTGTCATGACCTTGGAGTCAGTCGGTTCTTAAGAGGATGCCGGCGACGCAGGCGGAACAGCCTGCGCGGGCGGCCGAACGGTGGTCTACCCGCTGAGCCAATGCGCGGACCAGGTCAGAGCAGCCGTCGCATGGCCTCGAGGACACCATCGAGGTAGCGACCCACCACCTCGCGCTCGACGTCGGTCAATGTGGTGTCGACGGTGGCGAGCCCTTCGAACATGGGGCGTAGCTGGGCGATGACCTCGCGGCGCCCCGAGTCGGTGATGACGACCTGGGTGCGCCGGCCGTCGATGGGGTGTGGCTTTCGTTGGGCATGGCCTCGGGCGACGAGCCGGTCGACGACACCTGACGACGCGGCCGAGGTGACGCGCAGGTGACGGGCCAGCTCGACGGGCCCCATCGCCCGTTCGGAAAGGGCGCGGAGCGAGTGCAGCTCGGTCACGGACAGCCCAGCACGTCGAGCGACCGTCTCCGGCAGCGCTTGGGCGACATCGATGAGTTCTTGGAGGGCGGCGAGCGTCGGCGATGGCCGCCACTGTGGCACGGCATCGGCCATCTGTGGGGATGGTGCATGCACCGACTGGGTCGATCCCGGCTCCGAGGGTTCCGGGGCGGGGGTTCCCTTGATTTTGCTCACCATGTTAGTAAGATCCTTAGCGACCCTCCTACTGTACTGGGGCGATCGTGGCAGATCTCGGAGTGCGCTTCACGCGCCGGCTCACCGCCCGGTGGTGGGCCGGCGCCATCGCGGTGCTCGCCATCCTGCTGTCGGGCCTCGTCATCGCTCTGCTCGGACAGGCCCAACGGGCCCCGTCACCCACGGACAGCCTGCCCATCGGGTCCGACAGTGCCGCCGCGGCCACGCTGCGCGAGCGCCTTCCCCAACAGGACGAGACGATAGCCATCGTCCTGTTCAGCCGGGACGGTCGTGATCTGAGCGATGCCGACCGTGCCGCGGTCACTGACGCCGTGGGACGAATCGACCCGAGCGGGCAGCTACCCGTCGTGCCGAGCGCCGACGGCACGGCCGAGCTCGTCATCGTTCCGCTCGAGGCGCCCGACGCAACGACGGCCGCTCGGGTCGTAGCAGAGCTGCGAGCGAAGGTGCGCCTGGATCTGCCCCCCGGCCTGACCGGGCAGGT
>NZ_JAKDLO010000082.1 GCF_030452765.1 Intrasporangium sp.
CCAAGCCGCCGCCGTCACCCGGCCGGGACGTCACTCCAGCGGAGCCGCACCCAATGGACTTCCCAGGGCATGGCGACCTCATCGGGCAGGACGTCCTGGCCCGGTTCCGGTGCACCTACCGCCTCTCTGACGGTGTCCTGACCCTCGATGCAGAGGCGCCGACAGACACTCATGCTGTCCACCTGGACGAACGCCGCCACGTCTACTTCGACGCGACATGGGACGAAACGGCTGCGGTAGCCAACGCGGTCTTTGACACCGGCGCCTCAGCGACGGTCGTGGATCAAGGGTTCGTGCAGCGTCACCCAAGCCTATTCACGCCCGACGGCACGGGCACCGGACTGGATGCCACCGGGCGCCCGATCAGCACACCGATGGCGATTATGCGTGGGCCGAGCATCCTCGATCGGCAGCTGTCCGATGCCGTGGTCGCCGTCATGGACCTCAGCGGTGCGAACCTCACCGTGGGCCGGCCGATGCATCTCATACTCGGATGGACCATACTGAGCCAAGCGAACTGGTACATCCCGCCAAAGAGGCATGACGCGGGGTGGACCCACCCGTACGTGCAGTCCGGACGACCCATGCCCGGAGGGTGGAGGTGGCCAGCGCGACCAAGGGCAGCAGGCTGAAGATCCACATCACCGTTGCGAAGCCCTGTGCCGAAGTATTCAGAGACACGATGTATGCAGCGATCGCTGTGACCGGAACAGACAACAGGATCAGCAGTGCTGAGGCGGTCCTTCGAAGGACACTGCCCGGCCGAGGTCGGGCCAGCGTCACCGTGGCCGTCAGCGTGGCGAGGGCCCCGAGAGCCCAAAGCATCCAGGCCAAACGCCAACGCTGAGGGTCTTCGAGTGCGCCGCAGAGGTCGACCTCGCAGGATGCCCCGTCCTGCCAGACCTCGGGCTGTGCTGGGGCCCAGAAGCTCGCAGCGACCATACCAGCAGGCCTGCTCCGGCCGAAGTCAGGCGCCATCCGGGTCTATGCACCGTGCTGCTCCTACTCCTCGGGTGAGCCCAGCAGGCACCAAGGTACGAGTCCGCCATCTTGCTGGACCGATATCGGCGAAGGTGGACAAGTCGAAGGACACCATACCTGGCACGTTCGAGGGCACCGACCTCAGCCCGGCCACCCACGGTGCTGTCCACTTCCAGGCACTGCGCGAAGCGTCAGGAACGTGGACGCGCATACGAGCAGTTCACCTCATCAAGACGCGACGCAGTACATTCACGCTCATGCCGCGCTGTGGGTGACCGCCCGACGACCAGGGTGAGCGTTGCAGCCGCCCGGGGGTGAGCTTCATGCACGGTGCAGTCTGCCGCGTCCATCGGTGAAGTGCAGGTGATAGGTGGCGATGGACGCCTTCGGAGTAGCGGCGGCGCTCGGTGGACACCCGCCCTGGAGTGGAGCGGGTGTCATGGCGGCGTTCTGAGCACGAACGCGCGCGGAACATCCGCGGAATCTTCACCGATTTCGTCTCAAACCACCTGGACAATGTGAGACGATCAACGCATCTTCGCAGGTCAGCGACCTGAGGCGCCAAGTGCCCCCGGCAGGATTCGAACCTGCGACACCCGCTTTAGGAGGTCCGCATCACCGCCGAAGGGAGCAGGCCTGCGACCTGCGGAAATGGCGTATCGGCCTGTGTGTCAGCGGCTTTCGACTCTTCAGTGGTGCGTGTCGTCGGCGGGTGTTTGACGGTGTCTTGGGAGTTCTGGCGGAATCTGAGCGGAGCGTCGACAACATGGAGATCGAGTGCGAGGCGGCAACGCGTCGGCGTCCGAAGCGCGGGCAGGCCGGCCGAGCGGGGTTGGCTCGATGAGCTGTGCAGCGGTGCGTACTGCCCTCTTGGGGTCGGCCGCGCTGCGCCAGATCAGAGCCAGCGGGGAAGTTCGGGAAGGGCGTCCGCGTCTGCGGGAGCGCCGGCTGCGAGTCGGGTGGCCTGGCGGCCGGAGAGGTAGGCCGCGAGCTGGCTGAGCGGGCCGAGGACCGTGGTCGGGGCACCTTTGCCGGCGACGTCCCAGCGCCGCTCGTCGTCGGTCGGCTCGAGCTGCAGCGCCGGCCCGTCACCTGCACCGGAGCGCTTGGCGACGATGTCGTCGAGCAGGGCCGCGTGGAACTCGGCCGGCATGTCGCGGAAGCCCACGGACCCGGACAGGTCGAACGCGTGGATCATCACCTCGCGGGTGCGCATCCACCGGATCTCCGTCGCGGGGACGAGGCGGCCCTGTGCCGTGCGGACCTCGCGGTGCCACTGCTCGTCGGTGAGGTCGCCCAGGCTCGCCTCGAGCTCCTTCGCGGAGCGCACGACCCACTCGCGCAGGTAGGGCACCGCCCGCTCCGCGCCGTCGGCGATGTTGGCGTTCCGCTGCTCGGGCGAGGAGTACATCGGCGTCTCCTCACCGGTGCGCGCCCACCTGACGAGGTTGCGCAACGCGTCCGCGTTGGCCGCGACGTGCGCGAGGACGTGCTTCCCCGTCCAGCCGGGGAGGGCGGTCGGGCCAGCGAGCGCGTCGTCCGAGTGGCCGCGCATCGCCCGGAGGAACAGCTCGGTCCCCTCGCCCATCCACGCCCGCGAGGCCTCGACCGCCGGTGCCATCAGGCGGCCCCGTCGTCAACGACGAGGTTCTCGCAGCGCCCGAGGCCCTCGACCTCGGTGACGAGCTTCTGGCCGGCGACCATGTAGCGGGCCGGCTCGCGCGCGTGGCCGACGCCACCTGGGGTGCCGGAGGCGATGATGTCGCCGGGGCGCAGCGTGATCATGGTCGAGACGTACTCGACGAGGGCGACGGGGTCGAAGAGCAGGTCGCCGGTGTTGTCCTCCTGGACGAACTCGCCGTCGAGCTCAGTGCGGATCGCGAGCGCGGGGCGGACCCCGCCGGGCAGCTCGTCGGGGGTCACGAGGCACGGCCCGAGGGGAGTCGTAGCCTCCCAGTTCTTGCCCTGCAGCCACTCGCGGGTGCGGAACTGCCAGTCACGGGCGGTGACGTCGTTGAGCGTCGCGAAGCCGGCGATCGCGGCCTCGGCCTGCTCGGTCGTCGCGCGGCGCACCTCGGATCCGATGATGATCGCGAGCTCGCACTCCCAGTCGAACTCCTCGGTCTCTGCGGGACGCTTGATGTCGTCGTTGGCCCCGATGAGCGTGTCCGCGTACTTGCTGAACAGGGTCGGGTACTCGGGCAGGTCACGACCCATCTCCAGGATGTGGTTGCGGTAGTTGAGGCCGACGCAGACGACCTTGCTCGGCTGCGGGATCACCGGGGCGTATGCCGAAGAGCTGAGCTCCAGCGCCTCGCCCGTCGCGGTCTCGGCGAGCTCGCGCCAGTTGGGCTGGCGGAGCAGCGCGCCCACGTCGGGCAATCCGACCGGGGTCGCGGTGGCACCGTCGACGCGGACGGCCTGAGTCGTGCCGTCGGCATTGCGGATGGTGGCGAGCTTCATCAGGTGGATCCTTCTGCTTCGGTCGTGGTCGGTCTGTGTCGTGCCGTCAGTGGGTCTGGGTGCGGGCGAGGTTGAGCGCCTCGAAGATCGGGGAGTCGCTGAACCGGAAGAGGTCGAGAGCGCCCGAGTCGGAGTCGGAGGCTGACGCCTCGGACCGGATCGAGAGGGGCTGCCAAGAGGGGACGACGAACAGGTCGCCGCGGGTGACGCTCCAGGAGAAGTCGCCGACGGTCACCCGCCCGGCCCCGTCGAAGACCTGGTAGACGGACGAGCCCGTCTCGCGGACCGGGCCCGTCTCGGCGCCCGAGCGGACCCGGTGGAACTCGGTCCGGATCGTGGGAAGGACGTCCCGCCCGTTGGTCGGGTTGGTGAAGCGGACCGCAGCGTGTCCTGGCTCGAGCGTGCCGGCATACCCCTCGGCCTCCAGCTCGAGCTGGTCGGTCAGGGCCCGGTCGGTGTCCTCCCACCGGTATGCCAGCAGCGGCGAACCGGGCGTCGACCCGATCTGTGAGACCGGGGACAGGCCCGGGTGACCCCACAGGCGCTGTGACCGGGACCGGTCCGGGGTGACCCGCTCGGCGTCGGAGATCTCGTCTCGCCCGAACTCGAAGAACTGCGCCTCGCTCGTGTACTGGAACGGGATGTCTAGCCCGTCGATCCACGCCATCGGCTTGTTCGCCGCGTTGTGGTGCGCGTGCCAGTTCCAGCCGGCCTGGGGCAGGAAGTCACCGCGACTCATCGGCACCGGGTCGCGGCCAACGACCGTCCACACACCCTCGCCCTCGACGACGAAACGGAAGGCGTTCTGCGTGTGCCGGTGCTCCGGCGCGTCTTCGCCCGGCATGAGGTACTGGATCGCCGCCCACAGGGTCGGGCTCGCGTACGGCTTGCCGCCCAGGGACGGGTTGGCCAAGGCGATGGCCCGGCGCTCGCCGCCACGGCCGACGGGGACGAGGTGGCCGGCCCGGTCGGCGAGCTCGACGAGGGTCTGCCACTCCCAGAGGTGCGGCTGTGCCTTCGAGCGCGGATAGGGAGGCATGAGGTCGCCGATCTCGGTCCAGAGCGGGACGAGCAGCTCCTTCTCGAAACCCCGGTAGAGGTCTTCCAGCTCTGGCGTCACTGCGGGCTGGTCCGGCGCGTCCACCGCCTTCACGTGGACGGGGGTGCTGCCGACTGCTTGGTCCAGGGGTTCGTCTACGGGCTGGGAGGCCGTGGACCGGGACGTTGTTGCCATGTCACCAGATGATTAGGGTGTTCCTCGTTCAGAGACAGAGGATTCTGCTGTGAAGAACAAGCCTTCGTATGCGCTGCAGAGTGTGGACCACGCGCTGCAGCTCGCCGTCATCCTCCAGGTCGAGGGGCCGCAGACCGTGAGCGCCGTCGCCCGACGTCTCGGAGTCGCGCGTTCCACCGCGCATCGACTTCTCGCGATGCTGGTCTATCGCGATTTCGCTCGGCAGGGCGCGGACCGCCGCTACTTCCCCGGACCGGTCATCTCCCTCGAGAGCGGGCAGAGCGACCTTTCGGCTGTGCTTCGCGAGATCTCGATGCCGCACCTACAGGTGCTTGTGGACCGGGTGGGCGAGTCCGCCAACGTCATGGTCCTCGCCGGGGACCACATACGATTCATCGCCTCCGTGGAGTCTTCCCAGGCGTTCCGGGTGGGCAACCGCGAAGGTATGGTCCTTGCGGCCCATCTCACATCGGGTGGCAAGGCGATGCTTGCTGAACTTTCCGCGAGCGCGCGCGCCGAGCTGTACGACGTCGAACGGTGGGAGGGCCGGGATGCCGAGCGCCCGGACCTTCAATCCCTCGAGCGCGAGATGGTCACCATTAGGCGACAAGGCTTTGCCATCAACCGGGATCGGACCGAGACCGGCGTGACGGCCATCGGGCGCGTCGTGCGCATACAAGATCGGATCGGCGCCGCGGTTGCGGTGTCAATGCCGACGGTGCGCTTTCAAGGGGCCAGGCTCTCCGACCTCGTGAGCGCCCTTGCCGTAGCGGCGCGCGACATTGAGCACAGCCTTGGCGATGCCCTCGAGGCAAGGCTCCGCCAGACACAGCGGACCGCTACCTGAGGCGGGACGCCATCGTGATCCCAGATTCGAGCCGGTGTTTGTGAACTTCGCTTCCCTGTTTACTCAGGCACTGTCCAGCTCGGAGGCAAGGTGAAGTAATCGTTGGCGGAGCCACTGGTGTGCCGTGTCGCCGTCGGTGCGCTTGGTCCATAGCATGATTTCGGTGATCGGCTGCAGGCGCGGAATTGGCGGTTCCAACACCTTGAGGCCAGCCTCATCCGCCACGCGGTAAGCGAGGCGCTCGTGGATTAGCGTGATGAGCCGAGTTCCCTTGAGCAGGAAGGGCGCCACGCCGAAGGCGGTCGTGATCTCTACATTGCGCGGGACGCCGAGGAAGTCGAGCTGCATCTCGGACAGCGAGCGAAGGTGGCCGGAGGAGGTCGCGAGATAGGGGAGCGTGCTGAACTGCTCGAGCGTGATCGTGTCGCCGACATCGGGATGGTTCTGGTCGAGGGCGACGAGGTAGCGGTCCCGGAAGAGCACGTGATGCGGGAATTCGGCGTGGACCCCTTCCATAGCCTCGAGCGGGACGATAAGCAGGTCGACGAGGTTGCGTCGCAGCTGATCCGCGAAGTCGTCGCCCGTCGGGAAGATGTGCAGCCGGATGCCGGGCGCCTCGACGGCGAGCCGAGCGAGTAGCGGGTGGAGGAACGTCATCGTGAGGTAGTCGTTCGCGATGACGGAGAACGTCCTCTGGGCCGTGGTCGGGTCGAAGATCGAACCCCGCGAGAGCACCGCCTCGGCGTGGGTGAGCAGGTCACGGACGGGCTGTGCGAGGGACTCGGCGAGCGGGGTGGCGACCAGTCCGCGCCCCTCTCGAACGAAGAGGGGGTCGCCGAAGAGCTTGCGCAACCGGCCGAGGATCGCGCTCATCGCCGGCTGCCCGACCGACATGCGTCCCGCGGCCCGGGTGACGCTCCGTTCGGTCACGAGCATGTCGAAAGCAACGAGCAGGTTCAGGTCGGCGTTGCGGAGATCCACGCCGGCAACATATCAACACGATTGATTTTGCGCATCACCAATCATTGTTTGAACACGGTGGCTCTCCGAACTAGCGTCCTCCTCAACCTGCTGAGAGGCCCGGGGTCCGGGCCCGGTTGACCAAAGGAGTCTCGACCGTGTCGAAGCCGCTCATCACGCACTTGCGCCACGCCGCAATTGCCATGCCAGACCTCGACCGGCAGCTCGCCTTCTATCGCGACCTCTGGGGCCTCAGCGAGGTCGCGAGCGACAACGGGGTGCGGTTCCTCGCCGCGGAGGGGTCGCCGGAGCAGTACGTCGTCCGGCTGCGGAAGGCGGACGAGAAGCGCCTCGACCTCGTCGCCTTCGGAGCGGCGTCGATGGACGACGTCGATACCTTGGCGGCCCAGCTGATCCAGCAGGCTGTGCAGCTCGTCCACGAGCCGCAGAAGCTCGACACCCCGGGCGGCGGCTACGGCGTGCGGTTCTTCGACGGTGACGGCCGGGTCGTGGAGGTGTCTTCCGATGTGGCGACCCGCGGCTTCCGCACCGTCGAGGCGCGCGAGTCGATTCCTGTCCGGCTCTCGCACTTCGTCGTGAACTCCGGCCGCCCGGAGGCCACGGTCGCTTGGTACGTGAAGCACCTCGGCTTCAGGCTCTCGGACACCCTCTGCCTCGGTGCGCGCGGGGACTTCATGTGGTTCCTCCGCTGCAACGACTGGCACCACAGCTTCGCGGTCTCGCGCGGCCCGCACGTATCGGTCAACCACATCTCGTTCGAGATGAGAGGCATCGACGAGTACCTGCGCGGTACCGGCCGGCTGCTGCGGGAGGGGATCCAGAAGGTGTGGGGTCCAGGCCGGCACTACGCCGGAGACAACACCTTCTCCTACTTCATGGACCGTGCCGGCAACACCGTCGAGTACACCACCGCGCTCGAGACGGTCGACTGGGACACGCACCACCCGTCGGTCTACGACGTGACAACACCCGAGTTCATCGACCAGTGGGGAACCGCGAACCAGATGAACGAGTTCGTCGCCCGCCAGATGCACAACGACCCCGACCGCGGCATCTTCGTCGCCCCTCCCGTGTGAGCAAAGGAGCCCACCATGACCACCCCGACCAGGCGCCCGTCAGCGCAGCCCCATGATCTGAGTTTCGACGCCCTGCTCGACCGGGTGGAGGCCTGCCTCGACGAGAAGCTCATCCCCGTCGAGATCTTCAATGACGAGCAGACCTTCCACGCCGAGATGGAGCGGATCTTCACCCGGACCTGGGTCTTCGTCGCGCACGAGAGCGAGATCCCCAACCCGGGCGACTTCGTGCAGCGACGGATCGGGCTCGACCCCGTCATCGTCACCCGCGACGGCAAGGGCGGGATCAACGTGCTGTCCAACTACTGCCGCCATCGCGGCACCCAGGTCTGCCAGACCGACAGCGGCAACTCCCGCTTCTTCAAGTGCCCCTACCACGGCTGGACCTACAACAACGAGGGCCAACTCGTCGGGACGCCGATGATGCACCAAGCCTACGGCGAGCGACTCGACCCGAACGACTGGAGCCTGCTGCGGGCCCCGCGTGTCGACACGCGCCAGGGATTCATCTTCGCGTCGCTGTCCGCCAATGTGCCGTCGTTGGACGAGTATCTCGGCGGCGCCGGCTGGATGCTCGACCTCATCGTCGGTCTACATCCGGACGGCATGCGGGTGGCCGGCCCTCCGGACCGGTACAAGGTCAAGGCGAACTGGAAGTCCGCGGCCGAGAACTTTGCCGGCGACGTGTACCACGTGCCCAACCTGCACTGGAGTACCGAGGAGATCAAGGTCTCCCAAGGTCTGCAGGGCACCTGTGAGATCGGCCGGACCTACGAGTTCGAGAACGGCCACAACTTCATGGGCCACGCCTGGACCGAGGCGATCCACCCGGGCTTCGTGGCCTGGGGGTACCCGCCAGAGTTCCTCGAGGAGTTCGACCTCGACCAGCTCGACGAGGCCCAGCGATTTGTCGTCGACCACCAACCGCCCACGGTCGGCACGATCTTCCCCAACCTCAGCTTCATCCGGTTCCTCACCCCGTCCACGCCGGGCGGCCCGGCGTCCGTTGTCACGAGCTTCCGGCAGTTTCAGCCGATCGGTCCGGGTGAGATGGAGCTGTGGAGCTGGCAGTTCGTGTGGACCTTCCAGGACGGGGAGTCCGCTCTGCAGGACTACACGACGGGTCAGTTCGTCTTCGGCTCGGCTGGGATCTTCGAGCAGGACGACACTGTCGCCTGGGAGGGTATCCAGCGGGCCGGCGCCAGCCCCTGGGCTCGCAAGGAGGCCATGACCCTGCACTTCCAGATGGGCCTCAAGTCGCCCGTCGACCAGAGTCCAGACCCGAACTGGAAGGGTCCGGGGATCCACCGGAACACCGGCTACGGCGAGCACACGCAGATGAACTTCTACCGGCAGTGGGTGCGCGTCATGAAGGACGATACGACCACCCAGGAAGGGGACCGGCCATGAGCACGACCGTCGACGCTCCTGTGCTCGAGAGCACCAGCTCCCCGAACATCTACTACCGCGTCGTGCAGTTCTTGGCCTACGAGGCCAGACTGCTTGACGAGGGACGCGAGGAGGACTGGTACGAGCTGCTCGACGACGAGCTGCTCTACACCGCCCCGATCCGCCAGGCGACCGAGCCGCGGTCCGACGAGATCGACCGTTCAGCCTTCCGAATCCGTGACTCCAAGGTCCACGTCCGGACCCGTATCGACCGACAGGACACCGGCAACGCCTACTCGGAGGTCCCGCCCTCGCGCACGCTGCGGCTCGTCGGCAGCATCGAGGTCACCGCGACCGAGCGCCCCGACATCGTGGGAGCGCACAGCGCGTTGCTCGTCTACCGACAGCGCGGGATCGATCCCCACTTCGACCTCATTCCCTGCCGGCGTAACGACCTGCTGCGCGTGACGGACACGGGTCTGCGAATCCTCGCCCGAGAGGTGATCCTCACCGAGACGAGCATCGCGACACCCAATCTGGGGATCTTCCTGTGAGCACGACGACAACGGGCCTGAAGGTCACCGTCGACCCGACCAGGTGCCAGGCCTACGGCCTGTGCGTCGGTCTCAGCCCGGACGTGTTCGACATCCCGCCGGGAAGCCCGGTCGCCGTCGTGCGACGCGACATCGTCGATGGCGACGACCTCGCCGACGTCGAGGAGGCGGTCCGCAACTGTCCGGCACAGGCGATCAGCATCACCGAGGTCCCGTGATGGGCACCCGCGTGCCCGGGGTGGTCATCGTCGGAGCGTCCGCGGCCGGACTCGCCGCCGCAGACGGCCTCCGCGAGGGTGGCTACGAGGGCCCGATCACGGTCCTCGACGAGGAGCTGATCTCATCGTACGACCGGCCCATGCTGTCCAAGAGCCTCCTCGGGTCGAAGGAAGACGCCGAGCCCACCCCCCTACGGACGATGGAGCAGTTGCAGGAGCGCCGCATCGACGTGCAGACCGGCCACGGCGCCACGGGTCTGGACATCGACCGTCGCTTCGTCATCACCAACTACGGCGAAGCCCTGCCATTTCGCGACGTCGTCGTGGCAAGTGGGGCGCGGGCTCGGCCGATGCTCACCACCTCGGGCACGCTCATCCCGACCCTTCGCACGGTCGCCGACCTCGGCGCGATTCGGAGCCTTGCCGCCTCCGGCCGCCCTGTCACCGTCATCGGCTCTGGGTTCATCGGACTCGAGGTGGCGGCGGCACTGCGGTCTCGTGGCATCGACGTGACGCTGCTCGGCTCCGGATCGCGCCCGCTTCACGGCGTGTTGGGCGATGCGGTGTCCGACTGGCTTCTCGACGCGCACCGCACCAACGGTGTCGACCTGACCAGTCGGTCGCCGGCCGTCGCTGTGCGGGCAACC
This sequence comes from Intrasporangium sp., assembly GCF_030452765.1. Taxonomy (GTDB): domain Bacteria; phylum Actinomycetota; class Actinomycetes; order Actinomycetales; family Dermatophilaceae; genus Intrasporangium_A. Next base: position 10,391 of record NZ_JAKDLO010000082.1, read on the forward strand.
GACACCGGCTACGACATCGAGCTCGCCGACAGCACGCACCGGACCGCCGAGCTACTCATAGCGGGGATTGGGGCGATTCCAGGGGCGGACTGGCTCGTCGGCTCGGGTGTCGAGCTGGGCGGCGGCGTGCTCACTGACCCGGCCGGCCGGACCAACGTCCCGCGCGTGTGGGCCGCCGGTGACGTCGCCAACACCCTCGATGCTCACACGGGTCTCCACCGGCGAACCGAGCACTGGACCCATGCCACCAACCAGGGCCGACACGTGGGTCTCAACATCGCCAGGGGCCGGGCCGAGCCGTTCACCGCCGTCCCCTACCTCTGGACCGAACAGTACGGGCTGAAGATCCACGTGCTCGGCGAGCGTCGCTCCGGAGACGAGGACGTCGTCGTCGAGGGTGACCTCGAGTCCGGCGACTTCGTCCTCGTCCACGGCGCTGACGATGAGCTCCACTCCGTCACGATCAGCGGCCGGCTGAGGGCGCTGGCAACCTACCGCAAACTCCTGCGTCAGGGCGCTTCGATGACCGAGGCGACCAGTGCCGTCACGCCGGCCTGAGCCGCCACGAGACCACCCGACCCTGACCACCAGACCAGTAAGGAAACCGACATGCAGCTGCTCGACGACCACGTGGTCCTCATCCTTGGGGGTGGGTCCGGCCTCGGCCTCGGCGTCGCTCGCCACTGCCTCGGTGAGGGCGCGCGGGTGGTGATCATGGAGATCTCCGGTGACAAGCTCGTCGACCTCAAGGGCGAGTTCGGCGACGAGGTGCTCCTCGTGCAGGGCGACGTCACCCGGGTTGAGGACCTCCAGGCCTGTCGTGAGGCCGTCATCTCACGGTGGGGGCGGCTCGACGCTCTGATCGGCGCGCAGGGGATCTTCGACGGGAACATCCCGCTCAAGAACGTCCCACTCGACCGGATCGAGTCCCTCTTCGATGAGGTGCTCCACATCGACGTCCTCGGCTACATCCTCGCCGCCCGCGTCTTCGTCGCGGACCTCGAGAAGACGATGGGCGCAATCGTCCTCACCTCGTCGACGGCGGCGTATGCCGCTGACGGCGGTGGGCTGTTCTACAGCGCGGCCAAGGGAGCGGTCCGCAGCATCGTGAACCAGCTCGCCTTCGAGTTCGCCCCCCACGTGCGGGTCAACGGCGTCGCACCGTCAGGCATCGCGAACAGCCAGCTGCGCGGCCCCGCCGCGCTCGGGCTCGACAGCCACAGGCAGTCGGACATCCCGAAGGACGCGTTCCTCCAGCAGTTCCTCACCCTGACGCTCATGCCGACGCTGCCGACCCCCGAGGAGTACGGGCCGCTCTTCGCCTACCTCGCCTCGCGCCACAACACGACGATGACCGGCCAGACGATCGTTGCCGACCAGGGCCTGTTCAACCGCGCCGTCATCAGCAACGGCACGGCCGACCGGGTGGGGCAGTAGCGATGTTCCTGTACTTCCCCACCAACTACGTGTGGAGCCTGTCGGTCAACATCGCGATGAACTGCGGCGGCCAGATCGGCGAGATCGACCGGATCTGCGCACCACTGGTCGAGATCGCCACCCAGGGCGACGACGCCGGCACCGAGAAGTTCTTCCAGTCGTGGTGTGACTTCGCCGACGGACTCGTTCGGTATGCCCAGCAGGACCTGGCCGAGGGCCACCCACGTTCCCACGCAGCCAGATTCGCACGTGCGTCGATGTACTACCTCGTCGCCGAGCGCATGCAGAGCCGGCACTACGCGCCGCGCGAGGTCGCCTATCGCAAGGGCATGGATACCTTCCGCCTCGCCGTCGAACACGGCCGGGAGCGCGTCGAGCTCGTCGAGGTCCCCTACGAGGGGACCTCCTACCCGGCGCTCTTCGTCCCTGCGGACGGTCCCGTGCCCGCCGGTGGGGCCCCGGTCATGGTCTTCTGCAACGGCCTCGACTCGTTCAAGGAGATGGGCTATCGAGCCGGGATGGGTGACGAGCTCGCCGCGCGCGGCATCGCGACGCTCTTCGTCGACCAGCCGGGCACCGGCACCGCGCTGCGCGATCTCGGCCTGACCGCGGTCCATGACAGCGAGCGGTGGGCCTCGGCCGCCGTCGACTACCTCGAGACCAGACCCGACGTCGACGCCGAGCGCATCGGGATGACGGGCTGGTCGCTCGGCGGCTACTACGCGCCGCGGGCTGCCGCCTTCGAGAAGCGCTTCGCTCTCTGTGCCGTCTGGGGCGCGAACTACAACTGGGGTGAGCTGCAGAAGCGGCGCCTCGAGCGCGAGGGCGAGAACCCGGTCCCGCACTACTGGGAACACGTCCAGTGGGTCTTCGGCAAGGAGACGCTCGAGGACTTCCTCGAGTTCGCACACCTGATGAGCCTCGAGGGCGTCTGTGAGCAGATCACCGTCCCCTTCCTCGTCACGCACGGCGAGGACGACCGGCAGATTCCGTTCGAGTACGCCGTCGCCGAGTACGAGCACGCGACGAACAGCCCGGACCGTCACTTCAAGGTCTTCACTCGCGACGAGGGCGGCTCCTCCCACGCCGGGGCGGACAACGAGGTCATCTGCACCAACTACCTCGCTGACTGGATCGCTGACCGGCTCTGACCTGCACGGACTGCACTGACCAGCGCACGACCACCACAACGAAGGCACAGCCATGCGCAACTCCGACCCCACACCCGCAACCACTGGCTGGACGATCGGTACCGACGTCGGCGGCACCTTCACCGACCTCTGGCTCCGCTCCCAGGACGGCCAGTCCTGGGTCTGCAAGTCGCCGACCACCTCGGATGTCGTCACCGGTGTCGTCAACGCCGTCCATCTCGCGGCCCAGACGGCCGGCCTCGATGTTGCCGACCTCTGCTCCCGGGTCACCCGCTTCGGGCACGGCACCACGGTCGGGCTCAACGCGCTGCTGACCGGACGCGCCGTCCGCACCGGCCTGCTCACCACCCGCGGCTTCGGGGACGTCCTCGAGATCGGCCGGCTGCGTCGCGGCACGGCCGGCCTGACCGGCCTCGAGCTCGGTGACTACCACCTGCGCGGGCAGATCCCCCCGCTCGTGCCGCGCACCCTCGTCCAGGAGGTCGACGAGCGCATCGACACCGACGGTGTCATCCGGACCCCGCTCGACCTCGTTTCGGCAGGCGAAGCGATCGGCCGGCTGGCCGATGCCGGCGTCGAGGCGGTCGGGATCTGCCTGCTCTGGGCGACCGAGAACCCTTACCATGAGATCGCCGTCGCATCCCTCGTGCGAGAACTGCTGCCGGACGCCTTCGTCAGTGTCTCTCACGAGATCGCACCGTCCGTGGGGGAGTACGCCCGCGCGTCGACGACCGTCGCCAACGCCGCCCTGGGTCCCATTGCCGGTCACTACCTGACCAGGCTCGAGGCCGAACTGGCCGCGCTCGGCATGACTGCGCCGATCATGATGACGACCAGCGCCGGGGGAGTCGTCCCCGCGAGCACGGTCACCCAGCGCCCGGTGAACGGTCTGCTGAGCGGCCCCGCGTCATGCGTCGTCGCCGGCCAGAAGCTGGGCCAGGCGCTCGGCACCTCCCACGTCCTGACGATGGACGTCGGCGGCACCAGCTTCGACGTCGGAGTCGTCGTGGACGGTGCCCCGCTCATCAGCGAGCAGGTGACGTTCGGCGGGGCTGACATGCGGGTGCCCAGCGTCGACATCGCCAGCATCGGTGCGGGCGGAGGGTCGATCGCCGCGGTCGACGGCGGCGTGCTGACGGTCGGTCCCCGCTCCGCGGGCGCCGCGCCGGGGCCGGTCTGCTACGGCAAGGGCGGCACGCAGCCGACGACCACCGACGCAGACCTCGTCCTCGGCGTCCTCGACCCGGAAGCGTTCGGCAGCGGCGGAATCGTGCTCGATCGAGCCGCTGCCGAGGACGCGATCCAGAACACCATTGGTATGCCGCTGGGCTTGGACGCCATGGCAGCTGCCCGCGCGATCCGCGTGGTGTTCGACTCCGCCATGGCTGACCTGCTGCGCGCGGTGACCATCGAACGGGGCCACGACCCAAGGGAGTTCACGCTCATCGCAGGCGGAGGGAGCGGACCGTCCCACGCGTGGGCGCTGTGTCGTGAGCTCGGCCTCGACGGCTTCGTCGTGCCGCCTACGGCCACCGCTCAGTCCGCCTACGGCGCCGGCACGAGCGATCTGAAGACCACCGCCTCCCGCACCTCCTACGTGCGCCTTCCCAGCGGGGTCGAGCCCTCGCCGAACGATGTCGCGACGATCGCTGCCGCGGTCGCAGACACCAAGCGGCGGGCGCTCGCGGAGATGCCGGGTGCCGACCTGAGCGCCGTCACGTTCTCGGCGTCTGTGCGCTACCACGGGCAGGCACACCATCTCGACGTCGCGTTGCCGGACGCTCCCGACCTGTCCGCCGTTGCCGATCTGCTTCGCCTCTTCGAGAAGGAGTATGAGCAGCTCTACGGCAAGGGCGCGGGTTTCCGCGAGGCAGGCTTCGAGATCCTGTCGGTGCGCGCGGTCGCGACCAGGGAGGCGACGACCGTAGACGCCGGCGTGCAGGGGGAGCCATTCACGCGCCTCGGCTCACGTCCGGTCGTGTTCGACGATCCCGCTCGCCCTGACGACACGGGGGTGTTCGCGTGCCGCTGGCCGGCAGCCGGACAGGACCTCGAGGGTCCGTGTCTCGTGCAGCTGCCTGGCTGCGTGGTCGTCATCCCGCCCGGTGGTCGCGCCACGACCGACGACCTCGGTCTCATCCACGTGACCGTCGGCGCCTGAGCCGCAAGCCTCTTCCCTCACCTGAGAACGGAGTTCCCATGACCGCCACTTCGGTCAGTACGCCGACTCTGACCGACGACCCGGTCGTCCGCCAGGTCATCCGCAGTCGGCTCGTCGCGATCACCGACCAGATGCGCCTCGCCCTGCAGTCCGTCAGCGGCAGCCCCACCGTCACCGAGGCGAGTGACTTCTTCACCGGCATCTACCTCCCGGACGGCGAGTTCGTCACGATGGGCCACCAGGTGACCTTCGAGGCGCCACCCGTCGGGTCCCTCATCCGGCACCTGCTCGCCAACGGCACCCAGCTCAAGGACGGCGACCGCATCATCGGCAACGACCCGTTCGTCGGTGCCCTGCACCAGAACGACGTCCAGATGTGCGCCCCGCTCATCGTCGACGGAGAGCTGGTCGGGTGGGCCGGTGTCATGGCCCACGAGACGGACATGGGTGGCATGGACTTCGCGTCCTGGTCCCCGAAGGCGACCGAGGTGTGGCAGGAGGGCCTGCGCATCCCCGCGGTGAAGCTGGTCGACGGCGGTGAGCTGAGGCAGGACGTGCTCGACATGCTGCTCGCCGCCACTCGGCTGCCTGCGCAGGTGGGACTCGACATCCGGGCCTTCATCGCCACACTCAACGTGGCGTCGGAGCGGCTCACCGACCTGTGTCACCGCTACGGGTCGGCCCTCGTGCTCTCGGTGATGGGGTCGATGGTCGACGACGCGGAGACCCAGGTCCGGGCACGGCTCCGTGAGCTGCCCGATGGCGTCGTGCATACCCGTGACTTCCTCGAGCACGACGGCCACAACAACGTTCTCTACGCCATCGACTGCGTCCTCACCAAGACGGGCGACCGGCTCACCTTCGACTTCTCCGGCTCGTCCCCACAGGCGCGTGGCTTCGTCAACTGCTCCCGTGCGGGTCTCGCCGGTGGGGTGGCCGGCGCCCTGATACCGACGTTGGGGTTCGGGATCCCATGGAACGACGGCCTGCTGCGTCCCGTGGACGTGGTCGCCCCGGACGGACTCGTCTGCACCGCGGTGCCGCCCGCTCCGGTCGGCAGTGCCACGGTCGAGGCCGTCTGGGTCGTGAGCAACGTCGTCTCGGCAGCGCTCAACCGGCTGCTGCTGGCCTCGCCGAAGTACTCCCATCGGGCCCAGGCGGTCAGCAGCGGCACGATGGCGACGTTCAACCTCAGTGGTCTGGACCGGCACGGGCAGCTCTTCGGCCTGCACCTGATGGATCCGCTGGCCGGTGGCTTCGGCGCGTTCGGAGATCATGACGGTCAGGATGCCGCCGGCCCGATCAACGCACCCTGTCCGTCGATCGCCGACGTGGAGACCAACGAGCAGAAGAACCCGCTCTTCTACCACTACCGGCGCCTCGCCCCGGACTCCGGCGGAGCCGGCCGGCGGCGCGGCGGCGTCGGCGCGGAAGTCGGGTTGACGATCTCCGTGCCCGAGGCCGAAGCGCTCGTCATGACCCACGGCGTCGAGGTCCCGAACTCGGCCGGGCTCGGCGGAGGGCTGCCCGGCGGCACGATCCGCCAGGGGCTCGCCAAGGACGGGGGAGCGCCTCGCAACTTGGGACCGAAGCCCGGAGCCTTCCCCATGACGCCGGATGATCTCTTCCATGTGACGTGGCAGGGCGGCGGAGGGATCGGCGACCCGCTCGACCGTGACCCCTTCCTCGTCCTCGAGGACGTCCGGCGCGGTGTCGTCACCGAGGAGGCGGCGCGGACCACCTACGGTGTGGCACTGACGGCCACGGGTGACGTGGAACCCAGCTCAGCGGCATACGGCAGAAGGAAGCTGCGTGCCGCCCGACTCGGCGTGGACGCGGACTCACTCGCCGACCCGGTGCCTGTCGAGACGGAGGTTCCCGACGGCGCGATCCGACTCAGCGATCGGCTCGTCGCGATCCACGACGCCGACTCGGGTGACTGGCAGTTGCGCACTCTCGATGGCGCGGTCCTGTCCTCGGGGTCGACTCGATGGCGGGAAGGCGCCCATCGCTTCGCCATGAGTCTTCCGACCACAGTGGGGGATTCGCTCCATGATGAGCTCGCGGTGACCGGTTGGGCCTGCCCGCTCACCGGTGCCCTGCTCGCTGTCGACGTGCATAGCCGCGACGAAGATCCGTTCCACGACATCGAGCTCGACTTCGAGTCGCTCACCGCGCTCAATAGAAGGGACCAACAGTCATGAGCCGCAAGGTGATCCTGACCATCGCGCCCACGGGTCGGATGGGCACCAAGGAGTCCACCCCGCACCTACCGGTCACGCCGCAGGAGATCGCCGACGATGTCGTCGCCTGCTGGGAAGCGGGGGCGAGCGTGGCCGCGATTCACGCGCGGCGGCCCGACGGTCTGGCCACGTGCGACCCCGAGGTGTACAGCGAGATCAACAGGCTGATCCGCGAGCGGAGCGACATCGTCCTCAACAACTCGACCGGGGGAGGTGTCCACGGCGACATGCCGGTCCGGCTCAACGACGACCTGTGGGAGCTCAACTGGCAGGAGCGAATCCGCGGACTCGACGGCGTCGGTGCCGAGATGTGCACGCTCGACTCGCACACCGTGACGGCCAGCTTCGGGGGCAAGGAGCTCCTCGTCACGACGACGCCGAGCCGGTCCCGCTGGCTCGCCGAGCAGATGCAGGCGCGCGGCATCAAGCCGGAGTGGGAGGTGTTCAGCCTCGCGCACATCCTGCAGGACCTGACCACGCTGTGCGCCGAGGGACTCGACGTCGCTCCTTACTTCGTCAACATCGTCCTCGGGGGCGAGAAGGGCTTCCAGGGGGCGCTGCCTTACACGCCGAAGATCCTCCAGACGATGGTCGAATACCTGCCCGAGGGCGCCATCTTCAACGTGTCCGGCATCGGGCCCGCACAGCTGCCAGCGACCACGCACGCCTTGCTGCTCGGCGGCCATATCCGGGTCGGCCTCGAGGACAACATCTACTACGCCCGTGGGGAGCTCGCGACGAACCTGCAGCTCACGCAGCGCGCTGTGCGCATCATCACGGAGCTCGGCATGGAGCTCGCCAAACCGGCGGAGGCCCGCCAGATGATGGGGTTGCGGCAACTGGAGGCCGTTCCCGCATGACCGTTGCCACACTCACGGGGGTGGTCGCCTGGTCGGACACGGACGCGTCGGGCCGCTACCACTACACGGCCGCCTACCGCTGGGCCGAAAATGCCGAGCACGCGCTCTACCGATCGGTCGATCCGCAGATCGACATCGGCCGGTTCCCACGGCGTGCAACGTCGGCCGTTTACGAGCAGCCCTTGGCCGCGGGGGATGAGTACACCGTCGAGCTGGACGTTGAACGCGTCGGGACCAGCTCCATCGCCTACGCATGGACGGTCAGCGGGGCGACCGGGGTGTGCGTGCGTGGCAAGCACACTGTGGTGCACGTCGACCAGCAGGGCATGGCAGCGAGGCTTCCGGATGCCATTCGTGCCCAGCTCGGTGATGGAGAAGGACTGGGAGTCGCGTGACGCGAGGAGTCCTCACCAGCCCACCAACCACTAACTGACCATGTTCGTCGACCTCGGCGGTCGATACCCGCTCTGAAGTGGAGCGGGTGTCACGGCCGGCCTCTGAGCACGAAAGTCCGCGGAATTTCGGCGGAACATATGGCCGTTATCGTCCCATAACTGCTGCCTGCGCGTGAGATGAGCACTCCGACTGGCCGCATCTTCGCAGGTCAGAACCCCGTCGGCTCAAGTGCCCCCGGCAGGACTCGAACCTGCGACAACCCGCTTTAGGAGAGCGGTGCTCTATCCCCTGAGCTACGAGG
>NZ_JAKDLO010000083.1 GCF_030452765.1 Intrasporangium sp.
AACTGTTCGACACCGCCTCCCGAGAGCTGCGCGAGTTCACCCCGCGCGAAGCGGGCAAGGTCGGGATGTACATCTGTGGGCTCACCACACAGGGCGCCCCGCATATCGGCCACATCCGGTTCGCCGTCGCGTTCGACGTGCTGCGGCGCTGGCTCGAGACCGGGCACGGCTACCAGGTCACGCTCGTGCGCAACGTCACCGACATCGACGACAAGGTGCTGCGCAAGGCGGCCGATGCCGGGGAGGAATGGTGGGCCCTGACCTACCGCAACGAGCGGCTCACGACCGCGGCGCTCGAGGCGCTCGGGGTGCTGCCGGCGACGTACGAGCCCCGCGCGACCGGCCACGTCACCGACATGGTCACGCTGATGGAGACACTGGTCGAGAAGGGCCACGCCTACCCGGCGCCGGACGGCTCCGGCGACGTCTACTTCGACGTGCGGTCCTGGCCCGACTACGGGTCCCTCTCGCACCAGAGCCTCGACGACATGGCCAGCGCCGACGACGCCGACCCGCGCGGCAAACGCGACCCGCGCGACTTCGCGCTGTGGAAGGGCCGCAAGGCCCAGGAGCCCGAGAGCGCCTCGTGGCCGACGCCGTTCGGTGCGGGCCGGCCGGGCTGGCACCTCGAGTGCTCGGCGATGGCCCGCCGCTATCTGGGCGACGAGTTCGACATCCACGGCGGCGGCATCGACCTGCGCTTCCCGCACCACGAGAACGAGCAGGCGCAGTCGCGTGCGGCCGGGCTCGGCTTCGCCCGGTACTGGCTGCACAACGCCTGGCTGACCGTCAAAGGCCAGAAGATGGGCAAGTCCCTCGGCAACTCCCTCGAGGTGCGCGAGCTGCTCAAGACGACCCGCCCGATCGTGCTGCGCTACTACCTGACGGCGGCCCACTACCGCTCGACGATCGAGTACCATCCGGGCTCGCTCGACGAGGCGGCTGCCGCCGTCGAGCGGATCGAGGGCTTCCTCGAGCGGGTGGCGCACCGCCGCGAGATCCCGCCGGCGAGTGCGTATGCCGCTCACGAGCTTCCCGAGGACTTCCGCCTCGCGCTCGACGACGACCTCGGCGTCCCGGGGGCGCTCGCGGTCATCCACGAGACGGTGCGCGCGGGCAACACCGCCCTCGACGAGGGCGACGGCGACGTGGCGCTCGCCGCGGCCGCCGCGGTCGTGGCGATGGCGGAAGTGCTCGGCGTCAACCCGCTCGCCGAGCACTGGACCCGGTCGGCCGACCGGGCGGCCGGCCAGGTCACGGAGGAGGCGCTCGACGCGCTCGTCGCGCAGGCTCTCGATGCACGCCAGTCGGCCCGGCAGGAGCGGGACTTCCCGCGGGCCGACGCGATTCGCGACGAGCTGGCCGCCGTCGGGATCGCGATCGAGGACACCCCGTCGGGAGCCAGGTGGTCGCTCAGCCGGTCCCGGGGCGGGGCCGGGACCACCAGCGCCGGGACGGGATGACATGCCGGGCAGCTCGCAACGTCGTGGCGCGGTGCGCAAGAGCGGCAAGGGCGCGACCAGCGGGTCCGGTGGCCGGGGCAAGCGAGGCCTGCGGGGCAAAGGCCCGACACCCAAGGCCGTCGACCGCGAGTACCACCCGGCCCACAAGAAGGCCAAGTCGGCCGCCAAGCGGGACGCCGCAGGGGGCGCTCGAGGGCAGGGCGGGCACGGGTCCGGCGGGCGCAGACCCGGCGGATCTGGTCCCGGTGGTGCCCGGACACAGCGGCGGGGCAGGAGCACGGCCGAGATGGTTGCGGGCCGCAACTCCGTGCTCGAGGCGCTGCGGGCCGCGGTGCCCGTCACGACGATGTACATCGCGACCCGGATCGACTCGGACGACCGGGTCAAGGAGTCGCTCAAGCGGGCGGCCGAGGTGGGCCTGCCGATCCTGGAGACGTCCCGGGCGGAGCTCGACCGCCTGACGGACGGGGCGGTGCACCAGGGGATCGCCCTGCAGGTGCCGCCGTACGACTACGCCGACCCGCACGACCTGATCGACCCGGAGGCGCCGGGGGTGCCGCTCGTCGTGGCCCTCGACGGGATCACCGACCCCCGCAACCTCGGGGCGATCATCCGGTCCGTGGCCGCGTTCGGCGGGCACGGGGTGCTCGTGCCGGAGCGCCGGTCGGTGGGCATGACGGCGTCCGCGTGGAAGACCTCGGCCGGGGCCGCAGCCCGGGTCCCGGTGGCGAAGGCCGCCAACCTCACCCGGGCGCTCGGCGACTTCAAGAAGGCCGGCTTCTTCGTGGTCGGGCTCGACATGCACGGCGAGCTCGAGCTGCCCGACCTGGCGCTCACAGACTCCCCGCTCGTGCTCGTGACCGGATCGGAGGGCAAGGGCCTGTCCAGGCTCGTGCGTGAGACGTGCGACCAGGTCGTGTCGATCCCGATGAGCTCGGCCGTGGAGTCGCTCAACGCGGGGTTGGCCACCGGGGTCGCGCTCTACGAGGTGGCCCGGCAGCGCCGGAGCCGTTGACCGTTCGAACCAGCCGGCGGGAACTCCCACCACCTCACGATCGTGTACCGGTGAGCAGGTGTGCCGCCGTCACAGCGCGGGCAGGTACCCTGAGCCCGGCGCAGGACGCCGGACATGTCGCCGAGGAGAAGGACATCCGTGGGCAAGAACACCGCTCGGGCCGAGGCCACCCGCAAGTCCGCTGAGATGCGGGCCGCCGCCGCGCGCAAGGAGCGCCAGCAGAAGCAGCTCATCACGGCCGCTGTGGCGGTGGTCGTCGTCATCATCGCGGTCGTCATCGGGCTCGCCATCTCGAGCCAGCCGGACAAGCCGGCCGCCTCGGCCAACCCCGGCGCGGACGCCGCGATCGCCAAGCTCGGCTCCATACCGGCCTCGGCCTTCGACGCCGCGGGCAAGCCGACCGCCGACAACGCGATCCCGCAGAAGCTGGACGACGGCAAGGTCCTCAAGGACGGCGACAAGCCCGAGGTCGTCTACGTCGGCGCCGAGTACTGCCCGTACTGCGCCACCGAGCGCTGGTCGCTGGTGGCGGCGCTCGACCGGTTCGGCACCGTGTCGGGGCTGACCCCCACCCGCTCGGCCGAGCAGGACGGTAACATCCCGACCGTCTCGTTCAAGGACGTGACGTACAAGAGCGACTACCTCTCGTTCCGGGCCATCGAGACCCAGGACCGCAACGGCCAACCGCTCGAGCCGATCCCGTCCGACATCGAGCCGCTCTTCACCAAGTACAACGCACCTCCCTACACGCAGAGCAAGGGCGCCATCCCGTGGACGTTCTACGGCACCCACCAGACCGTCGGGTCAGGGGTGCCGATCCAGAGCTTCGTCAGCCTGAGCGACGACACGGCCTGGACGAAGATCGTCGAGCAGATGCTGACCGGCAAGGGCGACCTGGGGCAGCCGATCATGGCCAACGCCAACGCCGTCACCGCCCAGATCTGCACCCTCACCGGCAACAAGCCGTCCGACGTCTGCAGCAGTCAGGCCGTCGTCGAGACCGCCCCGCTGCTCAAGCCATGACCCGAGACATGACCCGCTCGACGCGGAGCACGGCAGCGACCGTCGCCCCGCGCGAGCGCCCGGGCTGGCTCGTCCCGACCTCGCTCGTCCTGGTCGGCATCGGCCTGTTGACGTCCGCCTACCTCACGTACGAGCACTTCACCGACAACGCGACGCTCGCCTGCACCGCGAACGGCGTCGTCGACTGCGTCAAGGTCACCTCGAGCGAGTGGTCCACACTCTTCGGCATCCCGATGGCGCTGCTCGGGCTCGTCTTCTTCGCCGTCCTGCTCGTGCTGTGCTGGCCGGCGGTGTGGCGCCGCGGCGAGGCCTGGCTCGACGGGGCACGGCTGGGTTGGCTCACCATCGGTCTGGGCATGGTCGTCTATCTCGTCTGGGCCGAGGTCTCACAGATCCACGCCATCTGCCTGTGGTGCACGGTCGTGCACACCGTGACGTTCCTGCTCTGGGTCGCCGTCATGTTCGGGCAGATCCTCTCCGGGCCGCCGAGCAGCGCCGTCGCGGCTGCGTCCGGCCCGTCGGCTCGCCGGGGAGGTCGTCGCTGAGCCGACGTGTCACGATGGGTCGGTGACCCTGCAGATCACCACCGCTCGCCCCACGCCGGAGCTGCTCGACCTGCCGTGGCGCCTGCCTCTCGAGGAGTGGCCCGAGAGCACCCTGGCCGCGCTGCCGCGCGGCATCTCCCGCCACGTCGTGCGGTTCGTCCGGCAGGGTCGACGGGTGCTCGCGGTCAAGGAGATCAAGGCCGACATCGCCGACCGCGAGTACGCCATGTTGCGCAGTCTGCGGCGTCTCGAGGTCCCGGGGGTCCAGCCGATCGGCGTCGTGCACGGTCGGGAGGCGACCGACGGCACCCCGCTCGACGCGTGCCTGCTCACGCTGCACCTGCAGTTCTCCCTGCCGTACCGCGCCCTGTTCAGCCAGAGCCTGCGACCCGACACCGCCGTCCGGCTCATGGACGCGCTGGCCCTGCTCCTCGTCCGGCTGCACCTCGACGGCTTCTGGTGGGGTGACGTCTCCCTGTCGAACACCCTCTTCCGCCGGGACGCGGGGGCCTTCGCCGCGTATCTCGTCGACGCGGAGACAGGTGAGCTGCATGCTTCGCTCTCCGACGGGCAGCGGGCCCACGACCTGGACATCGCGCAGGTCAACATCACCGGCGAGCTGATGGACCTGCAGGCCGGCGGCTATCTCGACGAGAACGCCGACCCCTTCGACATCGCCGCCTCGATCGTCGAGCGCTACCACTCGCTGTGGGGTGAGCTGACCGCGACCGAGCGCTTCGGGGTCGGGGACCGGTGGCGGGTCGAGGAGCGGATCCGCCGGCTGAACGACCTCGGCTTCGATGTCGACGAGCTGAGCATCCTGACCGACGTCGACGGCACCCACATCCAGATCCAGCCCAAGGTCGTCGACGCAGGCCACCACTCCCGTCGGCTGCTGCGCCTGACCGGCCTCGACGTGGGGGAGAACCAGGCGCGCCGCCTGCTCAACGACCTCGACGGCTACGCTGCGGCGACGGACCGCCAGAACGACGACGAGGAGCTGCTCGCCCACGACTGGCTGAGGAAGGTCTACGAGCCGGTGACCCGGGCCGTCCCACGTGAGCTGACCGGCCGGCTCGAGCCCGCCGAGCTGTTCCACGAGGTCCTCGAGCACCGCTGGTACCTCAGCGAGCAGGCCGGGCACGACGTGCTGCTCGACGAGGCGATCCGGGACTACGTGCGCACCGTCCTGCCGGCCAAGCCGGAGGAGGAGGCCGTCGTCGGGGTGGACACGGTCGAGATGCCGGTGATCGCCAAGCGCGACTGACCGCCCTGGTCAGACGTGCGCGGCCCGCACGTGGCCCGCGGCTGAGCGGAATCAGGGAGAACCCCCAGCCGGATCGGGGTGAAACCCAGTGGTCTCGGCGGTACCTCACGGCGCACTCTGGGTATCAGGCGGCCACCTCGGCCCCTCCTCTCAGCAGGCAACCCCCGTGAGGAACCGAGCACCGTGACCATTGAGACTCCGACGCGCACAGCGAGCACCGGATCGATGCGCCCGCCGGCGTCGCCGGCGTCGACGGACGCCGTCCAGGGTCATCGGACTGCGCGCTCCTGGCGGCGTGCCGTGCAGGTGGGTCTCTCCACGGCGCTGCTCGTGGGCCTGCTCGGGGTCGTGCTGCCGGGAGTCACGGGCGCCTCCTGGGATGCCGCGCTGCATGCCTTGGCCTCCGTCTCGCCCTGGCAGATGGCCGGCCTCACGTTGCTGTGGCTGGTGGGGCTGTGGGCCTACACGTTCGTGATGACGGCGTCCCTCCCGGGGCTGACCAAAGGACAGGCCTTCGTGCTCAACCTGGTCGGCAGCGGGGTGTCCAACCTCGTCCCGTTCGGCGGTGCCGTCGGCGTCGGGGCCACGTGGGCGATGGCCCGGCAGTACGGCCTGGGCCATCGGAGCATCGGCCTGTTCACCGCGGTGACGGGGGTGTGGAACATCGTCGCGCGCCTCGCGCTGCCCATCTTCGGCGTGGCCGGGCTGCTCTTCGTCGGAGCCCGCGTGGGCGAGTCCGTCCTGGTCCCGGCTGGGATCGGTGCCGTCGTGTGCGCCGCCGTCATCGCCCTCGTCGCCATGGCCCTGGTCAGTGACCGGGTGTCCGCGCGGGTCATCGCCGGCGCCACGACCGCGGTCACCAGGCTGGCCCGGCTGACTCGGCGCCCCTCCCCGCAGGACCTGGGCCAGGAGCTGACCACGCTGCGCGAGAGCGCCCGCGACCTGCTCCGGGCCAAGCGCGGCTCCCTCGTGCTCGGCATGCTCGCGTACGTCGCCCTGCAGGGCGTGCTCATGTGGGCCTGCCTCGCCGCCGTGGGGAGCAGCCTCGGCCCGGCCGAGATCGCCGCCGGCTATGCCTGCGGGCGGATGCTCACCGTGGTCGTCCTCACGCCAGGTGGGACCGGGTTTGCCGAGACGGGTGCCGCGGCGGTGCTGATCGCACTCGGCGGCGACCCGGCAGTCACGATGGCGGGCGTGCTGCTCTTCAGCTTCTTCACCTACGTCTGCGAGATCCCGGGCGCCGCGATCGCCTACGGTTGGCACCTGCGTGCCCGGCACTGGCGAGTTGCCACGAGCCGGCCCGCCGCTCGCGACTGAGCGCGTCCGAGCGGGCGTGTTGCGCGAGTGAGCCGGGTCCCAGCCGCTCATGACCTCAGTTGCTGATGCGCAGGCCGTTCTCGGAGTTGAAGACGTGGATGTGGCCCGGCTTCGGCTTGAGGTGGATCAGGGTGCCCTTCTCCGGGGGCCTGCGCCCGTCCACGCGGGCGATGAACGGCGTGGCCTCGTCGTCCTCCGAACCCTTGAGCTGCTTGGCCTGGGTCGAGCCGTAGATGTAGGCGTCGGCGCCGAGCTCCTCGACGACGTCGACGTTGACCGGGATGCCGTCGCCGTCCGCGGCTGCGTCGAGGTCCTCGGGGCGCACCCCGATGGTCACGTGGCCCGATGCCTTGGCCAGGTCCTCGCGTGGTACCGGCACCATGTGCCCGCCCACGTCGACGCCCCCGTCGACGATCGGCGCGTCCAGCAGGTTCATCGCGGGCGAGCCGATGAAGCCGGCGACGAAGACGTTGGCGGGGTGGTCGTACATGCGCCGTGGCGAGTCGCACTGCTGCAGGATGCCGTCCTTGAGCACCGCGACCCGGTCGCCCATCGTCATCGCCTCGACCTGGTCGTGGGTGACGTAGACGGTCGTGACGCCCAGCCGCCGCTGCAGCGAGGCGATCTGGGTGCGGGTCTGCACGCGCAGCTTCGCGTCGAGGTTGGACAGTGGCTCGTCCATGAGGAAGACCTGTGGCGAGCGGACGATGGCGCGGCCCATGGCGACGCGCTGGCGCTGGCCACCGGAGAGCGCCTTCGGCTTGCGGTCGAGGTACTCGGACAGGTCGAGGATCTTGGCCGCCTCCTCGACGCGCTTGCGGATCTCGGACTTGTCGATGCCGGCGATCTTGAGCGCGAAGCCCATGTTGTCGGCGACCGACATGTGCGGGTAGAGCGCGTAGTTCTGGAAGACCATCGCGACGTCGCGGTCCTTGGGCGAGAGGTTCGTCACGTCTCGGTCACCGATGAGGATGCGGCCGGCGTTGACCTCTTCGAGGCCTGCGAGCATGCGCAGCGAGGTCGACTTGCCACATCCGGAGGGGCCGACGAAGACGAGGAACTCGCCGTCCTCGATCTCGATGTTGAGCTTGTCGACGGAGGGAACGGGGTTACCCGGGTACTGCCGGGTGGCGTCGTCGAAAGTTACAGTTGCCATGGCGTCATTGCCTTCCTTCACCGGCAGGAACGTGCCGGACGATCCGTTGTAAAGGGCGTGCTCACCCGGACGGGCGGCAGGGCCATCATGTCCTACGGACGTCGTCGCCGCCAGTCCCCGGCCATGGTGTCTCGTGGTGAGGCATCCTGAACGTCACCCTCCAAGGGTGGCCGAACAACGAGGTCCAGCGCTGTGCCACCGTGACCGGGGGGCCGCCGACAGCGGCTTGTCCAAGGGTTGAGACCAGATCGTTGCAAAAAATTGCTGCAAGACGGCTGGATCTTGCAGTCATCTTGTTGCTAACCTCTCGGCACCGGTGGCGGCGTGTGCCACCTGGCTTCGAAGGAGAATCCATGCACAAGCGTGTCATCGGCGCGATGGCCATCTCGGGCGTTGCCGCCCTGGCCCTCAGCGCCTGCGGCGGGTCGTCAACCCCGTCCACCCCCGACTCGACGGCATCGGCCGGCGCCACCAAGGCGGCCGCCGTCCCCACCCCGTCGTCGACGACCGACGCGCCGGTGCGCGACGCCAACGTCGACCTCGTCATCTGGACGGACGCCGACCGCGCCCCGACGGTGAAGAAGATCGCCGATGCCTTCGGGCAGGAGCAGGGCATCACCACCTCGGTTCAGATCGCCGTCAACACCCGCCAGCAGTTCAAGGACGCCACCAAGGTGGGCAAGGGCCCCGACATCGTGGTCGGCGCCCACGACTGGCTCGGCGAGCTCGTGCAGGAGAACACGGTCGCCCCGATCCAGCTGTCGGCCGACACCGCGTCACAGTTCAGCAAGCAGTCGATCAACGCGGCCAAGTTCAACGGCCAGAACTACGGCGTGCCGTACGCCGTCGAGAACATCGCGCTGATGCGCAACACGGCCCTCGCCCCTGACGCCCCCAAGACCATGGACGAGCTGGTGGCCTCGGGCAAGGCGATCAAGGCGAAGAACCCCAAGGTCACCAACGTGCTGCTCCAGCAGGTCGGCAAGGTCGGCAACGCCTACTACACCTACCCCTACATGAGTGCCTTCGGCGGTGGCATCTTCGCCCCGACCGCCGACGGCGGTTTCGACCCCAACAAGGTGATCGTCGACAGCAAGGGCTCCATCCAGGGCGCCGACGTGCTGGCCAAGCTGGGCAAGGAGGGCGTCCTGTCGACGAACGTCGGTGACGACAACGCCGAGGGCCTCTTCGACGCCGGCAAGTCGCCGTACTTCTTCACCGGGCCGTGGTCCATCTCGAACGCCAAGAAGGCGAACATCAAGTACGCCATCAGCAACCTGCCCACCCTCCATGGCGGCGGCCAGATGCAGCCGTTCCTCGGCGTGCAGCTCTTCTACGTCAGTTCGAAGGCGAAGAACGCCTCGATCGCGCAGGAGTTCGTGACCAACTACATCACGAAGAAGGATGTGCAGCTCGAGCTGTTCCAGGCGCTCAAACGCCCGCCGGCCCTCACCGCTGCCTACCAGGAGGTCGCGGCCACCGACCCTGACGTGAAGGCGTTCTTCGAGGCCGGCAAGGACAGCAGGCCGATGCCGAACATCCCCGCCATGAACGCCGTGTGGGGCCCGCTGGGTCAGGCCTCGGCCGACGTCATCTCGGGCAAGGCTGCTCCCAAGGCACGCTTCGACGCCGCCCAGAAGGAGATCGTCGCCAACATCAAGAAGGGCTGACCAGGCTCTTCTGTACTCCCGCTCGGGTGGTCGGCGGTGCTCTCGCCATCGGCCACCCGCGCCGGGCGCGCCACCCGACCACCGGACCGGCACCCTTTGCCGCCGCCCCACGCTGTCCTTCCCTCCGGATAGAGGTTTCGCATGTCTCAGGCCACAGAGTCGTCGCCTGCCGACCAGATCACGGCCAAGCCCCCACTGTGGGCGGTCATCGTCAAGTGGGCGGCTCTCGCGCTGGTCATTGTCGGCGCCTACTACCTGGCCACGCGTCTCGCCGACCAGGGCTACACGCTCTACATCGTCGTGCTCGCCCTGGTGGTCATGGCGGTGCTCGCCGTCTACTCGACCAGGCGAAACATCCCGGCCAAGTACTTGATACCCGGCCTCATCCTCCTGCTCGGGCTGCAGGTGTGGCCGATCGTCATGACCGTGAGCACGGCCTTCACCAACGGACAGACGATCAGCAAGGCCGACACGATCGAGGCGATCAAGCGCAACTCGGTGCAAGAGGTGGCCGGTGCACCCCGGTACAAGCTGAGCATCGCGGTCAAGCAGGGCGATGACGTCGCCACCGGCAACCTGTTCTTCCTGCTCACCAGCCCCGACGGCAGTCTCAAGGTCGGCGACGAGAAGGGTCTGAGTGACCTGTCTCCCGACGGCGTGGTGAGGACCGAGTCGGGCAAGGTCACCACGGCGCCCGGATTCACCGTGCTCAATGCTCGCGAGATCAACGACCGCAAGGACCTGGCCACCTTCGCCGTGCCCACCGGCGACGGCGGCGGGATCAAGGCGGTCGGGTTGAGCGAGGCGTTCGAGGGCAGAGCCACGATCACCTACGACGAGGCCAGCGACACCCTGACCAATACCGCCACCGGGCAGGTGTATGTGGTCAAGGATGCTCGGTTCGTGCCCAAGGACGGCAACGGTCAGGCATTCCCGCAACAGTGGGCCGAGAACGTCGGGTTCAAGAACTTCCAGACGATCCTGACCGACTCGACCATCCGGGCTGGGTTCCTCAAGATCTTCGGGTGGAACCTCGCCTTCGCAGCTCTCTCGGTGGGGACCACCTTCATCCTCGGGATGCTCCTGGCCCTGCTCTTCAACGATGCGAAGCTGCGGGGCAGAGGGTTCTATCGCTCACTGCTCGTGCTGCCCTACGCCATTCCGGGCTTTGTCACTGCGCTGTTGTGGGCCTCGATGTTCAACCAGGACTTCGGGCTTGTGAACACGTTAACTGGTCTGGACGTCGATTGGCTCGGCAATCCCTGGGCCGCCAAGGCAGCCATCCTCATCGCCAATCTGTGGCTGGGCTTCCCCTACATGTTCCTCATCTGCACTGGGGCGTTGCAGTCGATCCCGACGGACGTGCGTGAGGCGGCCAAGATCGATGGTGCCAACCCCGCCCGCACCCTGCGCTCCATCATCATGCCGCTGTTGCTCGTCGCGGTCGGGCCACTGCTCATCGCCTCGTTCGCCTTCAACTTCAACAATTTCACCCTGATCTACCTGCTGACCGGCGGCGGACCGTTCGAATCCGACAACACGAGCATCGGCTCCACCGACCTGCTCATCACCTACGCGTTCCGGCTCGCGTTCAGCGGGGTCTCGCCCGACTACGGGCTCGCTGCTGCTGTCTCCATCCTCATCTTCTTCATCGTCGCGCTCATGAGCTATGTCGGGTTCAAGCGCACCGCTGCACTCGAGGAGGTCAACTGATGTCCACCGAGCCCGCCTCGCTGGCCGCACCGGCTACCCTGACGGCCCAGTCGTCGAGGACGACCACGACGGATCGAGCCCCCAAGCGTCTGGGTGGGGCCGTGTGGTGGCGGCACGCCCTGGCCGTCGTCGCGCTTATCTGGGCGTTGTTCCCGATCGTCTTTCTCGTCTCTGCAGCACTCAACCCCTCGGGCACGCTGAGCTCGGCCGAACTGATCCCGAAGAGCCTCTCGATGAACAACTTCGACACGCTCTTCAACGACCCGGCGAGGCCCTTCGCCACGTGGTTCAAGAACTCGATCCTCATCGCGTTCATCGGAGCCTTCGGTCAGGTGTTCATCGGTGCCTGCGCTGCCTACGCCTTCTCGCGGATGCGCTTCAGGGGTCGCCGCGCCGGTTTGCTCTCGCTGCTGCTGCTGCAGATGTTCCCCGCACTGCTGACCTTCGTGGCCCTCTACCTGATGTTCGCCAGGATCGGTGACATCGTGCCGGCGCTCGGCCTCAACACGGTGCTGGGGCTGGGTCTGGTCTACCTCGGGGGCGCCATGGGCGCCAACGTGTGGCTGCTCAAAGGCTACTTCGACACAGTGCCGCGTGAGCTCGACGAGGCAGCCAAGGTGGACGGGGCCTCACATGCCCGCATCTTCTTCACGATGATCCTGCGCTTGACGATGCCGATCCTCGTGACGACGTTCATGCTCTCGTTCATCGGCCTGTTCAGCGAGTTCATGCTCGCGTCGATCTTCTTGCGTGACGTCGACTCGCAGACGGTCGGTGTCGGCCTCTACAGCATGAGCAAGGGCAATGAGGCGAACCGCCTGTTCGGGCAGTTCGCGGCCGGGGCGCTGCTGTGCTCGATCCCCGTCGTCGCGCTCTACCTCGCGGTGCAGAAGCAGATCGTCGGTGGCCTGACCGCTGGCTCGGTTAAGTGAGTGGCGGTGACTGCGTCCCGGACGCGGGCTGCGTCGTGGCACCTTGAGCCCCACCACGACGGATCAGAACGCTACGTCTCGAGCCTGTCGCCGCGGCTCGGCGAGGTCGTGCAATTGCTCGTGCGGGTGCCCCTCGAAGCTGAGGTGACTGGGGTCCACGTGCGGACCGCCCCTGACGGCGAGCAGCAGTTCACCGCGGCGCGGCTCGCCCGGACGACCGAGCCGGATGCCTGGTGGTCGGCTACCGTCGTCTGCCACAACCCTGTGACGACCTACCGGTTCCTCCTCTCGGGCGGACCCACAGGGTACACGTGGCTCAACGGCACCGGCATCCACCACCGTGACGTGCCCGACGCAAGCGACTTCCGGCTGGTCTGCGCGCCGGTCCCTCCGCCCGACTGGGCAGCGGGATCCGTTGTCTACCAGATCTTCCCGGACCGGTTCGCTCGGTCGCGTCGCGCCGACTCCAGGCCCGCGCCGGACTGGGCGATCCCGGCGCAGTGGGACGACCCGGTCGATACGAGCCATCGTGCCGTGGCACAACAGTTCTACGGGGGTGACCTCGATGGGATCACCGATCACCTCGACCACGTCGAGCGCCTCGGCGCCGACGTCGTCTACCTGACCCCCGTTTTTCCCGGTGAGTCCAACCACCGCTACGACGCCGCGACCTTCGACGCCGTCGACCCCTCCCTGGGCGGCGACGCTGCGCTGCGACGGCTGACCCGGGCAGCCCACGCGCGCGGCCTGAAGGTCCTCGGGGACTTCACGACGAACCACACCGGCGTCACGCACGAGTGGTTCCGCGCAGCCACCGGCCCGGGCGGCAGGCGGGCCCCCGAGCGCGACTTCTACATCTGGGAGGACGGCGAACATGTCGGGTGGCTCGGCGTGCCCACCCTGCCAAAGCTCGACCACCGCAGCGCCGAGCTGCGCCATCGGGTCTTCGAGCATCCCCGGGGTGTCGTTCGCAAATGGCTCGGGCGCTCGGGGGGTCTCGACGGATGGCGGGTCGACGTTGCGAACATGACCGGCCGGTGGCGGGAAGTCGACCTCAACCACGAAGTGGCCCGCCAGATGCGCGCCACCGTGGCCCGGCACCACCCGGACGCGCTCATCGTCGGCGAGCACTTCCACGACTACACGACCGACGTCCCCGGCGACGGGTGGCACGGCGTCATGAACTACGCCGGGTTCGCCAGGCCGGTCTGGACCTGGCTGCGCGAGGCGAACGGCGACCGGGGCCTTCTCGGGGTGCCGGCGCCGGCGCCGGTGCTCGACGCCCGCTCGGTCGTCGACACGATGCGCGACTTCACGTCCCGGATCTCGTGGCAGTCACTGACCCACTCGTTCAACCTCGTCGGCTCGCACGACGTGGCGAGGATCCGCACGCTGGTCGGCAGTGACACGCGCCTCGTCGACGTCGCCGCCGGGCTGCTCTTCACGATGCCCTCGATGCCGATGCTGACCTACGGCGACGAGATCGGCATGGAGGGCACCTTCGGCGAGGACGGCAGACGCCCCATGCCTTGGGACGAGGCCCGTTGGGACACAAGGCTCCTCGAGGTCTATCGAGGTCTCATCGCTGGCCGGAAGGCATCGCCGGCCCTGCGCGTCGGCGGGCTGCGCTGGGTGTACGCGGCGGACGACGCCATCGTCTTCCTCCGCGAGAGTGCCGACGAGACCGCGCTCGTGCACCTCACCCGTGCCGCGCACGAGCCGATCAGGCTCCCCGTGCGGCACCTGGCGGGCGTCGGCGCGGGGCGAGCGGCATACGGCCCGCCGCCGCGGATCGGCAAGCGACAGGTCACGCTGCCCTCGTCCGGCCCACACGTGCGGGTCTGGACGTGGAAGCCGACGGACGGCGGCCCCCGACCGCGCATCAGGAGGCCGAGGTGAAGGCGCGGCTACGCGACATCGCCGAGCAGGCGAAGGTCTCCGAGGCGACGGTGTCCCGGGTGCTCAACGGCAGGCCCGGCGTTGCGGAGTCGACCCGGCAGGCGGTGCTCACGGCCCTCGACGTGCTCGGCTACGACCGCCCGAGCCGCCTGCGGCGCAAGAGCGCCGGGCTCGTGGGCCTGATCGTGCCCGAGCTGACCAACCCGATCTTCCCCGTCTTCGCCCAGGTCATCGAGAACTCGCTCGCACGGAGCGGCTACACCCCCGTCCTCTGCACCCAGGTGGCCGGGGGAGTGCACGAGGACGACTACGTCCAGATGCTGCTCGACCGTGGCGTCTCCGGGATCATCTTCATCTCGGGTCTGCACGCCGACGTCACGAGCGACGCGCAGCGCTACGTCACCCTACGGGAGCGCGGGCTGCCGCTCGTGCTCGTCAACGGGTACGTCGACGGGGTCGACGCGCCCTTCATCTCCAACGACGACGTGGCCTCGATGGGACTCTCGCTCGAGCACCTCGTCGAGCTCGGGCATCGTGAGGTCGGCCTGGCCGTCGGTCCAGATCGGTACGTGCCGGTCGTCCGCAAGATCGCGGGTTTCCGCAGCTCCTACCAGTCGCTGCTCGGGCGCTCGGACGTCGACGGCCTCATCGAGCGGTCCCTCTTCAGTGTGGAGGGCGGCGCGACGGCCGCTGGCCGGCTCATCGAGAAGGGCTGCACGGCAATCGTCTGCGGCTCGGACATGATGGCCCTCGGCGCGATCCGCGAGGCACGCAAGCGGGGGCTGGAGGTGCCGCGGGACTTCTCGGTCGTCGGGTATGACGACTCGCCGCTCATCGCGTACACCGATCCGCCGCTCACGACGATCCGGCAGAGCGTCGTCGCGATGAGCGAGGCGGCCGCGAGGGCGTTGCTCGACGAGATCGCCGGGAAGCCCTCGCCTCGCGCGGAGTACGTCTTCCGTCCCGAGCTCGTCGTGCGCGGCTCGACCGGTGCGATGCGCCGACGCTGACCACCTCCCTTCCCCGAACGGACCGTCCGGGCCCAGCGGTGGGCGGGTCTGGTTCACCCCCGAAGGGAGCGTTCGGCGAGCAGTTGGGTGAGCAGGGCCGCGACCGCGTCCGTGTCGGGGACCCGGAACCGTGCGGCGGTCCGTCCGGCACCGACCTTGACGGTGACGTCGGTCGGCTCCTCGAACCGGACGAAGACGTCCTCGTCGGTCACGTCGTCGCCGAGGTAGACCCGGGCCCGGGGGTGCACCGCCGCGCTCAGGGCGAGCAACGCCGTCCCCTTGTCGGCGGCCGAGACAGACAGCTCGACGACGGACTTTCCGGCGAGGACCCGCACACCGGGCTCGTCCCCACCGAGCGCGGCCGCCTCGTCGAGCGCCGGGCCGGCGATGGCGTCGGGAAGTCCGCGCGTGTGGACCACGACTCCGGCGGCCTTGCGTTCGACCCGTGCCCGCGGGTGGCGCGCGCCCACGAGGGCGCGGACCTGCGACTCGAGCTCGTCGAGGCGCACCAGGTCCTCGGCGGACACGGAGGCCGACCCCATCGCCGACTCGACGGACGGGTCGGACGACTGGGCGCCGTGACTGCCGACCAGCACGACGGCATCGACAGGGGTGAGCCCGGAGAGCCGACGCAAGGTCGCCAGGTCGCGCCCGGACACCAGCGCCACGCGCACCCGGGGCTGCGCGGCGAGGTCGCGGAGCGTCTGCATGACCCCGTGGGTCGGCCGGACCGACATGGGGTCGCGCGCGAAGGGGGCGATCACGCCGTCGAAGTCCGTGGCGACCAGGAGAGGCTCGGCCCCCGCCGCTGCCTCGAGCGCCGCGCCGAGGCCGTCCCCCGCCGCAGCCCCGAGGTCGCCCGCCCCGTTCACGGGCCGCCCTCCGCGCGGGCGGGTGCCGCGTCGAGCGCGGCGAGGAAGCGCGACGCCCAGCGCTGCACGTCGTGGTCGGCGACGCGGCGCCGCAGGGCCCGCATGATCCGGCGCTTGTCCGGCGCCGGCGTGTTGATGGCCCGCAGGATCGTCTGCTTGAGCCCCTCGATGTCGTGGGGGTTGCACGCGAACGCCTGGTGCAGCTCGTGCCACGCCCCGGTGAACTCGCTCAGCACGAGCGCACCGCCGAGGTCGAAGCGACACGTGACGTACTCCTTGGCCACGAGGTTCATGCCGTCGCGCAGCGGGGTCACGAGCATGATGTCGGCCGCTCTGAAGAGGGCCGCCATCTCCTCGCGTGGGTAGGAGTGGTGCAGGTAGTGGACGGCCGGGAACCCCATCACCCCGAGGTCTCCGTTGATCCGGCCGACCCGCTGCTCCACGTCCTCCCGCAGCTGCCGGTAGGCGGCGACCCGCTCGCGGCTCGGGGTGGCCACCTGCACGAGGGTGACGTCGGGCGGGCCGAGCTGACCTTCGGCCAGCAGCTCCTGGTAGGCCTTGAGCCGGTGCCGGATCCCCTTCGTGTAGTCGAGCCGGTCCACGCCGAGCATGAGGACCTTGGGGTTGCCCAGCGACTCGCGGATCTCGGCGACTCGGGCCGTCACGGACGGCTGGCGGGCCAGCGCCTCGAGCCCCTTGAAGTCGATCGAGATGGGGATCGCGGCGGCCCGGACTCGCCGGCCGGAGCCGTCGTGCACCGCCACCGTGCCTCCCCTCGTCTCGGCATGGATGAGCTGGCGGCAGGCCCGCACGAAGTTCTGCGCGTCGGCCTGGCGCTGGAAGCCGAGGAAGTCGGCACCGAGGAGCCCGTCGAGCAGCTGTCCACGCCAGGGCAGCTGGGCGAACAGCTCGACCGGTGGGAAGGGGATGTGGTTGAACCACCCGATCCGTACGTCGGGTCGCAGGGCTCGCACGTAGGCCGGCGCCAGCTGGAGCTGGTAGTCCTGGACCCACACCCGGGCGCCGGGCGCGGCGACATCGGCCACCGCCTGCGCGAAGCGCAGGTTGACGCGTTGGTAGGCCGCCCACCAGTCCCGGTGGAAGGCGGCCGCCACGATGACGTCGTGGTAGATCGGCCAGAGGGTGCCGTTGGAGAACCCCTCGTAGTAGAGGTGGACCTCGTCCTCGCTCAGGCCGACCGGGACGAGGTGCACGCCACCCTGGTCGAAGCGGGCAGGCGGCTCGCCCGGCTCGCCGGCCCAACCGACCCAGGCGCCGGGCTGGTCGCGCATGACCGAGTCCATGGCGGTGACCAGGCCCCCGGGACTGCGGCGCCACTCCGCCTCGCCCGAATCCGTGACGACCTGGTCCACCGGGAGCCGGTTGGCCGCGATGACGAGGTCGAAGGTCTTCCGCTCCGGAGTGGACGACACCCAATCAGCTCCTCGTCGATCTTGCCTCCACTGTAACCGTCTACGTCTGGCGCGAAGCCCGGGCTCGCTCTACTGTCGAGCCAAGGCAGCTCACGTTCACGCGAGGAGGTCGACGTGAAGATTTCCGATGTGCTCCGGTCGAAGGGGTTGGGGGTCGTCACCATCACACCCGACGAGACGGTCTCCGGACTGCTCGCACTGTTCCATGAGAACCGCATCGGTGCATGCGTCGTCAGCACCGATGGCAAGTCGGTCGACGGCATCGTCTCAGAGCGGGACGTCGTGCGCAGTCTGCACACGGACGGCACAGCGATCCTGTTGGGCCCGGTCTCATCGATCATGACGAGCGAGGTCACGACCGGCTCGGCCGCCGACGAGATCGCCACGCTCGCCGCGACGATGACCAACGAACGGGTCCGTCACGTGCCGATCGTCGACGAGGGCGGCGGCCTGATCGCCATCGTCAGCATCGGCGACATCGTCAAGAGCCGGCTCAACGAGCTGCAGTCGGAGCGTGACCAGCTGCGCGACTACATCTCCCAGTAGCCGAAGCGGCTTAACCTAGGAGGCATGGCGACCGACGACCGGACCGAGCGGGTCACCACGACCCTGCCCACCGGTGCGCAGTCGGACGGTTCTGGATGCTCCGGCGACGGGCGTCAGCCGCAGCGGCTGGGTCGCTATCGGCTCATCGAGGAGATCGGCGAGGGTGGCATGGGTGTGGTCCACCTCGGCCTCGACCCGCGTGGCCGGGCGGTCGCGATCAAGGTTCTGCGCACGCACGTCGCCGTCGACCCCGACGCCCGCGACCGGCTCGGCCGCGAGGTCGAGACGCTCTCGCTGATCCGCGACGACCGGGTTGCGGGCGTCCTCGACGCCGACGTCATGGGGCCACGTCCCTATATCGTCACGCGCTACGTCGCCGGCCCGTCACTCGACGAGGTCGTGGCCCGGGACGGGCGCTTCGAGCCGGAGGCCCTGCTGCGGCTCGCCCGCGGCGTCGCCGAGGCGATCCGCGCGATCCACTCCTGCGGCGTCGTGCACCGCGACATCAAGCCGGGCAACGTGCTGATCGAGGACGGCGAGCCGGTCCTCATCGACTTCGGGATCGCGCACCTGCAGGACGATGTCCGACACACGGTCGGGGGTCTGGTCATGGGCACTCCGGGGTACCTCTCGCCGGAGCTCGTCGAGGGCGCCGCCATCACCGACGCGACCGACTGGTGGGGATGGGCCGCCACGATCACGTATGCCGCCTCCGGACGCCCACCCTTCGGGCGCGGGCGGATGGACGCGGTCCTCAGCAGGGTCCGCGCCGGTGAGGTCGACCTGACCGGTGTCGACCCGAGGCTCGTGCCGTTGCTGCGGGCCTCGCTCTGCCCGGACCCGGGCGATCGCCCCCACGCCGATGACGTCCTGCGGGCCCTCGAGAGCTTCGCCTCGGGGCACGCCGCGCCGGTCCCCGAGCCCTACGGGCAGGTCTGGGCCGCCCCCCCAACACACCGGGCCCCCCCCCCGCGCCCGCCGCCGGGCGCCGGGGGGGGCG
>NZ_JAKDLO010000273.1 GCF_030452765.1 Intrasporangium sp.
GGCGTCCTCCGTTCCTCCCCCCGGCTCCCCCCGACCGGCCCTTCGAACGGCTCTGTCGGCTCTGACGACACGCGCACGAGGCCGAGGTTTGGTGCCGGCTCGCGGACAGGGAAGGATTGCCGCTGTGGCGTCAGGGCGACGGGTCGCAGCCGAGTCACTGCTGGAGGCGGTGACCCGGCTGCGCGCTGCGGTCGAGGCGACCAGGCTGCCTTTCGACCTGCCCGACGTGGCCCGTGACCGCGTCGCCCGAGGTCGCCTGCTCGACCAGCTCGACGACTACGTCATCCCCCGACTCACGTCGCTCGACGCGGCGCTGCTCGCCGTCGTCGGCGGCTCGACCGGCGCGGGCAAGTCGACCCTCGTCAACTCCCTCGTCGGTCGCGAGGTCAGCCAGCCCGGAGTCCTGCGACCGACGACCCGGTCGCCCGTGCTCATCCACCACCCCCAGGATGCGCGGTGGTTCGCCGACCAGCGCATCCTGCCCGGTCTGGCCCGAGTGACCGGTGCCCCGCAGGACACGACCGCTGCGGGGGCGGTCCGGCTCGTCGCGACCGAGGCCGTCAGCGTCGGGCTGGCCCTGCTCGACGCGCCCGACATCGACAGCGTCGTCGAGGCCAACCGCAACCTCGCCGCGCAGCTGCTTGCCGCCGCGGACCTGTGGCTGTTCGTCACGACGGCGGCCCGGTACGCCGACGCCGTCCCGTGGGAGCTGCTCCGCGAGGCGGCCGAGCGAGGGACCTCCGTCGCCGTCGTGCTCGACCGGGTGCCGCCCGAGGCCGTCGACGAGATCCGCACGCACCTGGCCGGGATGCTCCGCGAGCAGGGGCTGGGCCGGGCGCCGCTCTTCACGATCGTCGAGAGCCGCCTGACGGACGGGCTGTTGCCCCGCGATCAGATCACCCCGCTGCACGACTGGCTGCAGGCGTTGGCCGGCGACGCGCAGGCCCGCTCCGATGTGGTCCGGCACACCCTGTCGGGGGCCCTCGAGTCCCTCGATGCACGCGCCGGGGCTCTGGGGCAGGCACTGGCCCGGCAGGACGGCGCGGCCCGCGACCTGCGGGAGGTCGGCTCGGCGGCATACGCCGAGGCGCTTTCCCACGTGCAGGACGGCATGCGGGACGGCACCCTGCTGCGCGGCGAGGTCCTGGCGCGCTGGCAGGAGTTCGTCGGCACGGGCGAGTTCTTCCGCCAGGTCGAGTCCACGGTGTCGCGGCTGCGCGACCGGTTCACCTCCTTCGTCAAGGGCGAGCCCGCGCGAGCCGCTGACCTCGGGGCGGCCCTGCAGACCGGCGTCGAGTCGCTCGTCGCGAACCAGGCCGAGCTCGCCGCGACCTGGACGGCCCGCCGGTGGCGCGCCCTGCCCGGCGGCGGCCATCTGCTCGCCGCCGACCCGTCCCTGTTGCGGTCCAGCCCCGATGTCGACGAGCGGGTCCGGCGGCTGGTGCGGGACTGGCAAGGCGACATCCTCGAGATGGTTCGTCAGGAGGGACGCGACCGGCGCACGACGGCCAGGATCATGGCCTACGGGGTCAACGGCCTCGGTGTCGTCCTCATGCTCGTGACGTTCGCCAGCACCGCCGGGATCACCGGCGCCGAGGTCGGGATCGCGGGCGGCACCGCGGTGGTCGGGCAGAAGCTGCTCGAGGCGATCTTCGGGGACCAGGCCGTACGGGAGCTGTCGAAGCAGGCCCGCCACAAGCTCGAGACGCGCGTCGCTGCGCTGTATGCCGAGCAGCGGGGCAGGTACGAAGGAGCGGTGAGCGCGGTGCACGTCGAGCAGGACCACGGTGCCGTCCTCGCGGCGGCCGCCGCAGCCGTGAGGGCGGCGAGATGAGCCCGATCCGACCAGCGACCAGGGCGGCCACACCGATCAGTACCGAAGAGCTCCTGGCTCGCGTCACCGCACTCAGCCTCGGGCTCGTCAGCGGCGCAGACGAGCTCGACCCCGACGCCGCGAACGTAGCGCGACGCGTCATCGACAAGGTCCAGGAGCGCACCACGATCGCAGGTGACCACACTGTCGTGGCGCTGGCCGGCGCGACGGGCAGCGGCAAGTCGTCGCTCTTCAACGCGATCGTCGGGGCCGGCGTCGCCCGGGTCGGGGCCCGCCGCCCGACGACGTCGAAGCCGACGGCCGCGATCTTCGGCTCGTCCGAGGCGAGCGAGCTGCTCGACTGGCTCAAGGTCGACGCCCGTCATGTCGTCGCCGGTGTTGCACAGCCACCGGTCGAGGCGAACGGCGCGGCGTCGCTCGACGGGCTCGTGCTGCTCGACCTGCCCGACTTCGACTCACGCGTGCACGAGCATCGTCGTGAGGCGGAGCGGGTGCTGGAGCTCGTCGACGTCTTCGTATGGGTGACCGACCCGCAGAAGTATGCCGATGCCCGGCTGCATGACGACTTCGTCAGGCTGCAAGCGGCCCACGAGGCGGTGACCCTCGTCGTGCTCAACCAGTGTGACCTGCTCGAGGGCGAGGACGTCTCGGCATGCGTGCTCGACCTCAAGCGTCTGCTCGCTGCCGACGGCGTGCCCAGCGTCGGGGTCGTGACGACCTCGGCCAGGACGGGTGCGGGGGTCGACGTGCTGCGGCAGCGGCTCGCCGGGGCTGTGGCGGGGCATGCCGCCTCACGCCAACGGCTCGCGGCAGACGTGAACGCCAGCGCAACCCGGCTGCGTGCGGACGTCTCGGACTCGGAGGCCGACGTTGCGCGCCTGGTGCGCACGGACCTGGACGATGCACTGGCCCGGGCGGGCGGGGTGCCGATCGTGCTCGACGCCGTGGCACGCGACTACCGGCGCGAGGCGTTCGCGCACACCGGCTGGATCTTCACCCGCTGGACCAGGGGGTTCGCTGCGGACCCGCTGCGTCGGCTGCGGCTCGACCGGGCCGGCCGTCGGCCATCGATCCCGATCGCCATCCAGGGCTCCGACGTGCGGGCCGTCCTCGGCCGGTCGTCCATCCCGGCGCCCAGCGTGTCGACGGCCTCCGCAGTCGAGGTCGCGACCCGCTCGTTCGTTCGTGAGGCGGCAGCCGGGCTGCCCTACCGGTGGGAACAGGCGCTCGACGCCGCCGCTGCGGGGGGAGGAGGTGCCCTGGCCGATTCGCTCGACCAGGCGATCGTCGCGACTCCGCTGCGGGCTCGTCGGCCGGTGTGGTGGCACGTCGTCAACGTGGTGCAGTGGCTTCTCGGGCTCAGCGCGGTCGCCGGGCTGCTCTGGCTGGTCGTGCTCTTCGTGCTCGGCTTCCTCCAGCTGCCGCAGCCGGCGACGCCCACGGTCGGGGTCGTCCCGGTACCGGCCCTCCTGCTCGTGCTCGGCCTGCTCGGCGGGATCGGGCTCGGGGTGCTCTCGCGGTGGTGGGCCAAGGTGGGCTCCCGGCGACGCCGGTCGGTCATCGGCAAGCGGTTGCACGAGGCAGTCGCGGCAGTGACGGACGCGAGGGTCATCGCTCCGGTCGGGGAGGTGCTCGAGCGGCACCGGAGCACCCGAGTGAAGCTCGACGAGGCGCGAGCCTGAGCAGGGCCGGGCACTGCGTCGATCCGGATCCGTCCCCAGCCCGCAGACGGCGCACCGTGTTGTCCACACCGTCCCGGGCCGGTCTCGCGCCCTCGGTCCGGCGGCACGAGGGTGGTCGGCAGGACCGGCGCCGCCGGTTCACCGACCACCTTGCACCGCAGGAGGAGCCATCATGAACGAGACCAAGGTCACCGTGCACGGCAACGTCGTCACGGACCCGACCCCGAGGGCCGCCCGCAACGGCAGCACGTACACGACCTTCCGGGTCGCCACGACTCCCTACCGCCGTACGGCCGATGGCAGCTACGCAGACCTGGACACGAGCTTCTACAGCGTCATCGCCTTCGACACCGTCGCCGTGAACGCGGCCGCCTCGCTGCACAAGGGCCAGCCCGTCATCATCGAGGGCAACCTGTCCACCAAGACCTTTGCCGACAGGGACGGCGTCCTGCACACCTCGGCCGAGATCGAGGCCCAGCACATCGGGCACGATCTGCGCTGGGGACGGGCGACCTTCCAGCGGGTGAGCCGGGCCGCCGCCCTCGGTGCCGACCGGACGGCGGACGAGGAGGTGCGCCGCAGCGTCGCGGATCTCGACGCCGAGGCCGAGCGCCCGGCCAATGTCGACGAGAACGGTGAGGTCCACGACATCCAGGTGCCCGGCCCGCCGGCCCCAGCGCTCGACGAG
>NZ_JAKDLO010000274.1 GCF_030452765.1 Intrasporangium sp.
CAGTTCCTCGGTCCCGGCGACGATGAGAGCATGGGTCTTCGGGGTGATCCGTTCGCGATCGCGTCCAACAGGGCAGCTGCGTTAGTCATTACTAACGTTAGTTACCGCTAACGGATCTGACGGTCAAGGCTCCCGGACTCGCGCTGCGGTCTTTGCCGCCCGCAGGTTGGTGCCCCGACCACCGTTCGCGGTCACGGGGTGTGAACCTGCCGTCGTCCCGTGACACCCGCCGCCCCGCGCGCCGGGCGTACGCACGGGCCCCGTTGCCACGCGTCAACGCTGCCCCTGCGCCGAGAGCGAACGAGACGCCGGCCCGGGGGCTCGTACCGTTACCGTCATGACATGGACACCGTCGTACGGTTGCACCCGGCGCGCGGGACGAGGACGGTGGCGCCCCGATCCAGCGAGCCGGAGCCGTTGTGGCGCGAGGCGGTCGGACGTCAGCTGCGCGATGAGCGGCACCGCCGAGGTGAGCGGATCGCCGACGTGGCCGACCGGGCGGGCATCTCGCCGCAGTACCTCTCAGAGCTCGAGCGGGGCCGCAAGGAGGCCTCCTCGGAGATGCTCTCGGCGGTCGCCGGCGCCCTCGATCTCACCGTGCGCGACCTCGTCGAGGCCGGGGCGCGGCAGCTGCCCGGGTCGCGGCGGGGAGGGCAGGCCGCGGGCGGTCGCGTGCAGCTCCTCGCCGCCTGAGGGAGCCGTCACCCAACTGGCAGGACCGCCGTCACCCAACGGGCAGGACGGCCGGCAGGCGTGGGGTCAGCACGGTGTCGACGATCCCGTAGTCGACCGCTGCCGAGGGGGTGAGGATGAGGTCGCGCTCGGTGTCGCCTCGCACCTGCTCCCGGGTCCGGCCGGTGTGCTCGGCGAGGATCTGCTCCTGCATGGTGCGTACCCGTTCGATCTCGTCAGCCTCGAGGATGAGGTCTGGCACGGCGCCGCGGCCCTGGGCCGCGGGAGCGTGGATGACGACACGGGCATGTGGCAGGATCGCGCGGGAGCCCGGCTCGCCGCCCGCGAGCAGGACCGCTGCGGTCGCCGCGGCCTGTCCCACGCACGTCGTCTCCACCCGGGCCTGCACGAACCGCATCGCGTCGTAGATCGCGAGCGTCGCCGGGATCGAACCGCCGATCGAGTTGATGTACAAGGAGATCGGTGCCTCTGGATGGTCGTTCTCCAGGTGCAGCAGCTGGGCGATGACCGCGTTTGCCACACCGTCGTCGATACCGGTGCCGAGGTAGATGATCCGGTCGGCGAGCAGCCGACTGTAGATGTCGACAGTCCGCTCACCACGGTCGGTCCGGGTCGTGACGTAGGGGATCGGGAAGCTGCTCATCGCCCACCTCTCAGGCCGACCGGTGTCCCGTGTCGCGGCATGATCTCCTCGAGGGCCTGGACGATCGCATCGACGAAGCCGTACTCGAGCGACTCCTGGGCCGTGAACCACCGGTCCCGGCGTGAGTCCTCCTCGACCCGTTCCAGGGGCTGACCGGTGTCCTCGGCGATACAGCCGAGGACGGTGTCGCGCGTGTGCCGCAGGTCGTCCGCCTGGATCGCGATGTCCATCGCGGTGCCGCCGATCCCTGCCGAGCCCTGGTGCAGCAGCACCTTCGCGTGCGGCATCGTGAAGCGCTTGCCCCGCGTCCCCGATGACAGGAGGAACTGGCCTGCGCTGTAGGCCATGCCGAGGTTCACCGTCATGACGTCGTTGGGGATCGTGCGCATGCAGTCGCGGATCGCGAGCATGCCCGGCACCGATCCGCCGGGGGAGTTGACGAGCAGCCGGATGTCGGTGTGCTGGTCGTCCGCAGCGAGCAGGAGCAGGCCGGTGCAGAGCCGGTTGCTGTTGCGGTCCTCGAGGGGGCCCTGCAGCAGCAGGGTCCGGCCCTCGAACAGCCGACGGTGCAGCTCCTCGTCCAGCACCTGGGCCGGGTCGATCGGGTCGGTCGTCATGCGTCCACCCTCGGCCGTGCGGGGTTCCGAGCGGAAGCGCACGCTGCTCACGGCAGCGCGGCCCAGAGCAGCGCCTGTCCCGGGCGTATCAGCCAGAACGGCCCCGCCTCTGATCGGTGCCCCTCCCAACTCGAGGGAGCGGTCCACCAGGAAGGAACCACCATGGCAGGAAAGGATCGCGTCGACGTCAGCGCCGTGCAGCGCGAGCTCGAGACGCAGAACCATCCGTGGGAGGCGGCCGAGAACCACCTCACCCGCCTGAGCAGCATCGAACGGGCCCGTCGGCTCGGCGTCCCGCTCCCCGACGAGGAGCACCGCGCTCTGCTCGAACAGCGCGCCGTCCGGCTGCGGGCGCGTCTGCTCGAGGCACCAGCGGCCGAGGGCGCGGCCCTGCCGGCAGCCTTCGACCTGCGCAACGTCGGTGGGCAGAGCTACGTGAGCGGTATCCGCGACCAGGCCCAGTGCGGCTCCTGCGTCGCCTTCGGCTCGGTCGCCGTCATGGAGGGCACTGCCCGCTACCAGCGGCGCATGCCGACGCTCGACTCCGACTTCTCCGAGGCTCACCTGTTCTACGGATGGGGTTCGACGGTCGGCGTCACCTGCGACACGGGGTGGATGCCCATGCCGGCCCTCACCTTCGCAACCAACGACGGCATCTGCTTCGAGGCCGAGTGGGCCTACACGGCCGGCAACACGAACGGCGGCTCGGCACCTGCGAGCTGGCAGCAGCACCGCGCCAAGGCGACCGGGGCCGTGGACCTCACGAACAAGGTCGACGACATCAAGGCACACCTGACGACTGTCGGCCCGGTGACCGGCTGCTTCGTCGTCTACACCGACTTCTTCAGCTACAAGTCCGGGGTCTACCAGCAGACGACGGGCAAGCAGGAGGGTGGGCACTGCGTCGCCATCGTCGGCTATGACGATGCCCAGCAGGCCTGGATCATCAAGAACAGCTGGGGGACCGGTTGGGGGATGGGCGGCTACGGGTTGATCCGCTACGGCGAGTGCTACATCGACACCTGGGCGAACGTCGCGGTGACCGGGGTCAACCTGCGCTCCTGGACGGCCGCGAAGAAGGTCATCGGCGGCTACAGCACGGGCCACGACCGCAACGGCTGGGTCTACGTGCAGGACGTCGGCTGGCTCCACGTCGGAGGTGCCACCGGGACTGCGCACGTGGCGATGTTCGCCGACCTGCTCACCGCCAAGGAGAAGGACGCCTACGTCAACGCCTACTCCGACGACGGCACCATCAAGACCGTCTACGCCTACTGAGGAGCACCCCGATGCCATCGAAGACGACCACGAAGTCGACCCGCGTCACGGCCAGGAGCACGGCCAGCACCGACCCGCGGCCTGACCACGGCGTGAGCCTCGCCGTCACCGCCGATGCTCCCCAGCCGCACCCGCTCAGCGACGAGGAGCTGCGGCTGCTCGTGGGCGACGCCACCCAGGTCGACGGCGCGTCCGCCGCTGCGGCCACCGGCCCGGCCCCGACGATGGAGCCGCCGCAGGCCGCCACGTCAGGCCCACCGGCCTCGGCCGGCACGCCGATCACCGGGCAGAAGGTCGTGGCCACCTACGCCGAGCAGACCAACCGCAACGCGTGGGCCTACCTCGCCACCGCCGGATGGAAGAAGCTCAGCGACCTGACCGACACCGGCTCGACGACGATGACCCTGCTCGCCGCGCATGCCCGGGCCACCGGCACCGCGCCCTACGTCGACGAGAACCCGGCCGGCACGATCGGCACGCTCTACGTCTGGTGAGCC
This sequence comes from Intrasporangium sp., assembly GCF_030452765.1. Taxonomy (GTDB): domain Bacteria; phylum Actinomycetota; class Actinomycetes; order Actinomycetales; family Dermatophilaceae; genus Intrasporangium_A. Next base: position 3,729 of record NZ_JAKDLO010000274.1, read on the forward strand.
ACCACGTCCGGTGAGCCGACAGCTCGCCCGATGGCCGACCGTCCAGGGGGGCGGTCGGCCTGAGGGCGTTCGAGAAAGGCCGAGGAGGCATCGTGCAGCACGTGATGACCGAGCCCCAGGACGGGGACCGCATCGAGATCGCGCCAGGCGACGAGCTGCTCGTCCGGCTCGAGCAGCAGTCCGGCGGCGGCTACCTGTGGTCGATCGCCGAGGTGCCTGCGTTCCTGACGGAGGGTCAGGCGGAGGTGGAGCCGGTCGACCGGGCGCTGCCGGGCCAGGCCCGGACGCTCGCGCTCGGAGTCCGGGCTACCGCCCAGGGCACGGGCGAGCTCGTGCTGACGCTGCGCCGGCCGTGGGAGTCGGAGCCGGCCGAGCAGCGCGTCGTCCACGTCGACGTCCGCTGAGCCCGCCCCCCACCCGATCGAGAGTGCACCAAACCCGATCGAGAGTGCACCAAACCCGATCGAGAG
>NZ_JAKDLO010000275.1 GCF_030452765.1 Intrasporangium sp.
CGGGCCCCCCCCCCGGGCCCGCGGGGGGGGGCGGCGGGCCCGGGGCCCCCCGCCCGGGCCCCCGACGACCGCGACCGCGCAGCAAGCCCGGCGACCGGCAGGTCGGTCGCGGTGAGCTCGCCACCGCACCGGGCTTCGAACGGATCTCCCCTGCGGTGGGACAGGTCGACGAGGACGCCCTGCGCGAGGCACTGTCCGACGACGTAGCGGGCACCGTCACCGTCATGGCCCGGATGCGCCGGGCCACCGATCCCGCCCTCCGCGCCGCGGCCGAACGGCTCTCGGCCCAGCTCATCTTCGACCGGGTGGCCCGGGTGATCGCCGACCGTCCCGGGGTCCATCGGCGTACCGCGTCCCGCGGACGCCTCGACGGCGATCTTGACGTCGACGCCTCGCTGGAGGCGATCGCCGGCGCCCACGCCGAGCGCCGCCCGGTGTCCCTGGACGACCTGACGATGACCCACTGGGGGCGCGGCACGCTCGCGCTCGTCCTGCTCGTCGACCAGTCCGGCTCGATGACGGGGGAGCGGCTGGCCCACGCCACCGTCCTCGCGGCCGCGTGTGCGTTGCGGATGCCGGACGAGCTCGCCGTCCTCGCGTTCGGCCGGGACGTGGTGACCCTGCGGGGGCTGCACGACCCCGCTCCCGGTCAGGACGTCGTCGACCGTGTGCTCCGGCTCGTCGGGCACGGTGAGACCGGGCTGTCCCAGGCCCTGACCCGGGCCGCGGAGGTGTTGGCCGGCTCGAGAGCGTCCCGTCGCGTCGTGGTGCTGCTGTCCGACTGCCGCGCGAGCGGCCCCGGCGAGGACGGGACGGATGCCGCGGTGCGCGCGGCGGCCGCCATCGACGAGCTGTGCGTCCTCGCGCCGGCGAGCGACTGCGACCAGGCGCGTGATCTGGCGCTCGCGGTCGGGGCCGCCTTCGCCGAGCTCGGCGACCCGGCGAGCGCTCCTGCCCTCCTCGAAGAGCTCCTCACGCGCACGCCGTGACGCCCGACGCGTCACGTCGCTGAGCGGCATACCGAGTCCGTATGCCGCTCAGCCGGGTCGGAGGGTCAGTACCGTGTGTTGCCCGTCGGGTTAAGACGTCGCCGGCCCGGGTAGTGAGCGGTGACCGGAACCACCGAGATGGAGGTGCGACACATGAGCTTCTGCGACACCTACGGTCACGAGTACGCCCAGACGCTGAGACCTTGGGCTGCCGGGAGCGAGCCGTGACGACACCGGGCGAGCAGCTCCTGGCCGTCATCGGCGGGCAGCACGCCAGGATCAGGGCGCTCCTGACGGTCGTCGCCACGCCCCAAGAGGCGGATCGCCTCGTTGCCTTCGACCACTTCCTCCGCTTCCTGGCCGTCCACGAGGCCGCGGAGCAGACGCTGTTGCACCCGCAGGGGCTGGTCACTCTCAGCCACGACGACGTCTCGGCGCGCCGGATCACCGAGGAGCAGGAGGCGGCAGCGGTCATCGCGCATCTCGAGTCGATCGATGATCCCCGGACCTTCTTGACTCAGTTCGGGCTACTCGGCGCGGCGGTCACCCACCACGCCGAAGCCGAGGAGCAGGAGGAACTGCCGGAACTCATCGCCGCGCTCCCGGACGACACGATCGAGCAGATCCTTGAGGGATTCGCACGCGTCGAGCCGTGGGCGGACGAGCTGGAGAGCTCGCCACTGCAGGGCGCGCCGACCTTCGAGGCCATCCTGGCGCAGGCTCGAGCCGGGTTCGTCGCCCTTGCCGAGTCCCAGAGATGACGCGCGACTGGGGACCTGATGGTCACGTGTCGTAAGCCCGCTCGAGGAATCGCAGCACCACCTTGTCGAGCGCATCGCGGTCGCGGACCATGGCGAGATCTCCTCGGGCCAGCCGCCGACGATCCGCCTTCGTGAGCGAGCGACGCAGCGACCGCAGCACGGTCCTCCCCTCGGTGTGCTGCTCGATGACACGCGGGTTGACATAGGACGACTCGGCGACAGCGGGAGTGTTGCCGAGCTGGGCCGCGACCTCCGCGAAGGCGGCCTTCTCTCGGCCGGCGTGGTCCTCGCCCGAGTCGGGCCCCGCCTCCGCCAGGAGCCGGGCCAGCGAGACTGCCGCGACGACCGTGGCCGCCCAGGTGCGCAGATCCTTGACGGTGAACTCCTCACCAGCGAGGTCCTTGAACTCGGATCGGATGTCGGACGCCAGCAGGTCATGCCACTCGTCGCCGATGCGGTAGCGCAGCAGCCGGTCACCGCGCATGCCGGCTCTGCGCAGGGACCGCACCGCACGGGCGAGGTCGGGGTCGGTGACCTGCGCCTCACGCTCGATGCCCGACTTCGCCGGGAAGCAGAACGTCAAGACGTCGCCCCGGACGGTGACGTGCTCGTGCAGCAGGGTCGCCACCCCATAGCTCCCGTGCATCTGCTCGTACTCCTCCCCCCCGGTGCGGAACAGCCCGGCGTCGAGCATCCGTAGCGCCACGGCGACCACGCGCGCTCGGCCGTGCCCGCGCCGCCGGAGCCGGTGGCCGACCGCCTCACGGACGACGGGCAGGTGACGTGCCAGACGCAGCACCCGCAGATGCTTCTCCTCGTCCTGCTGCACCCGCCAAGCCGGGTGATAGAGGTACTGCCGCCGTCCGGCATCATCTGTGCCGACCACCTGGATGTGTCCGTTCGCGTAGGGACAGATCCAGACGTCCCGCCAGGCAGGCGGGATGACGAGCGCCAGGATCCGTTCGTGGTCCTTGTCGGAGACACGTGCACCGGCATCGTCGACATACGAGAATCCTCGGCCCCGGCGGATCCGCCGCAGCCCGGGTAGGTCGAACTCACTGCGCCGCAGCCGCACGGCAACCCCGTACCCGACCGTACGAAGGGGAAAACGGGTTCGCGCGACGGATGCCGAGCTGCTCGAGCCGCGCACTGCTCGCTGCCGCAGGCGTGGATCTGCTTCTGCTGCGGGGACGCTACTGGTGGTCGGGGTCGAAGCCCGCGAGCGGGTTCTGCTGGCATGCGCTGACCGGCGCGGCCGGGGGGCCGGACAGGATGCGCACCGGAACCGGCCGCGGGCGCGGTGGCGAGGTCCGGTGGCTGTGGTCCGGGCTCGGGGCGGGACGCTGCGCGCTCTCGTCCAACGCCGCCTCGCCGAGGCCGCGCACGCACTCCGGGTCGGGTCCGTCGAGCGGCAGCCCGGTGAAGAACTTCGCGGCCATGCAGCCACCGCGACACGTGTCGTGGTGTGCACAGGAGGAGCAGACCCCTCCGGTCTGTGGGGCGCGCAGGTCGGCGAACAGGCTCGAGGTGCGCCACACCGTGCCGAAGCCGCCGTCGGTCAGCACGTTGCCGGCGCGGAAGCTCTCGTGGATCGCGAACGGGCACGCGTAGACGTCCCCGACCGGGTCGATGAGGCAGACGACGCGGCCCGCCCCGCAGAGGCCCAGGCCGGGGAGGGACTCGCCGTAGGCCGCGAGGTGGAAGAAGGAGTCTCCGGTCAGCACGCTCTCGCCGTGCAGCACGAGCCAGTCGTAGAGCTCGCGTTGCTGGCCCGGCAGGGGGCGCAGCTCGTGCCAGACGGCCGCGCCTCGGCCGGCCGGCCGCAGCCGGGTCAGCCGCAGCTGGGCGTGGTAGCGCTCGGCGAGGGCGGCGAAGGCGTCGAGCTGTGGAATGTTGTGCCGGGTCATCACGACCGAGACCTTGAAGTTCTCGAAACCGGCGTCGTGCAGGTTCTCCATCGCGCGGATGGCGAGGGCGAAGGACCCCGCGCCGCGGACCGCGTCGTTCACCTCAGCGGTCGCCCCGTCGAGCGAGACCTGCACGTCGACGTAGTCGCTTGCGGCGAGCCGGCGTGCCGCATCGGGTGTGATCCGCACGCCGTTCGTCGAGAACTTCACCCCGACCTGGTGATCTGTCGCGTAGTCGACCAGCTCCCAGAAGTCTGGACGGACGGTCGGCTCCCCGCCGCCGATGTTGACGTAGAAGACCTGCATCCGCTGCAGCTCGTCGAGGACGGCCTTGCACTGCTGGGTGGTCAGCTCTCGCGGGTTGCGCCGCCCCGAGCTGGACAGGCAGTGCGAGCAGGACAGGTTGCAGGCGTAGGTCAGCTCCCACGTGAGGCAGATCGGGGCGTCGAGCCCTCGCTCGAAGGCATCGACGAGACGCGGGGCTGGCTGCTGGGGCGTGGGTGGCCGGTCGGAGCCGATGG
>NZ_JAKDLO010000276.1 GCF_030452765.1 Intrasporangium sp.
GGGGTGGGTGATCACCGCACCTCGGTGCTGGTGATCCACCATGCGCTGGGCCGCGGGTGGTTCGATGACCCGGCCGTCAACGCGCTGTCCTTGGAGGTGGCCGCCGTCGCTCTGGGGGCCGCCGTCCACTACCACCGAGCGTTCGCCGCTGGGATCTCCGAACGCACCGAACGCATCGCGGCGGCCCGGCGCGGCAGAACCGTGGACGTCTTCGCGGTGGACGATCGCGTGGTCTCGTGCGTCTACGCCGCGGGTGGCACCTTCCACGACGGCGAACGGACGATTCGGCTGCCGCTATCAACGGGTATCCAGTATGTCCTCGGCTGCGCGGCGGCGGTGTCCTCATCGATGCGCCACAAGCCGGACGAACCAAACCTCTCACGATCCTTGATCGGACCGGACGTGTCGTCGCGGCCCTGGCCGACGTGCAGGACGTGCTCGTCAACGGCGCCGGCACTCACATCGTCACGGTCGACATGGCGGGCACCCTCCGGTGGCGCGACGCCCATGACGTCGAAGACGCATCGCTGGCGACCGCGGAGAGGCCAACACGACAGTCGGCGGCACCGTCTACTACGTGACGGTGCAGCTCGGCGGCGACACGGTCACGCACGTCTGGGGCACCACCCGGGCCGCTCCCGACACACTGACCCGTTCAGGGCCGGATCGTCGCCATCGACGAGGGCCGGTCACTGGCCATCCTGATGCCCAACGAGCCGACCCGGCCCGACACGAACTGCTACTCGATCTACGACCTTCGCTCGGACTCGCGCCGGCACGCGTCCTGCGGCGACTTCACGCCGACCGCCTTCAGCGCGTCTCGTGCCGGATCTCGGGCAAGGGCTGCGCCGTGGGTGCCGCCGCACAGCCAGTGACCCAACCATCGGGCGAGGGCAGCCCGCTCCCGATCGTCCTGTCGGCCAACTGGCCACGCCACACCCGGGCACGCGCCCCGCAGACGATCGATGCGCTGGAGTCGCTGCCAGAGATCGGTGCCGACGCGCCGATCGGGTACTCGGGGATGACGCCGGCCAGTCCGATAGATATCCCGCTCGCCGTGGCCGATCCGCGGATCCGTGCGGCGATCTTCGGGGGGGTGTCATGTGCGAGGCGATGCGGCAGGCCGCGCGGAGGGTCACCATCCCTCTCGAGTTCCTGCTGCCCTGGGCCGACCCCGAGATCGAGCGTGAGCGGACCAGCTCGATCTCCTCGATCAGCAGCTCTGCGCGGACGTCCTCGAACTCCTGCTCGGCACTGGCGGCACCGACGCCCACCGGGACTCTGGTCCCGAGGACGCGACCGGCCCACAGGCGTCGGCATACGAGAAGTTCTGCGGGTACCTGGGCCGCGACCTCAACCGACAGCTACTGCCGCCACAGCCGCGCGACGTCTGGATCATTCCGAGACTCGACGACCGGCTGGACCGCGCGGTGATACCGGTCGGCGATGGCTTGCACCTCCGCCACGAGCTCGGCCGGCTCGATGATCGTGAAGTCGCTGGTGAGTCGCCCGAGGACCAGCGCGATCGCGGTCAGGCTCTCGCCGCCCAGCACCGCCACGCAGGCGTGCTCGTCGACCGGTTCGACGCTCCCTTCGGCGCCCACGACCTGGTCTCGGACGGCTGCCGCGGGGGCGTGGATCGTGACCCGGGCTCGATGGCGCCACGCGGTATCGGGGACGCGTCGGCTGACGTAGTCGGCCAGGTCCGCCGCGGGCAGCTCTCGCGGGCGAAACCGTGGCCCGGTCGGGGTACGCGGCTGCATCCGGTCGACCCGGAAGACCCGCCAGGCCTGCTCGGTGATCTCGTAGCCGAGCAGATACCAGTGATGGCCGCGGTTGACCAGCCGGTACGGCTCGACCTCATGCCGTGACTCACCCCCGCCCTGCTCGCCCGCGTCGAGGTCCTCGTAGGTGAACCGCAGCCGCTCCCGGGCGTGGCACAGCTCGACCAGCTGGGTCAGCCGGGCCGGGTCGACGACGGGAACCGGTTGCGTGGCGGGCAGCGGAACGGTGTACCGGTTCAGGTGACGTACCCGGCCTCGCAACCGATCCGGTAGCACCCGCTCCAGCTTCGCCAGGGCCAGCGCCGAGGTCTCCTCCATCCCGCCGATGATGCAGTTCACCCCGGTGCGCAGCCCGACCGCGACCGCGACCGCCTCCTCGGCGTCCAGCAGCAGCGGCGGGATCGCCGACCCGCTGGCGCCGAGCCGGTATCCGCCGATGCCGCCGCGGGTCGCGTGGACGGCATACCCCAGCTGACGCAGCCGCTCGATGTCGCTGCGCACCGTGCGGGCGCTGACATCCAAACGCTCCGCGAGCTGCGCCCCGGTCCAGTCCCGAGGAAGCTGCAGCAGCGACAGCAGCTCGAGCAGACGCGTGGCAGGAGACGGCACGGGATCGAGTCTGGCAGACGCCTCCGGGTGACGAGGTGGTGACGGACCAGCGCAGGGCGACGCCGAGAAGCTCTTCAGCCTAGGAACGAATCCCGCCTAAACGCCGGATAGCGTCTGACGTGTAGTCAGGAATCCAAGGAAGCCACAAATGATGCATCCCTACATTGCCAACAAGCTTGCCAAGGCCATTGAGCGCGACCGGCTGCGAGACGCAGAACGAGCACGCGTCACGCGGCCCGCGAACTCATCCCGGACCGGCCGGCAGGGCCGCCGGGCCGGACCGGCTGTGACGCCGCCGCCACGCGCCGCCCTCGGGCGGACACCAGACCACACAGGAAAGGGAGATCAGCATGGACCCCGTCTGGATCATCTCCGTCATCGCGATCATCACGGTGGGCGCCATCGCCTGGCACGCCTTCGACGATCACGACCCCCAGTAGCCTCCGTTGAACGCCACAACGACGAGAGGTGGAGGTCAGGTGAGCCTGCACGACGTTGACCGTGACGGCCCGGTTGCCGCGACCCGTCGCGATCTGGCCGCCGACGCGCTCGTGCTCGGCGCCGCCGCCTTCGTATGGTTCGGGTGGGCGCAGGAAGGCCCTCCGCCGGGGTGGAGCCCGCTCCTGGCGGCCGGGTCCGGGCTAGGGGTGCTGCTGGCGCTGCTCTCGCTGATCGTGCTGCGCCGGCGTGAGGACGGGTCGGCCATGGCCCAGCGCGCGGGCCGGCGGGCGTATGGCGTCACTGTGGGCCTCGCGGTCGCCCTGACCGCAGTCGGGGCCGCCGCGCTCGGCCTCACCGGCCACAGCAGATTTCTCAGCCGTGGATCCTCGGGGTCGTCGGGCTCCACTTCATACCCTTGTCGGGCCTGTTCGGGATCCGGTCGCTGGCGGGGGCCGGCATCCTGCTCGTCCTCGTGGCGGGCGCTGCAGCGATCATCGGCGGCCTGACCACGATCCTGCCGAGCGCGATCGTCGGCGGCGTCGTCCTGCTCGCCTTCGGAAGCCTATCGCTGCACCAAGCCCGGCGCGGCAGACCACCGTCCTGAGCCCCATCAACTCGGGGGTGGGGCAGCATCGGGCCGCGCGACCGAGTACGTGAGCAGCTCTACCGACGGCCCATCGCGCCGGGTGCGAGGTAGATCGACGCCTCCCGAGTGCGGGCATCCGCCGTCTCGGGCGGAAGGCGGAAGAGCACGCGTGGCCGACAATGGATCCCGCATGCTCGAGCACGACCACGTGCTCGCCGGGGTGGTGCCCTCCAGCGTGGCCTACCAGTACGAGTGCGGCGGGTTGCTCGCGGCGAAGGTAGCGACGGCGGCGCGAACGGCGTCTCCGTGGATGGTCACGATTGCGGGGACGACGGCAAGCGCCGCGCCGGATCATGGGAAGCACGTAACGACGGGCCGGTAGGAGTCGAGCCGCTCGGCGCGAATGGGGTCGGCCCGCGTCTCGGTTCGGTGTCAGGCGCTGACGCACCAGGGGTCGATGAGATCCAGGTCCAGCAGGGCGAAGTCGTCGGTGTTGCGGGTGGCCAAAGCTGCACGATGTGTTCTGCAGATGGCGGCGATCTGAGCATCGAAGCCCGAGATCGGCGCGCCCGCGTGCTGACGCTCGATGACGACATCTGCGTAGCGATCGGCAGCAGCGGTGTCGAAGGGCAGGATCCTGTTCGCGAACGCCCCGAAGACCTCGTCCGCAGCGGCGGCGAGGAGGGCTTGCCGACGGCCACCTGGCAAGCGGGCGATGCCGAAGCGAACCTCCGCCAGCGTCACCGATGTCGTAT
>NZ_JAKDLO010000084.1 GCF_030452765.1 Intrasporangium sp.
AAAGGACCCATGGCCACCCTGACCCAGTGGATCGACGGCGCTCGTCCACGCACGCTGCCCGCTGCCATCTCCCCGATCCTCGTCGGCGCCGGCGCGGCGTACCAGGCCAGCCACGTGGTCTGGAGCTATGCGCTGCTCGCCCTCGTCGTCGCGCTCTGCCTGCAGGTGGGGGTCAACTTCGCCAACGACTACTCCGACGGCATCCGGGGCACCGACACGGCCCGGGTCGGTCCGGTCCGGCTGGTCGGGCAACGCCTGGCGCGCGCGTCGAGCGTGAAGTTCGCGGCGCTCACGTTCTTCTTCTTCGCCGCACTGGCCGGTTTGGCGCTCGTGGCCCTCTCCGGCCTGTGGGTGATGATCCCCATCGGCGCGGCGGCGATCCTCGCTGCGTGGTTCTACACCGGAGGCTCGCGACCCTACGGCTACCTCGGGCTGGGCGAGCTGTTCGTCTTCGTCTTCTTCGGCCTCGTGGCAACCCTCGGGACCATGGCGACGATGACCTCGCTGACCCGGGCAGGCTGGTGGGGTGCGATCGGCGTCGGCTCGCTCGCCTCGGCCATCCTCGTCGCGAACAACCTTCGCGACATCCCCACCGACCGGGCCACCGGCAAGCAGACGCTCGCGGTCCGGATGGGCGACCGCGGGTCGCGCATCTTCTACCTCGCCCTCGTCACGGTCGCGTTCGTCATGACGGGCCTGACTGCCGCGACGACACCGTTCGCCCTGCTCGCGGTCCTGGCCGCCCCGATCCTGCTCCGGCCCGTGCGCGCCATCGTCGGCGGCGCCCACGGCCGCGACCTCGTGCCGGTGCTGGTCGGGACCGGCGCCTTCGAGCTGGCCTGGTCCGCGCTGTTCGCCATCGGCCTCGCCATCGGCCACCACGTCGGCTGACGTCCGCCGCCGAGCGTGGCCAGCGCGGTGCGCGCGTGCCGGCCCGGCAGCCGTCCATCAGGCTCGCTCGCCGTGCGGCTCGCTGTGCCTGGCCTCCGCCCCTGCCCCGTTGTCCCCGGTCCCGGCCTGCCCCTCAGTCCCGTCCTCGGCCTCGGTGTCCTCGGCCAGCTCGTCCGCGGACAGCTGCCCCTTGCGCGCCGTCCGGGCCTCGTGGCGGGCGACCAGGCCCGCCGTCATCTCGTCGCGCAGCCCGCGCAGCAGCACGTACGAGGTGACCGACGAGGCGATCGCGGCGAGCACGATCAGCACGATCGGGTTGTGTCGCAGCCCGACCAGCCAGAACAGCAACGTGAAGCCGAAGAAGATCAGCAGGCGCAGCACCGTGTAGCGCAGCATTGGTCACATTCCCGAGTAGTTGTGCATGCCGACGAAGGTCGACACGAGGTTGACGGCGGTGAAGTTGATGATGACGGCGGCGTAGCCGGCGAGCGCGATGTACATCGACTTGCGGGCGTCGACCCCCGCGGTGGCCCGCGAGTGCATGTACGCGGCGTAGACGGCCCAGATGACGAACGTCCAGACCTCCTTCGGGTCCCACTGCCAGTAGGCGCCCCACGCCTGCTTCGCCCAGATCGAGCCGGCGATGAGGGTGAAGGTCCACAGGATGAACCCGCCCATGTTGAGGCTGTACGCGGTCCGCTCGAGGGCCGCCGCCGACGGCAGCGACTCGATCACGCCCGGTCGGGCCGACGGGCGCACCTCACGGCGCCGGCGCAGCAGGTAGACCGCCCCGACAGCGGCGCCGAGGGTGAACAGCGAGACGGCGAGGAACGCGACGGTGACGTGGATCGCGAGCCAGTACGACTTCAGCGCAGGCATGAGCTCGTGTGCCTCGGTGTAGAGGACGGTGACGGCCAGACCGAGCACGAGCAGGATCGGGGTGACGATGAAGACCCCGAGCCACTCCCAGCGGTTGCGGCGCGCCAGCACGCTGTAGGCGACGCCGACGGCAGCGACGGCAGCGGTCGCGAACTCGAACATGTTGCCCCACGGCGGCCGCGCGACGGCGACGCCACGCAGCACGACGGACCCGACGAGCAGCAGCGTGGCCAGGTAGGTCAGGGTCAGCCCGATGCTTCCCCACTGCCTGCTGCGTAGACTCTCCGGCCCGTATGCCGCCGAGCCGGGTGCCGGCTCGCCCGCGCGGTCGCGCGCGACGTCCCTTGCATCGCGAGTGCCGCCGTCCGCCGCGGCACCGACCCCCGCCGCGACCAGAGCATCCGTGCGGGCGCTCGCGCGGGCCTGCGCCCGGCGTGGCGCCCGCGCGGACAGGTGCGCGACGAAGGCGAGCATGGCGAGCGTGAAGACCACCATCGACGAGTAGAGCGCGTTGTTGGCCAGGTTGGCGAGGGTCTCGGGAGTCACGTTGCGGTGGTCCGTTCTGCAAGGCGGTCGTGCACGGCCTGGATGACGGCGGTCAACCCGGCGTCGGAGTCCTTCGAGAGGCCGCCGATGCTGACCACGGTAGCCGCTCGACCGTCCGGATCGTCAGCCTGCCGGACCCGGACGAAGACGCGTCGCCGCTTGAGGGTCAGGGCAAGGATCAGCCCGGCGGTCGTCAGGATCGCGGAGACGAGGGCGATCAGCTCGCCGGGGTCGTGGCGCACCGACAGTCCCGCGAAGCGCTTGACGGAGTCGAAGGTGACCGACCCGCGGTCACCGGGCAGCTCGTAGGTCTGGCCAGGCTTGAGGCGCACGAGCACGGGCGACCCGTCGGGCTTGGTCACCTGCTTCATCGCCTCGGTGTTCAGGGTGTAGACCGACTGCGGCATCCCGCCGGGGAAGAGGGTGCCCTCCCACACCGACAGCGCCAGCTCCGGGTCGAGCGCGTCGGGGAAGACCGAGGCGGGGCCGTTCGCGAAGGTGGGCTCGGCGGTGGGCAGGAAGAAGCCGGTCAGGCCGAGCTGCTTCGGTGCGGGCAGCGCCGACACCTTGACGACGCCGACGGAGCGGTAGGTCTGGTCCTGTGGCAGGAACGGGGTCGCGTCGTGGTAGAGGACCTCGCCCTGCGCGTCGCGGACCGTGATGACGGGGGTGTAGCCGTTGCCCAGCAGGAACACGTCGGCGCCGTCGATGCTGAGCGGATGGTTGACGCTGATCTGCTCCGGCACAGCCGCGGCGCCGGGCCGGGCCTGCACCGTCGTGTGCGCGATGAAGTCGCGCGGCTGCCCGAAGGTCTTGCCGGGGGTCTGGATGAAGTCGGCCTGCATCTTGTCGACGGTCAGCACGAAGCTCGGGATCCGCGCCGGGTTCACCCAGGGGCCCGGCGAGAACGTGTTGTACGTCGAGATCGACGAGGCGAACTTCTGCCCCTCCGGGACGATGACGTCACCGCGCCAGCCGAACAGGTGCCCGACCGCCATTCCGACGATGATCCCGGTCAGGGCGACGTGGAAGACGAGGTTGCCCGTCTCGCGCAGGTAGCCCGACTCGGCCGACACCGACGCCGCGTCGTGCGAGTGGACCCGGAAGCGCCGCGAGGCCAGCACCTCCCGGGCCGTGGCGAGGACCTGCTCGGGCGCCGCCGACGTCGTCAGGCTCGCGTGGTGCTCGAGACGCTCGGGTCGCGCCGGCGCCCGCGGCGGCCTGGACCGAAGCGCCTTCAGGTGCACCTTGGCCCGCGGCACGATACAGCCGATGAGGGAGATGAAGAGCAGCAGGTAGATCGCCGAGAACCACGGCGAGGAGAAGACGTCGAAGAAGCCGAGGCGGTCGAGCCAGGGCCCGCTGCTCTGGTGCCTGGTCAGGTAGTCGGCGACCCGCCCGGGGTCGATGTTGCGCTGCGGGAAGATCGAGCCCGGCACGGCGGCGACCGAGATGAGCAGCAGCAGGAACAGCGCCGTTCGCATACTCGTCAGCTGGCGCCAGGCCCAGCGCAGCATGCCGAGCACGCCGAGGTCCGGCGGCTGCGGCTCCGGGGTCGTGCGCCGCGGTGTCCTCGTGTCGGTGCTGGTCATCTCAGCGTGCCGTTCATCTCTAGAGTGCCGTCCGGAACGTGCTGATGAAGTGGACCTGGAGCCAGACCATGATGGTCTCCCAGAGGCCGGTGACGAGCAGGACCCCGACGACGAGCAGGAGCACGCCCCCGACGCGTTGGATGGTCCGTTGGTGCCGCCGCAGCCATCCGTTGGCCCGGCCCGCCTTCTCCCAGCCCGCGGCCATCAGCAGGAACGGCAGTCCGAGCCCGAGGCAGTACGCCATCGCCAGCAGCAGCCCGCGCCCCACCGAGCCGGACTCGGCGGTGAGCGGGGCCGCCATGGCGTAGATGGCCCCGAGCGTCGGGCCGAGACAGGGGCTCCAGCCGATCCCGAACACCGCCCCCAGCAAGGGAGCCCCGGCCAGACCCGCTCTCGGGCGCCAGGCCAGCTGGGCGGCATACCCCTTGCCGAGACCGAGCATCAGCAACGCGGTCACGATCACGATCACGCCACCGACGCGCATGAGCAGGGTGCGGTGGGCCTGTAGGGCCAACCCGAGCACGGAGAAGCCGAACGCCATGGCGAGGAAGACGACGGAGAAGCCGAGGACGAAGAGCAGCGCGCCGAGCACGAGCCGGCCCCGTGATCGGCGCTCCAGCGAGGTGTCACCCAGGCCCGTGACGTAGCCGAGGAAGCCCGGCACGAGCGGGAGCACGCACGGGGAGGCGAACGAGACGAACCCCGCGGCGAGGGCGACCGCCGATGCGACGACGACCGAGCCGGTCAGCAGGTCTGGCGTCACCGGTCAGGCCTCGGCGAGGACATCGTCGATGAGCCCGCGCAACGTCGCGGCCGTGAGCGGACCGGAGACGCGGGCGGCGATGCGGCCCTCGCGGTCGAGCACCAGCGTGGTCGGGGTGGCCGCGACCTTGCCCTGCAGGGCGAGCACCGGCACCCCGCCGTCGTAGCCGAGAGACGGGTAGGTGACGTTGTTGGCCTTCTGGAAGGCGAGGCCCGACTCGGGGCTCTCCTGCGTGTCGAGGCCGATGAACTCGACCTCCAGCTGCTCGGCCTGCACCTGCTGCCAAGTCTTCTGCAGCTCGGGAGTCTCCTCGATGCACGGCGGGCACCACGAGCCCCAGACGTTGACCACGACGACGGTGCCGTCCATGCCCTTCATCGACCAGGGTTCGCCCTCGAGGGTCGTGCCGGTCAGGGCGACCGTGTTGCCGCGGTCGGACGGGGCGATCTGCTCGATCGCGCCGTCGCCGGAGATGTACCCCTTGCGGTCGCCCGACTGTGCCTGAGCCGCAACGGAGTTCGGGTCGGACGAGCAGGCACCCGACAGGCCGACGACGGCGCCCGCGAGCACGGCGGCACCCCACCGCATCGCGGTGCGCCGGTCGGTGTGTGGCATCAGGCGCCCACGCTCTTGGACGCTCGGGCGAGCAGCGCGCCGGCCGGCTCGGAGTAGGCGATCGAGTCGAGCTCGTCGTCGACGTAGTACAGCGAGGTCAGTGACGCGAGGGTGCACTCCCGCTTGCGCGGGTCGTGCCAGAGGCGGCGCTCCTGGAGCCGGTTGCGCACCGTCCAGATGGGCAGCTGGTGCGAGACGAGAAGCGCCTCGTGCCCGGATGCCGCCGTCCGCGCATCGGCGATCGCCGCGAGCATCCGCCCGGCGATCGCCTCGTACGGCTCGCCCCAGCTCGGCTTGGTCACGTTGGCGACCTTGGGCCACAGCCGGGGGTCGAGCAGGGAGACCTTGGTGAAGGCGTGGCCCTGGAAGTGGTTGGCCGACTCGATGAGCCGCGCGTCGGTCTCGACGGGCAGGTGGTGACGCTCGGCGATCGGCGCGGCAGTCTGTTGGGCCCGCTCGAGGGGGGAGGCCAGCACGAGGGTGAGGTCGCTGGACTCGAGGTGCGCGGCGACGGTGTCGGCCATCGCGAAGCCCAGCTCGGACAGGTGGTAGCCGGGCAGCCGCCCGTAGAGCACCCCGCTCGGGTTGTGGACCTCGCCGTGGCGCATCAGGTGGATCACGGTGCGCGTCGGACCGGGCCTCGCGGGTGGCGTGGGTGAGGTGGGGCTGCCGGTCATGGGGCCCAGTCTCTCAAACGCCGCCGCGTCGGCCCAAGTGGCGGGTCAACTCCCGAGACCTCCGCCATCGAGAGTGCAGTATTCCCGATCGAGAGTGCGCCAGTCCTGATCGACAGTGCGCTCGTCCCGATCGACAGTGCCCTGGTCCCGATCGACAGTGCAGCCCCCTCAGTGCACGATCGCCAGCAGCGCCCCGACGCCGACGAACATCCCGCCGAAGAGCCGGTTGAGTCTCGTCTGGCCTGCCCCGCTGCGGGTCATCCGGCGCAGCCCCTTGGCAGCAGCGGCGAAGCAGAACCACATGACGACCACGTCGATGACGACGACCGTCGCGGCCAGGACGAGATACTGCGGGGCGAGAGGATGGCTCGGCCGGATGAACTGTGGCGTGAAGGCCAGGAAGAACACGACCGCCTTGGGGTTGGTCAGGTTGACCAGCACGCCCCGGCGGGCCATCGACCACGAGGACTCGGTCGGCATGATCGTCTCGTCGACCTGGCCTTGCGGGCGTGCACGCCACTGCCGGACCCCGAGGTAGACGAGATAGGCGGCGCCTGCGTAGCGGACGATGTTGAACAGCAACGGCGAGTTCGCCACGAGGACGCCGACGCCTGCAGCCACGATGCCGATGTGGGCGACCAGGGCGACCTGCTGCCCGGCGATCCCCCAGACCGACCGCGCCCAGCCTGCCGTGATCGAGTTGGCCATCGTGTTGATCGCGCCGGCTCCCGGGGTGAACGAGATGAGGAAGCAGGCAGCGACGAGGCCGAACCACACGGACAGGGACACCTGGCGAGTGTAGGTCCGAGGTCATCTCGGGTCGGGCCGGTTTTCGCCTGCTGGGACACAGCCGTGGTATGCCGCTCAGCTCACCGGGCGCCCCCCGCTCCCTCGGGCTGCCGGAGCCCGCCCCGAGGCAGACACGTGCCCAGTCCCCGCCGGCAGGGCTCACGCGGGCGGGCCGGCCCTCAGGTCTCGACACCCTCCGCTGCGGCACGGGCCGCTGCCGGTAGCGCCGCGAGCACCGTGGACACCGCCTCGTCGTCGTGGGCCGCCGAGACGAACCAGCACTCGAAGGCGCTCGGCGGCAGGTGCACACCCTGCTCGAGCATCGCGTGGAAGAACCGGCGGAAGGCAGCCGTGTCCTGGGCCCTGGCCTCGTCGTAGTTGCGGACCACGCCGTCCCGGAAGAACACCGAGAACATCGAGGCCGCCCACTGGATCGTGTGGGGCACACCGGCCGTCTCGAGCGCGTCCGCGACCCCGGCACCGATCGCACGCGAGACGACGGCGAGCCGGTCGTACACCTGCGGCGTGCACAGGCGAAGCGTCGCGAGCCCAGCCGCGGACGCCACGGGGTTCCCCGACAGCGTTCCCGCCTGGTAGACGGGGCCCGCGGGTGCGAGCAACGCCATGATGTCGGCGCGGCCACCGAACGCTGCCGCCGGGAAACCGCCACCCATGACCTTGCCGAACGTGAACAGGTCGGGCGGCCCAGCGGCATACGGACCCTCGAGCCCGTAGAAGCCGGCTGGCGAGCACCGGAACCCCGTCATGACCTCGTCCGAGACGAGCAGGGCCCCGTGCTCGCTGGTCACGCGCCGCAGCCCCTCGCTGAAGCCGGGCAGCGGCGGCACGACCCCCATGTTCCCGGGCGCCGCCTCGGTGATGACCGCCGCGATCTCCGGCCCGCGCGAGGCGAAGACCGCCTCGACGGCGGCGAGGTCGTTGTACGGCACGACGACCGTCTCCCCCGCGCTCGACCGTGGCACGCCCGCCGAGTCCGGCAGCGCGAACGTCGCAACGCCGGACCCGGCGGAGGCCAGCAGCGCGTCGACGTGCCCGTGGTAGCAGCCGGCGAACTTGACGACGATGTCGCGGCCGGTGAACCCGCGGGCCAGCCGGATCGCCGACATCGTCGCCTCCGTGCCGCTGTTGACGAGGCGCACCTGCTCGACCGGCTCGACGCGCGAGACGATCTCGGCCGCGAGGTCGACCTCGCCGGCCGACGGCGTGCCGAACGAGAACCCCAGCCCGGCGGCAGCCTGCACGGCCCGGACGACGTCGGGATGCGCATGCCCGAGGATCATCGGGCCCCACGACCCGACGAGGTCGACGTAGCGGTTCCCGTCGACGTCGGTCAGCCATGCGCCGCGCGCGGAGGCCATGAACCGGGGCGTCCCGCCCACGCTGCCGAACGCGCGCACCGGTGAGTTGACCCCGCCGGGGATGATCCTCTGAGCGCGTTCGAACAGGTCGGCGGAGTGTGCGGTGGCCGACGTGGTGGATGTGGGCTGCGTCATGGGCGCCATTGTCGCAAGTCACGGGGGGCGCCGCCCTGTGCACATCCCGCGAAGCCCCAGCGCAACCCATGCGGCTCAGTCACGCCCGAGTGTCCCGGTCACGGTGACTTGGCGCCCGCTCGACGGGGAGGCGGCGGGTCAGCGCCCGGAGCGGCCCTCCGGGTCGAGGTGGTCGCGCACGATCGTCATCGCGTCCCCGATGGCCCGGAACTGTGCCGGAGTGAGGATGTCGACGAGGTTGTCGCGCACACTCTGCACGTGCACTTTCGCCATCTCGTCGATGACCCCGACACCGGCGGGGGTCAGGACGAGCTCGACGCCGCGCTTGTCGGCCAGGCACGACTCACGCGAGACCCAGCCGCGGTCCTCGAGCCGGCCCGCAGTATGGGTCAGGCGGCTGCGGGACTGCACGACCATCGCCGCCAGCTCGGACATCCGCAGGCGCTGCTCGGGCGCCTCGGAGAGCATCGAGAGGATCTCGTACTCGCTCAGCTGGGTGCCGTGGGCACGCAAGGCCCTGTCGAGCGCCTCCTCGAGCAGGCGAGTTCCGCGCAGGAAGGCGCGCCACGAGGCCTGCTCCCCCGCGTCGAGCCAGCGGACCTCGGTGGTCTGCGCGTCAGCCATCGCCACCTCCTCGCCGCCGTGCTGAGTCATCGTGGACATCCTCGTACGTTGCATTGAATTCTAAATCACTCGGCACCGTCGCGCACAGTGCTTCTCCGGCTGTTCGGGAGTAGGCGCCCGGCAGGCCCGCGCTCAGCCGAGCCACTGCGCCGCGTCGAGGGCGTAGTACGTGAGGATGACCTGGGCTCCGGCCCGTCGGATCGAGACGAGCGCCTCGATCGCGGCGCCTTGCCGGTCTATCCAGCCCTGCGCCGCGGCAGCCTCGATCATGGCGTACTCCCCCGAGACCTGGTAGGCCGCGACCGGCACGCTCGTGCGCTCGGCCGCCGCCGCGACGACGTCGAGGTAGGACATGGCCGGCTTCACCATCACGAGGTCGGCGCCCTGCGCGACGTCGAGGTCGATCTCGCGCAGCGCCTCCCGGATGTTGGCCGGGTCCTGCTGGTACGTGCGGCGGTCGCCGCGCAGGCTCGACTGGACGGCCTCGCGGAACGGCCCGTAGAAAGCCGAGGCGTACTTGGCGGCATACGCGAGGATGACGACCTCCTCGAAGCCGTCCGCGTCGAGCGCCTCCCGGATGACCCGCACCTGTCCGTCCATCATCCCGGACGGCCCGACGACGTGGGCGCCGGCGCGGGCCTGGGCGAGGGCCACCTCGGCGTAGACCCCCAGGGTCGCGTCGTTGTCGACCCGTCCCCTCGCGTCGAGCACGCCACAATGCCCGTGGTCGGTGAACTCGTCGAGGCACGTGTCGGCCATCACCAGCAGGTCGTCCCCGACCTTGTCCCGCACCTCGCGCAGGGCGACGTTGAGTATGCCGCCGGGCTCGGACGCGCCGGACCCGTGGGCGTCCTTCGTCTCGGGAACGCCGAAGAGCATGATCCCGGCCAGCCCCGCCTCGAGCGCGCGGCGGGCCTGCTCGACCACCGAAGCCACCGTGTGCTGGACCACACCGGGCATGCTGGTGATCGGTCGGGGCTCGCTTGCCCCTTCCGCGACGAAGACGGGCAGGACGAGCTGGCTCGGGCGCACCCGGGTCTCGGCGACCATCGCGCGCATCACGGCTGACTGGCGCAGCCGCCTGGGCCGCTCGATCATCTGGCCCGCCGACGTGTCGCCGGGCGCTTGTCACGGGGGCGCCGGACCGGTTGCCCGGCCTCAGCGGCGGCCACGGCGAGGCCCACCCCATGGCCCGCGAGCGCGTCGACGAGGCTCGACGCGGATGCCTCCGGGGCCAGGACATCGACGCGCAGACCCTGCTCCTGGGCGGTCTTGGCCGTGGCCGGGCCGATGCAGGCGACGACCGTCGCGGGGTGCGGCTTGCCGGCGATGCCCACGAGGTTGCGCACCGTCGAGCTCGAGGTGAAGACGACGGCGTCGTACACGCCGCCCTTGATCGCGTCGCGGACCTCCGGTGCCGGCGGGGCCGCCCGTACCGTGCGGTATGCCGTCACGTCGTCGACCTCCCAGCCCATCGCCCGCAGCCCCGCGACGAGGGTCTCGGTCGCGATGTCGGCGCGCGGCAGCAGGATCCGGTTGATCGGGTCGAGCACGTCGTCATAGCCAGGCCAGTCGGCGAGCAGGCCGGCCGCGGACTGCTCGCCGGACGGCACGAGGTCTGGGTTGATGCCCCAGTCCTGCAGTGCGGTGGCGGTGACGCCACCGACGGCCGCGACCTTCAGGCCGGCGAAGGCGCGGGCGTCGAGACCGAGCTCCTCGAAGCGCTCCCGGACGGCGCGCACCGCGTTGACCGAGGTGAAGCCGACCCATTCGTAGCGGCCTGTGACGAGACCGCGCACGGCGCGCTCCATCTGCTGCGGGGTGCGGGGCGGCTCGACGGAGATGGTCGGGACGACGTCGGCGGTCGCACCATACGAGGCGAGCCGCTCGATCATCGGTCCCGCCTGGGCCTGGGTGCGTGGTACGAGGACCCGCCAGCCGAACAGCGGCTTGGTCTCGAACCAGGAGAGCTCGTCACGCAGCTCGACGTTGGCCGACACGACGGCAACGCTCGGACGGAGGGCCGCCGCGCCCTCGAAGACACGGTCGATGTCGCCGAGCACACCGGTGCGGCTCCCTTGGGCGACCGTCGTGCCGGCCTCGGTCAGCACGACCGGGGTCGCGGCATCGCGACCGGCCTTGAGCAGCGCGTGCAGCGCATCGCGAAGCGAGTCGGGCGAGCCGAGCAGTACGAGGCTCCCCTCGTCGTCGGCGTACCGGGCGAGGTGGTTGCCCGGCCCGTCGACGTGCAGCACGTGGAAGGCCCGGTCGTGCTTGGCCGTCAGCGGCACACCGGCATACGTCGGGACAGCCGAGACGGCCGAGACCCCGGGGACGATGTCGAAGCTGATGCCGGCCTTGCGGCAGGCGCGCACCTCGTCGACGAGGCCGGTGAAGGTGCCCGGGTCGCCGTCCATGAGCCGTACGACGAGGCCGTCGTCGCCGACGGACTTGGCTGTCTTGGCGACGAGCCTGGCCCGCATCGCCTGGGTCAGCTCCTGCCCACGGTCGCCGTGGCTCGCGTCGATGAGCTCGACGTCCGGGCGGGTGAAGGCCCGCACCGTCTCGGCCCCGGCGATCCGGTCGAGGATGACGACGTCGGCGGCGGCGAGCAGGTCGCGGCCGCGCAGGGTCAACAGGCCGGGGTCGCCCGGGCCGGCCCCGACGAAGGCGACCCGCGCGGGGGATGCGGGCTGCGTGGTGGTCTGCGCCGTTGCAGACGGCGTGCGCGAACGAGTCACGAAACTGGCTCCGAGGTGTCTTGCGGTGTGGGTGTGGGCGGGTGATCGAGGTCGGCGGCACCGTCCTCGATCAGGACGCGCGCGAGTCGCGCGCCGAGTTCTGACGGCTCGTCGTAGCGGCCCACGAGCGAGCGGCGCAGCTCGAGGCTGCCGTCCGGCCTGCCGGCGAAGGCCCGCAGGGACAGCTCCAGGCCGTCCTCGCCGTCGACGACCTCGGCCAGGGCTCCGATGGGCGCCGTGCAGCCGGCCTCGAGCGTGGCCAGGAGGGACCGTTCGGCGACGACCCGGGAGCGGGTGTCGGCGTCCTCGAGGACTCCGGCCACCGCACGGACCTCGTCGCGGTCGGCGCAGCACTCGAGGGCCAGTGCCCCCTGGCCGGGGGCGGGCAGGACCTGGATCGGGTCGAGGACCTCGGTGACGAGATCGAGCAGCCCGAGGCGCGCGAGCCCCGCCCGGGCAAGGACGACCGCGTCGACCTGCCCCGACTCGACCAGCCCGACCCGGGTGCCGACGTTGCCGCGGACCGGGCGCAGCTGCAGCCCGAGCCCGAGAGCGGCCAGCTGGGCGACGCGCCGCGGCGAGCCGGTGCCGACGACCGCCCCGGTGGGCAGCTCGCCGAGGGTCAGCCCGTCCCGGGCGACCAGCGCGTCACGCGGATCCTCCCGCGCGGGGACGGCCGCGATGACGAGTCCCGGCTCCGGCACCGTGGGCAGGTCCTTGAGCGAGTGGACGGCGAGGTCGACCCGTCCGTCGAGCAGCGCCTTGCGGATCTCGGCGGCGAAGACACCGGCCCCACCGATGGCGCTCAGGAGGGCGCCCGAGACGTCGCCGTGGGTCGTGATGGGCACGAGCTCGATATCATGGCCTGCCGCGCGGAGACGATCGGCCACCCACGTCGACTGCGTCGTGGCGAGGGCGGAGCGTCGCGTGCCGATCCGGAGGGTCGTCATGTCGGCGTCCTCCTCGGCGGGACGCTGACGTTGGCAACGTCCCTCGGCTCGAGGTCGAACAGCTCGCGCAGGGCCGCCGCGTAGTCGGCGCCGCTGCCGTCGATGGCGAACTCCTTGACCCGACGGGTCGGGGTGTGCAGCAACTTCTCGACGACCCGGTGGACGGCCAGCTCGACCTCGGCACGGACGGCTTCGCCGAGGTCGGGCATCCGGTGGTCGAGCCGGCTCAGCTCGGCTGCCACCACTTCGGCGGCACGCCCTCGCAAGGCAGCGACCGTGGGGGCGACCGACTCGGCGGCCTGCCAGGTCAGGAATGCGGCCACCTCGCCGGTCACGATGTCGCGCACCCGGTCCACCTGATGCTCCTCGGCCCGACCGAGCAGGCGCTGGCCGAGCTCCTCGAGACCGATGACGCTCACGCCCGGGACCGGCTCCGGCCACATGGCATACGGCTCGATGTCGCGAGGCACGGCGAGGTCGATGAAGACCTGCGGGTGGCCGCTCCGGCGGGCGGCGCTGGCCCGCAGGTGAGCGCCGCTGAGGACGTGGCCGGCGGCACCGGTGCAGGTCAGCACGAGGTCGCTCTCGGCGACGACGTCGGCGAGGTCGTCCCACGCCCGGGCCGTTCCGCCGGTCGTCGCGGCAAGCCGCTCCGCACGCTCCGCCGTGCGCCCCACGACGCTGAGGGAGTCGACATCCGTCCGGCCGAGAGTTGCCGCGGCGAGACCGCTCATCGCCCCGGTGCCGACCACGGCCGCCCGGCACCCATCGAGCGGGCCGAGCCGGGCCGCAGCCGCCTCGAGCCCTGCCTGGACGAGGGAGACGCTGTGACCGTCGATGTCGGTCTCCGAGTGGGCACGCTTGCCGACCCGTAGGGCCTGTTGGAACAGCGCGTTGAGCGACGCGCCGACGCGGCCGGACGCCTGGCCCCGGGCCAGCGCCGCCCGCATCTGCCCGAGCACCTGGGACTCGCCGACCGCCATGGAGTCGAGCCCGCACGCTACGGTGAACGCGTGAGCGACGGCGCCATCGTCGTATCGCACGTACAGGTGGTCGGCGAGCCCGTCGGCCCGTGCGGCGAGGACGGCTCCGGGCTCGCGGGGGCCCGCGTCGACCGGTTCTCCAGCCCGCCTGTCCACGGGTGGCAGGCTCGCCGTGCAAGCGAACGCGTCGCCTATCGCAGCAACGGCGGGGTGGAAGGCGGGCACCTCGGCGTAGACCTCGAGCCGGTTGCACGTGGTCAGGACGACGACCTCGTCGACGGTCGAGGATCGGACGAGCGCGTCGGCGAGGGTCTCGTCGCGCCGCTCGTCCGCAGCGATGACCTCGAGGACGGACATCGGCGCGGTGTGGTGCGACAGTCCGATGACGAGCAGACTCACTGGGGCACCACCGCCGCAGGCGTGGCGGGCAGCGCGGACTTGCGTTGAGCATGGAAGGCGAGGATCTGCAGCTCGGTCGACAGGTCGACGCGGCGCACGTCGATGCCCGGCGGGACCGACAGCACGCTCGGGGCGAAGTTGAGGATGGCACGGACGCCGGCTGCCACGAGGGCGTCGCAGACCGACTGTGCGGCCACCGCCGGGGTGGCGATGACCCCGATGGTGATCCCGAGCTCGCCGGCGGCGGCCTCGATCTCGGACGAGGGCCGGATCGTCACATCGCCGATGCGTTCCCCCACGTGGGCCGGGTCGTCGTCGAAGAGCGCCACGATCCGGAAACCCTTGGTCACGAAGCCGGAGTAGGAGGCCAGCGCGTGGCCGAGGTTGCCCATCCCGACGATCGCGACGGGCCAGTTCTCGGTCAGGCCGAGCGCCCTGGTGATCTCGAGGGCAAGGGTCTCGACCTCGTAGCCGACCCCGCGCACCCCGTACGAGCCGAGGTGGCTCAGGTCCTTGCGCAGCTGCGCCGAGCGCACACCCACCGACGCGGCCAGCTCCTCGGACGAGACGAAGGCGACGCCCTCCTCGGCCAGTCTCGTCAGTGTCCGCAGGTACTCCGGGAGCCGCGCGACGGTGGCGTCGGGAATCTCTCGACGCACGGTGGGATCGGCCGACACGCGGGCTCACCGGCTCCTTTCGCGGCAGCGCTCGATGAGCGCGGAGCACTGGGACCTGTTCAGGCTAGACGTTTGTGAAGGCATGCACAAAGCGAGATGACGCGTGTACCACGGCGTGGACCGCAGGCCGGTCAGGCGTCACCGCAGGGCCTGCCGGAGCCGTGCCTCGTCGACCCGCCAGAAGTCGTGCTGCCGCCCGTCGACGAAGGTCACCGGGATCTGCTCGGCGTAGTCGGCCCGCCACTGGGGGTTCTCGTCGATGGAGCGCTCCTCCCAGCCGACGCCCAGGTCGGTGGCCACCCGCTCGATGACGACGCGCGCCTCGTCGCACAGGTGGCATCCGGGGCGGCCGAGCAGGAGGATGCGGGCGTCCATACCCGTGACCCTACGCATGAAGCAGCGGGCGGGGCGACCCGGCGCGAGAGACAGCGGACTCCTCGAACGGACCGTTCGGGGGGCAGCTCGGGGAAGATCAGATGAAGACCGACCTGCGCTCCATGAGCAGGCTGTAGAGCGTCTGCTGGATCGTCTCGCGGATCTGGTCGGTCAGGTCGAAGACGACCATCGGGTCGTCCGCCGCCTGCGGCCCGAGCGCGGCCGTGTCGACCGGGGCGCCGAACTCGATGAGCCACTTGCTCGGCAGCGGGATGAGCCCGAGCAGCCCCAGCCAAGGGAAGGTCGGCGTGATCGGGACGTACGGCACCCCGAGCAGCCGCGCGACGACCGGCATGTTGCCGAGGATCGGGTAGGTCTCCTCTGCCCCGACGATCGAGCACGGCACGATCGGGACCCCCGCGTGCAGGGCGGCGGCGACGAAGCCGCCACGACCGAAACGCTGCAGTTTGTACCGCTCGCTGAACTTCTTGCCGACGCCCTTGAAGCCCTCGGGCCAGACGCCGACGAGCTCGCCGTTGCGCAGGAGCCGCTCGGCGTCGGGGTTCGTGGCGAGCGTCGAGCCCGACCGTCGCGCGATCGTGCCGAGGAAGGGAGTCTGGAACACGAGGTCGGCCCCCAGCATCCGCAGGTGCCGCTGCTGGGGGTGCTCGTCGTGGACCGCGAGCTGGGTCAGCAGCGAGTCGAAGGCGATCGTGCCCGAGTGGTTCGCCACGACGAGGGCGCCGCCGGTCGCTGGGATGTTCTCGACACCCTTGACCTCGACGCGGAACCACCGCTTGTAGAGCGGACGCAACACCGGCAGGTGGACGTGGAGGGTGTAGTCCTCGTCGAAGCCGAACTCGTCGACGGTCACCTCGCCGCTGATGCGACGGCGCACATAGGCCAGGGTCTCGGCGACGTGGCGCTCGATCTCCCCGGCGGGCAGGCCGGCGCTCGCCAACGCGGCGCGCAGCACGTTGACCGCAAGGTCGACGATCTCGCCCGGCCTGGGTCGGATGTTGGTGGTCGTGTCGGCAGCCTCGAGGAACTTGCCGACGAGCTTCTCAGCGGTGCCGGAGACCTGTGCGGCGGCGCTCGCCAAGGCGGCCGTCGGCAGTGCCGCCGACAGCGGGGTCGAGGACTTCTCCGGGGCTGCCGGCTGCTCGCTCGGCGAAGGCACGGCTCGCAGCCTGGCCCGGTCCCCGGCAGCCGCTTGGGTGCGCACCCCGGCCCGGCTGGGTCGCTTGGAGGTGCCTGCGCCCACCTCGGATCGTCGGGGGCGGGGGCTTCCGGCTGACGCCGGTCGCGGCGCACCCGACCGCACCGACGACCCGCCGGCTGACGACCCGCCGGCTGACGACCCACGGGAGGACGTGCGACGCCTCGGCGCGGAACGCGTGGTCGACGACCTCGGCTCGGATGACGCCCCCGGTGTGGCCTTCTCGCTCGGCGTGGCCGCGCTGGACCGTGCGGCGTCACTGCCTGCCGTGCCGGACGGCGTGGCCTCGGCGGTGGAGGCGGCTTCACCCGTCGGTGTCCCCGCGGCGACTCGTCGAGCCGTGCTGACCTCGACGGTATCGGTCGCGGAGATGAGCGGGGTGCCGACCCGGCGACGCCGCTCCCCGCTCGCCCGCGCCGCACCGGCCGCAAAGGCCCCTTCGGGTCGGGTGCGTCGACTGGCCGACTTGTCCGGCTCGTTCATGAGTCGATCCTCTCGAAGACCCGGGAGATCGCGGCCACGGTGCCCGCGGCGGCCCCGCTCACCGTGTCGCTGACCCCTTCGGTCCCGGGCACCGAGCGCCGCAGCCGTCGGGAGAAGTCCTCGAAGGCGGCCCGGGTGGTGTAGCCGGGCTCGAGCCCCAGGACGGTGCGCATCCGGGCCGTGTCGATCCCTCGGCCGAAGGCGAGGAAGGCCAGCTGGTCGGACGAGAAGTCGGCCATCCCGGTCTGCTTGATGACGGTGCCCAGCATGCCGCCTGACCGTAGCGGCACCGGCACGATGGGCCGCCGGGCGATCGCGGCGCACTGGAGCAAGGTGACGTAGCCGTCACCGGCGACGTTGACGATGCCGATGGGTGCCCCGGTCGTGGCCCGGACCATCGCCTCGGTCGCGTCCGACTCGTGGACGAGCTGGAAACGGGCGTCGTAGCCCAGCGGCACGGGCCAGACCGGCAGGGAGAAGTAGTCGGTGAGCGCGGTGCGGATGCCGTAGCCGACGACGTTGGCCAGCCGGAGCAGGTTGATCTCGACGTCGGGCCGTCGCCGGGAGAAGCCCCGGACATAGCCCTCGACCTCGACTGAGTCCTTGCCCCACCCGGTGCGCGGCATGGCCCTCGGGTTCATGTCCTCGGTGAAGACCCCGGGATCCCGCGGCGACGCGCCGTAGACCCCGGCCGTGGACTTGACGACGAGGCGCTGGACGGAGTCGGCCTTCTGGCAGGCGGCGAGCAGCTGCATCGTGCCGATGACGTTGATCTCCTTCTGCGTCGCCCGGCCACCCGTGTCCTTCGGCGTGGCGATGACGTTCATGTGCACGACGGTGTCGACACCGGCCTGCGCGATGATGCGCCCGATCATCGGGTTGCGGATGTCTGCCCGGACGAACTCGGCACGGCCGACCGGGTGCGGAGGCGGCACGACGTCGACGGCAAGGATCCGCTCGACGGACGGGTCGGCCGACAGCCGCCGGGCGTAGAGGCCGCCGAGGTAGCGCGACACCCCTGTCATCAGCACAACCTTGGCCATCTGGCACCTTCCTGCCACCCACGTACTACAGACTCCCGTCCGCTGCCCCCGAGCCTACCCAGCGCAACTGGGTGATCCCACCGCGGCGGCACCATCCCCGGATTCGCCGGACACGGAACGACCCCCGCCGGTGGCGAGGGCCGTGTGGCGCGGGCCGGGCCCGCTCGCGATCACGCTGGCGCGGTCACTTCGTGGCGATCACTTCTTGTTGCGACGCTGGTGGCGCGTCTTGCGCAGCAGCTTGCGGTGCTTCTTCTTCGCCATGCGCTTGCGGCGCTTCTTGATGACAGAGCCCATCGTTGTCCTCGATCCGTAGACGGTGTGTGCCGACCTGCGTCGACCACCCGTCCTTCACGGAGAGTCGAACTCCAAGAGCCAAGCCGAGGCCTCAGCCTAGCGTGTCGGCCGACTGGTCCTCAAAGCGATGGGGCGCACCGCCCGAGTCGGACCATGCGCCCCGTCATCCTTGCGAAACCACTCACGCCGTGTCGATGTAGGACGTCTGCAGGTACTTGTGCACCGCGTCCTCCGGAACGCGGAACGACCTGCCCACCCGCACTGCGGGAAGCTCCCCGCTGTGGACGAGCCGGTACACCGTCATCTTCGACACGCGCATGATCGAGGCGACCTCGGCAACGGTAAGGAACCGCACCTCGGCGAGCTGACGCTCGTTCGTCATGTTGAACCCCGATCTTCTCCGGTGTGCACCCACGCGCCGCCGGCTTCCCCTCCGGCGAAGGGTCACGTGGGTACAGAACCACACTTTAGATGCTGTTGTGACACGAGGGGAAGTGGTCGGCACGAGGCACTCCGGCTCACGGCACGAGACGGTGCAGGTCACGCGGGAAGAGTGCGACCTCACGGA
>NZ_JAKDLO010000085.1 GCF_030452765.1 Intrasporangium sp.
GATCGAGAGTGCACTTCCCCTGATCGAGAGTGCACTTCCCCTGATCGAGAGTGCAGTAGTCGTGATCGAGCGTTCACCTCCGCCTCGCGCAGGCCTGACGACCCGCCACCGCTGGAACGCAACGGAACTCCGGCGGCCGGCACAGCGGCATACGACAACGATCGTCGGCTGGGGCTGCTTGACGTCCTCGAGGCTGAGTCGATCCACATCATCCGCGAGGTCGCCGCCGAGCTCGAGCGCCCGGCGCTGCTCTTCAGCGGCGGCAAGGACTCCATGGTCATGCTCCACCTCGCGAACAAGGCGTTCTGGCCTGCGCCGATCCCGTTCCCCGTGCTGCACGTCGACACCGGGCACAACTTCCCCGAGGTGCTCGCCTACCGCGACGCCACGGTGCAGCGGCTGGGGCTGCGTCTCGAGGTGGCCAGGGTGCAGGACTACATCGATGACGGGCGGCTGCGCGAACGGACCGACGGCACGCGCAACCCGTTGCAGACGCTTCCCCTGCTCGAGGCGATCGCGGAGCACCGGTTCGACGGGGTGTTCGGCGGCGCTCGCCGCGACGAGGAGAAGGCGCGCGCAAAGGAGCGGATCGTCTCGCTGCGCGACGAGTTCGGTCAGTGGGACCCGAAGAACCAGCGCCCCGAACTGTGGAACCTCTACAACCCCCGGCACCGCACCGGCGAGCACGTGCGCGTCTTCCCGATCAGCAACTGGACCGAGCTCGACATCTGGCGCTACATCGAGCGCGATGACGTCCCGCTCGCGCCGCTGTACTACGCCCACGACCGAGACGTCTTCCACCGCGACGGGATGTGGCTCGCGGTCGGGCCGTGGTCGCGGCCGCGCGACGGTGAGCCGGTCGAGCGGCGCATCGTGCGCTACCGGACGGTCGGCGACATGTCCTGCACGGGGGCGGTCGAGTCCGAAGCCGCGACGAACGCCGACATCGTCCGCGAGGTCGCCGCGTCCACGCTGACCGAGCGCGGGGCGACCCGCGCCGACGACCGGATCTCCGAGGCCGCGATGGAGGACCGCAAGAAGGAGGGGTACTTCTGATGAGCAAGCTGCACGGCACGACCACGCTGCTGCGCCTCGCGACCGCAGGCTCGGTCGACGACGGCAAGTCCACCCTCGTCGGGCGCCTGCTGCACGATACGAAGTCCGTCCTCACCGACCAGCTCGCCGCCGTCGAGCAGGTGTCCCGGGACCGGGGGCTCGGCGCCGCGGACCTGGCCCTGCTCACCGACGGGCTGCGGGCCGAGCGCGAGCAGGGCATCACCATCGACGTCGCCTACCGCTACTTCGCCACGGCGACGCGTTCCTTCGTCCTGGCCGACTGCCCCGGGCACGTGCAGTACACGCGCAACACGGTGACCGGCTCGTCGACCGCCGACGTCATCGTCCTGCTCGTCGACGCGCGCAAGGGCGTCCTCGAGCAGACGCGTCGCCATCTCGCCGTGGCCGCCCTCCTGCGCGTACCGCACGTCGTGATCGCGGTCAACAAGATCGACCTCGTCGCGTTCTCCGAGGACGCCTTCCGGGCCGTGGAGGCCGACGTACAACAGGTCGCCGGTGACCTCGGCGTCACCGATGCCCTGGCCGTTCCGGTCTCCGCGCTCGACGGTGACAACGTGGTCGAGCGGTCCCCGCGCACGCCCTGGTATGACGGGCCGTCGCTCCTCGAGCTGCTCGAGACCCTGCCGCCCTCCGACGACGGATCGGTTGGGGGTTTCCGGCTACCGGTCCAGCTCGTCATCCGGCCGCAGGGCGCCGCACGCGACGAGGCGCACCGCGACTACCGCGGCTACGCGGGCCAGGTCGCGTCTGGGGCGCTCCGGATCGGCGACGAGGTCGTCGTCCTGCCCGCTGGGCTGCGCACCCGGATCACCGGGATCGCCGTGGGGGAGCGCCGGCTCGAGGGGGCCGTCGCCGGCCAGTCGGTGGCCGTCGAGCTCGCGGACGACCTCGACGTCTCCCGGGGGGATGTCATCGCCACGGCAGCCGATGCGCCGCGACCGACCAGGGACGTCGAGGCCTACGTGTGCTGGCTCGGGGACATCGCGTTGCGACCCGGCGCCCGGCTGCTGCTCAAGCACGGCGCCCGCACCGTGCAGGCGATCGTCCGCACCGTCGCGGGGCGGCTCGACCTCGACGACCTGTACTTGGTTCCTGCGGAGTCCCTTTCGCTCAACGACATCGGGCGGATCACGCTGCGGCTCGCGCTGCCGGTGCCCGTCGAGGACTACGCGGTGTCGCGTCGAGGTGGCGCTTTCCTGCTCGTCGACGCACACGACGGTCGCACGGTCGCAGCCGGCATGGCGACGACGCCTGCCGCAGAGGCTCGTGAACCGGGGCAGGGGCCGAGCTCATGACCCCTCTCCCCGATCGAGTGTGCACCAATTCGGATCGAGTGTGCGCTACTTCCGAGCCAGAGTGCACGCACCGGGAGCTCCGCTCTCCCGGCGCTGCCCCTACCCCAGTCGGGCTGCCCCTCGTCCTCGACCTCACCTGCCGCCTGGTCGTCGCGGTCGGTGGAGGTCCGGTGGCAGCCCGGCGGGTCGCGGCGTTCGTCGAGGAGGGCGCCCAGGTGCGAGTGATCGCGCCCTACCTGTGCGAGGACCTCCTCGACCTCGTCCACGCCGGTCACATCGCGTGGCACGTCCGTGACTACGCCGGGCCCTCCGACCTGCGTGGTGCCTGGCTCGTGCACACCGCCACCGGCGACCGTGCTGTCGACGAGGCCGTCGCAGCCGATGCCGACGTGGAACGAGTCTGGTGCATCAACGCGACATCGGCGGGCACGACCCGGGCCGGCGTCCCGGCACGCACCCGCGTCCACACGCCCGACGGCACGGTCACCGTGGCAGCGCACGCCGGCGGCGACCCCGGCTTGGCACGCACCGTCCGCGACAGCGTCGAACAGCTCATCGCCACAGGCAAGCTCGACCTGCGCCGCCATCGCGCCCGGCATAGCACCGGTTGGGTCGCCCTCGTCGGAGGCGGGCCCGGGGCCGACGGCCTGCTGACCGCCCGCGGGCACGAACTGCTCCGCAGCGCCGATGTCGTCGTGGTCGACCGCCTCGCCCCTCGAGGACTCGTGGCCAGGCTTCCCGAGTCGGTTGAGGTCATCGACGTAGGCAAGACACCGGGACACCACCCGATCCCGCAGGAGCGGATCAACGGGATCCTCGTCGAGCAGGCCCGGCTCGGTCGCGCCGTCGTAAGGCTCAAGGGTGGCGATCCCTACGTCTTGGGCCGCGGCAGCGAGGAGCGCCTCGCCTGCGAGGCGGCAGGCGTCACGGTCGAGGTGGTCCCGGGGGTGACGAGCGCCGTCTCGGTCCCGGCCGCAGCGGGCATCCCGTTGACCCACCGCGGCCTGGCCCGCGCTTTCACCGTCGTGACCGGCCACGCCGAGATCCCGTCGTTGCCGACCAGTCCCGCCCACACCCTCGTGCTGCTCATGGGGGTTGCCCGCATCCACCAGACGGCAGCCCTGCTCGTCGAGCACGGCCGCGAACCCGCCACCCCGGTTGCGATCGTCGAATGCGGGTGGACGCCCACCCAGCGCACCACCACGGGCACGCTCGCCACCATCGCGGACCGAGCGGTCGAGCGCGGAATCGAGTCGCCCGCGGTCATCGTCGTTGGCGACGTCGTGCGCCTGGCACACGACGTCGAGGACGTCCGGTGAGCACGCTACTGGTGCTGGGGGTCGTCGGCTTCTTCGCTCAGTTCGTCGACGGGGCCTTGGGGATGGGGTATGGCGCCACCTCCGCCTCGCTGCTGCTAACCGTCGGTCTGACGCCGGCGCTGGCGAGCGCTTCGGTCCACCTCGCTGAGCTCGGGACCAACCTCGCATCCGGAGTGGCCCACTGGCGGCTGGGCAATGTCGACCGGCGGCTCGTCCTGCGCCTCGGCGTCCCTGGAGCCGTAGGCGCCTTCCTCGGTGCGACCCTGCTCTCCCACCTCGCGACGGACGCGGCGGCACCGGTCATGGGTGGGGTGCTCTTTCTCCTCGGGGCCTACATCCTCGCCCGCTTCGCGCTCCGTCCACCCGTGATCGCTCGGGCGACGACCTCGCCGCACCGACGTCGCTTCCTCGTCCCACTGGGATTCCTCGGTGGCGTCATCGATGCCACGGGTGGTGGGGGCTGGGGTCCGGTCTCGACCACCACGCTGCTGTCTGCTGGTCGCACCGCACCGCGCACCGTCGTCGGCTCTGTCGACACGTCCGAGTTCCTCGTCACCGCGTCGGCCAGCATTGCCTTCCTCGTCGGCCTCGGCACCGCGGGCATCCACCTCGGCTACGTCCTCGTCCTGCTCGCCGGCGGAGTCATCGCCGCACCGGCCGCCGCGTGGCTCGTCAGCCGCCTCCCTGCGCCCGTCCTCGGGAGCGGCGTCGGGGGCCTGATCGTCGTGACGAACCTGCGTGTCCTGCTCGATGCCGTCGGCGCATCCCGGGACATCAGCCAAGTCGCCCACCTCGTCGTCACGGCCGCCTGGGCCTCCCTCCTCACCGTTGCCGTGATGCGGCAGCGGTTCGCGGTGGCAGCCCGGGATCCCCAACGCGTCAAGGCCATCAACGCCTCCTAGCCAGAAGCGAGGCGCGGCGTGCAGTTCGTGCCAGTCGCACGAACCAGAACCGGCCGGTAGCATCGGCAGGCATCGGCAGGCATCGGGCCCCGTCGTACTGCGGATGTCGCCCGCGCCGGCGACGTGCTGCCTGAGCTCGATGAGGAGCGCCTGTTGCTCCATGCCGGACCCCCGAGCCCCCTCGAGGAGATGTGTGGGCCGATGCGGGCAGGGATCGTCGGGGCCACGTTGCTGGAGGGTTGGGCGGACGATCCCGAGTCGGCGGAGCGGATGGCCAGGGACGGCCAGATCGCGTTCTCGCCGAACCACGACCACATGGTCGTCGGTCCCATGGCAAGCTGCCTGACGCGCTGGACGGCACCACGGGCACCCGCATCGTCCCCGCTGCCACCGCGACCACGAGGAAGCCTGCCTCGGCCAAGGTCTTGATCGCCTCGTACTCCACGATCCGGATCGGCCTCGGTGAGGCGAGTCGCCGCCAGCCACGGCCGGAGTCCTCCGCGACGACCCATCCGTGCTGCGCGGCGAGGTCACTGGCCTTCCACTCGTCGTAGAAGCTGCCGATCGGCTTCGTCGGGTGGGTGAAGGCTGGGTCGCCTTGATCCACAACGGTGTGCGTCAGCATCGCGACGACCTGCTGTGGCAGACCGGCCGTGGCCCGCGCGCTCTGCAGCGACGAGCCGAGGATGTAGCCCAGGCTGCCCTGCGAGTCGGCGACACGCATGTCCAGTGCCAGTTGGGGCAGCTCTGGTGCGCTCTCGGCGACGAGGTCGGAGCGGCGCAGGATGTAGCCGACCTGGGGTCCGTTGCCGTGGGTCAGCACCACCCGCCATCCCCGTTTCACCAGCCCGACGACCTGCTTGGCGAGTCCCTGTGCTGCCTCGAACTGCTCGGCGATAGTTGCGGGCCCGCCACCGGCAAACAGAACGTTGCCTCCGACTGCGACGACTCCGGTCTTTCCAGTGTCCGTCATTTGCCCACGCTGGAGGATGGCGCCGAATCGCGAACGCTGCAGGTCATCCCGGTACGTGCTCAGGTCAAACCAGCATGAAGATTGCGACCACCCCGATGACGACGATGATCGCGCGAAGCACCGTGGGCGACAGTCGACGACCGTAGTGGGCGCCGAGTAGGCCCCCTATCAGGGCACCGATCGCCATCAGGCCGGCCGGGGCCCAGGCCACATGTGCGACCACGGCGAACACGGCGGCGGCGACGACGTTGACGATGAGCTGGAGGACGTTCTTGAGGCCATTGACGCGCTGGAGCGTCTCTGGCAGGCCCAGGCCGAGCACCGCGAGCAAGAGGATGCCCTGGGCGGCACTGAAGTAGCCGCCGTAGATGCCGGTGGCAAACACCGCGAGGGTGACCACCCAACCGCCCTCGCTGGACGGCGCCCGGCGCTGCTCGAGCATCCGATTGAGTCGAGGCTGCAGCAGGACGAGCACGATGGCCAGACCGATGATGACCGGCACGATCGCCTTGAAGGCCGCCGCAGGCAGCACGAGCAGCAGCGCCGCCCCGACTATGGCCCCCACCAGTGAGGCCAGCCCCATGCGCCGCACGCGCTGTCCCTGACCGGCCAGCTCGCGTCGATAGCCGACCGCACCGGTGACTGAGCCCGGGACCAGGCCGACGGTGTTGGTCACGTTGGCCACCACGGGCGAGTAGCCGAAGGCCAGCAGCACCGGGAACGTGACGAGGGAACCGCTGCCGACGACGGTATTGATCGCGCCCGCCGCGACTCCGGCAGCAGCGATGGATATTGCCTCCACAAAGTCCATGACGCGATCATCCCGTCTCCCGAGTGGGGTACCCCCACTGAGGTTGGCGTGCCGTCTGGTGACGGGATCGGCCGTCGGTCGCGCGACCCGGTGCGCCCACGCCCGGCGAGCGACATACGGACTGGGTCCTCACGCCCCCAGGGCGCGTTGGCCCCGGGCCCGCTCACCCCCGGTTCCCTCGTGGGCACCCGCACTCAAGCGGGTCTACTCCCCGGCCGCGCCGCGTTGCTCCGCCGAGAAGGCCAGCAGCGCCTCGAGCTCCTCACGGCTGGCACCCCGGGCCGCCGCGGCCCGGGTGCGGCTGATGTTCCCAGAGGTGGCCCGCATCGCGGCCGCGACCCGGCCACGCGCATACGTCATGGAGTTCGCTGCGCCGACGCCGATGCTCGCGCCGACCTCGATGGCGTCCTGGTCGGCACCCAGGTAGAGGAAGCGCCACTGGTAGGCCTGCGACTGCTGCTCGATGAGCGCCTTGACCTGGGCATGCGTGAGCTCACGGGACGCGTTCTCGTGGCCGTCGGTCATGATGCCGACGATGACCGTGGCAGGACGCTCGGGCTCGGGCAGGGCCGCCAGCCGGGCACCGGCATCGCCGATGAGCCGCCCGATGGAGTCGAGCAGCGCCGTCCGGCCACGCGGGTGCAGCTGCAGAGGCGGGACCTCGCCGACCGGGATGTCGCGGTAGACCTGCTCGTACTCGTCGTCGAACTGGGCGAGCGTGACGCGACACTGCCCGCTTGCCTGGCGCTGCTCATCGATGAAGGCGTCGAAGCCTCCCTCGGTGTCCGACTTGATCGACTGCATCGACCCGGACCGGTCGAGCAGGAAGTAGATGTGGGTGAGGTTCGGGTCGGTCACGGGGGTTTCCCTTCGGTGTCGTTGACGCGGTGACCCGCGTCAGGTGCTGCGGCGCGCGCGGAAGCGCATCGGTTCGGGCTCGTCGTCGGGCGTACGGTGCCGCCCCTCCTCGAGGTCGTAGCGGGCGCGCTCGACTCCCGATGCGGTGACGCGACCAGTATCAGACTGGTATGCCGCCAGCAGCCTCGTGCGCGCCAGGCGCGGTCCCACGGCGTTCTCCGTGAGTCCCGCGAGGTGACCCGCCGCCCGGATCGTCGCTCCCTCTGTCGTGACCGCGGCGGCCATCGCCTCGTCGACCGCCCGGATGACGTGTTCCTGCGCCTCTCGGAGCAGCGGCAGCGCCGCCCCCGGCGACTCTGGGTCGACGCGACCGAGGGCCGCCTCGGCGGCTCGGACCGAGTCGGCAAGGACAGTGGCTCGGGATCGGGTGGTCATCCCCCAGTCTAACCGCACTAACTGCGGCGCCGCAATAGGCCGACGTAGGCTACACGCTCACCGACATCGAGAGTGCAGTTCTTCGCATCGAGAGTGCAGCAATGCTGATCGAGAGTGCAGTTCTTCGCATCGAGAGTGCAGCAACCCCGAGCGACGACGCAACTGCCCGCTGGATGCGCAGCGTCGGTCCGGGTGGCAGGAGCGCAGAGTCTCAGGCGAATGGGTCCGCAGTCAGGGTGTACTTCGTCTGCAGGTACTCGTGGATGCCTTCGGTGCCGCCCTCCCTACCGAGACCAGACATCTTCCAGCCGCCGAAGGGTGCCGCCGCATTCGACACGACGCCCATGTTCAGGCCCATCATCCCGGTCTCGAGTCGCTCGATCATGCGCTGGCCGCGCGCGAGGTTCTCGGTGTACACGTAGGAGACGAGCCCGTACTCCGTGTCGTTCGCGATCCGGACCGCGTCGTCCTCGTCCTCGAACGGCACGATCGCGAGCACCGGACCGAAGATCTCCTCCCGCAGGAGGTCGCTGCCCTCGGGCACGTCGGAGACCACGGTCGGCTCGTAGAACGTCCCGGCGCCGGGAACCGCTCGTCCCCCGGCGCGAAGGGTCGCTCCCCGGCTGACCGCGTCGTCGACCAGCGCCGCCGTCTTGGTCACCGCGCGGTCGTCGATGAGCGGGCCGATCGTCACGTCCGGCTCGGTGCCACGACCGATGACCAGGCCCTTGACCTGCTCGGTGACTCGTCGGGCGAACTCGTCGGCGACGGAACGGTGCACGATGAAGCGGTTCGCCGCCGTGCAGGCCTGGCCGACGTTGCGGAACTTGGCGCTCATCGCCCCGGCGACCGCCTTGTCGAGGTCGGCATCGTCGAACACGACGAAGGGGGCGTTGCCGCCGAGCTCCATCGAGGTGCGCAGCACGCCTTCGGCGGCCTGGGCCAACAGCCGCTGCCCGACCGGCGTCGAGCCGGTGAAGGAGAGCTTGCGCAGCCGAGGGTCGCGGATGATCGACTCCGACACCGGGCCGGCCGAGGAGGTCGTAATGACGTTGACGACCCCGGCCGGCACGCCCGCGTCGGCGAGCAGCGCGGCGAAGAGCAGCGTTGTCAGCGGGGTCTGTGTCGCCGGCTTGACCACCACGGTGCACCCCGCCGCCAAGGCAGGCGCGATCTTACGAGTCGCCATGGCGAGCGGGAAGTTCCACGGGGTGATGAGGTAGCACGGCCCCACCGGGTGCTGGGACACGATCATCCGACCGGTGCCCTCGGGGTTGGCGCCGTAGCGTCCCTGGACCCGTGCCGCCTCCTCGCTGAACCACCGGTTGAACTCGCCCCCATAGGCGACCTCGCCGCGCGCCTCGGCCAAGGGCTTGCCCATCTCGATCGTCATCAGCAGCGCGAAGTCCTCGGCGCGCTCCTGCAGCAGGTCGAAGGCACGGCGCAGCACCTCGGCCCGCTCCCGCGTGGGCGTGGCCGCCCACGCGGGGAACGCGTCCGCCGCTGCGTCCAGGGCAGCCTGCCCGTCGGCCACCGACGCGTCGGCGATCTGGGCGATGACCTTGCCGGTCGCTGGGTCGGACACGTCGAGGGTTCTGCCGCCCTCGGCCGGTCGCCACTCGCCCCCGATGAGGAGCCCGGCCGGCACGCCGGCCAGCAGCTCGTCCTCGTGGTTGTTCGTCATTCGACTCCCTTGTCGTCGCTGGTCACAGGGCTGTCACACGTCGGTGGTCACACGGCTGTCACACGTCGGCGGTGGCGGGAGCCTGGACCAGCATGTTCTGCGCGAAGAACTCCGCGAGCTCGTCGGTCGCGGACAGCGGCAGGATGTGAGCGACATACTGGTCGGGCCGCACGACGACGACACAGCCGCCCCGGTCGACTCCGCGGGCGTCGAAGATGTCGTCCGTCGGGTCGGCTGCGTACACCTTCTCGTAGTCGATCAGCTGGAACGGCCCGGAGCGCGGCAGGAACACCTGCGGGACCTGGCCGATGTCGATGGCCGTGTGGTCCTGCTGGTAGACGACCTTGACGTCGAAGACGGAGTCGAGGTCGGCGCCCGGCTTGGTGTGGCGCACCACCGGGGACTCGTCCGACTCGGCGAGCCACTGCGCCCACGTGTCGAGCGCCGAGCCGTCGGCGTCGGCGAACGCGTAGATCCGCCACCGGCCGTCGGCCCGGGCATGGTGCCCGAGGTGGATCGGGTTCGTGTCGGCGACGCGGTTGGCCATCGCGGACTTGAAGCGCTTGCCGATCGGGTAGCCCTCGGCCAGCCCCTGGTGGGTCGCCTCGCCGGTGACCAGGGACGGCTCGTACTGTGTCATGAAACCGGCCGGGAACTCTGCCGTGTCCACGTAGAACTGACTGAGCGCCTCTGGGCTGTCGAACTCCTCCGGCTTCTTGGCCATGAGGGTCGACCACTCCTTGTCGAAGTCGATGAGGTTCTGGGCGATGACCTGCCGCTCGGCCGAGTAGGTAGCGAGCAGCGCCTCCGGGCTGCGGCCTTCGAGCACCGCACCGAGCTTCCAGCCGAGGTTGAAGCCGTCCTGCATCGAGACGTTCATGCCCTGACCGGCCTTGGCGCTGTGGGTGTGGCACGCGTCGCCGGTGATGAACACCCTGGGAGTCTGCTGCCCCTCGCGGTCGGTCGGGACATCGTCGAACTTGTCGGTGACCCGGTGTCCGACCTCGTACACGCTGTACCAGGCGACGTTGCGGACATCGAGGGTGTAGGGGTGCAGGATCTCGTTGGCCTTGGCGATGGCGGTCTCGACGGTGGTGTGCCGCACCGCGCCGTGATCGCCTTCGGGGGTGTCGCCGAGGTCGACGTACATCCGGAAGAGATAGCCGCCCTCCCGGGGGATGTGCAGGATGCTGCCGTGCTCGGACTGGATCGCACACTTGGTGCGGATGTCGGGGAAGTCGGTGACGGCCAGCACGTCCATGACCGACCAGGCGTGCATGGCCTGGTTGCCGCTCATGGTGCGCCCGATGCAGTCACGCACGAGGCTGCGGGCGCCGTCGCACCCGACGACGTACTTGGCGCGGACGCTTCGCTCGGTGCCCTCGCGCTCACCGGCCGTATGCCGCAGGGTGACCTCGACGGGGTAGTCCCCGTCGCCGATCGTCAGCCCGACGAACTCGAGGCCGTAGTCGGGTCTGGTGCGGGTCGGGGATTTGGCCGCGACCTCGGCGAAGTAGTCGAGGACGCGGGCCTGGTTGACGATCAGGTGCGGGAACTCGCTGATGTGGTGCTCGTCGTCGACCGTCCGCGAGGTGCGGATGATGTTCTCGGGGTT
The DNA here is from genome assembly GCF_030452765.1 of Intrasporangium sp. Lineage (GTDB taxonomy): Bacteria > Actinomycetota > Actinomycetes > Actinomycetales > Dermatophilaceae > Intrasporangium_A. The sequence continues at coordinate 10,970 of NZ_JAKDLO010000085.1, forward strand.
CGCCGGGTCGGGGGTCCAGAAGTTCATCGCGGTGATCCGGTAGGCCTCCGCGATGATCTGCTCGGCGAAGCCGAAGGCCTGGAAGGTCTCGACGCTGCGAGCCTGGATGCCGTCTGCCTGCCCGATCACCAGCCGACCGTCCCGGCGCTCGATGATTCGCGTCGTGACGTCGGGGAACTGCGCCAGCTGGGCCGCGAGGACCATGCCCGCGGGGCCGCTGCCGACGATGAGGACGTCGACCTCGTCGGGCAGCTCGGACGGGCGGTCGATGCCGGTGCCGGCCGCGGCGCGCACCTTGGGGTCTGCGGAAACGTATCCGTGGTGGTGGAACTGCATCATGTCTCTATATCCCGTCCGTCAGTTGGCTGAGGCGCTGGCGTACGCCCGTGGTTGTCCGTGGAAGTGCCCGTTTGCCTGCTCGGCCTCGTGGTCCGGGCCGAGTGGGATGCCGGTGCGGTCGCGCAGCAGCAGGGTAGCGGCGAGGCCGACCAGCGTCATCCCCGTCAGGTACCACGTCACCGCGCTGGTGCCGCCGGTGGCCTGGACGAGGGCCTGGGCGATGGTCGGCGCGAACGCCCCGCCGAGGATCGCCCCGATGGCGTAGGAGATCGACACTCCCGAGAACCGGATGCTGGCCGGGAAGAGCTCGGTGTAGAGCGAGGACTGCGGGCCGTAGGTGAAGCCGAGCCCGATGGTCAGGATCGCCAGGCCGAGGAAGAGCGAGCCGACGCTGCCCATGTTGACGAGCGGGAAGAGTGTGAAGACGCCGACGAGCTGCAGGATCCAACCGAGCACGTAGACCCGGCGGCGACCGAGGTGGTCGGAGAGCCATCCCCCGACGAAGGTCGCGACGAGCCAGGTCACCGCGGAGCCGGTGACGGCCCAGAGCACCGGGGAGGTGGCCAGTCCGATGGGACCCTTCGGGTCGGTCGCGTAGCGCTGGATGTAGCCGCCCGTCGTCATGTACCCGACGGCGTTGTTGCCGGCGAAGACGAGCGCGGCGACGATGACGAGCACGGAGTGCTTGCGGAACAGCTCGACGATCGGCATCTTGGCCTGGTGCTTGCGCTCGGCGATCTCGGTGAAGACGGGGCTCTCCTCGACGCGGCGCCGCACGAAGTAGCCGACCCAGATGAGCACGACGGACAGCAGGAACGGAACGCGCCAGCCCCAGTCGTGGAATGCCGGGCCACGTGCGATCTGTGCCATGAGGGCCATCACGCCGGAGGCCAGGAGCAGGCCGAGCGGCACGCCGATCTGCGGGGCCGCGCCGAAGAGCCCACGCTTCTTGGTCGGGGCGTGCTCGACGGCGAGCAGCGCGGCGCCGCCCCATTCGCCACCGGCCGAGATGCCCTGCAGGATGCGGAGCAGGATCAGCAGGATCGGTGCCGCGAGACCGATGCTCGTGTGGGTCGGTAGCAGGCCGACCAGGGTCGTCGAGATCCCCATCAGGATCAGGGTGAGCATCAGCACGAGACGCCGGCCGTACTTGTCGCCGAGATGACCGGCGAGGAAGGCCCCGACCGGGCGGAAGAGGAAGCTGATCCCGACCGTGATGAACGCGAGGATCTGGGCGAACTGGTCGCCTGCGGGCGCGAAGAAGAGGTCTCCGAAGACCAGGCCCGCGGCTGCGGCATAGATGAAGAAGTCGTACCACTCGACGGTGGTGCCGACCACGGTGGCCATCATCACGCGACGCTGGTCGCGCCGGCTGCTCGGTGTGTCGACGGGGCTGGCCCCGGGGGGTGAGGTGATGCTCATGGGTGTGCTGACTCCTGTGTCGCTTCGACGTCCTTGTCCTCGGGGCGCCCTGGCGTGAGGGATGTGCTTGTCTGTGCGGGGGCACTTGCTCCGATGACGATCATCATATACGATTTTAGATACAACGCAAGAGCAAGGAGGCTCATGAGTACTCAGACAGATGCCGCGGACCCCCGGTTCGCCGCGCTGCCCCACCGCCCCGGCAAGGTCGTCGCGGTCCACCTGAGCTATGCATCCCGGGCGGACCAGCGGGGCCGCCGACCCGCGGCGCCCTCCTACTTCTTCAAACCGTCGAGCTCGGTGTCCGCGTCGGGCAGCACCATCGAGCGCCCGGCCGGGACGGAGCTGCTCGCCTTCGAGGGCGAGATCGCCCTCGTCATCGGAGCGCCGGCCCGACAGGTCTCCCTTGCCGACGCCTGGGCCCACGTGGCGTGGGTGACCGCGGCCAACGACTTCGGCCTCTACGACCTGCGCGCGAACGACAAGGGGTCGAACGTGCGCTCCAAGGGCGGTGACGGTTTCACCCCGATCGGGCCCGCCCTCATCGACGCGCGAACCCTCGAGCCCGGTGCGCTGCGGCTGCGCACCTGGGTCAACGGCACGCTCGTCCAGGACGACACCACGGCAGGGCTCATCTTCCCGCTCGCGCAGTTCGTCGCAGACCTTTCCCAGCACTTCACCCTCGAGCCCGGCGACGTGATCCTCACCGGCACTCCGGCCGGGTCGTCCGTCGTCGTCCCCGGTGACGTCGTCGAGGTCGAGGTCGACGACCCGTCGAGCGGAGCCAGCTCGGGCCGACTCGTCACCACCGTGGCCGAGCACGAGGGTGACGACTACGACGAGACGCTCGGCTCCCTGCCCGGTGTCGACGACGCCCAGCGGATCGCCGCCTGGGGGTCGCGCGAGGCGGCCGGACTGCCGGCAGCAGATGACACCGGTGCCGTCACGACGCTGAGCGAGGCCCTGCGTCACAAGCTCGAGGCCGTCCCGGTCGCGAGCCTGTCGTCCCAGCTGCGCAGGCGCGGCCTGAACAACGTCGCGGTCGACGGGGTGCGAGCGCTGGCCGGGTCGGGCAAATTCGTCGGCACCGCCAAGACCCTTCGGTTCGTCCCGAACCGGGAGGACCTGTTCCGCAGCCACGGCGGCGGGCACAACGCCCAGAAGCGGGCCTTCGACGCCGTCGGCCCGGGCGAGGTCATCGTCATCGAGGCGCGCGGGGAGCACGGCGCCGGCACGCTCGGCGACGTCCTTGCGATCCGGGCGCGGGTGCGCGGGGCGGCCGGCATCGTCACCGACGGCGCGGTCCGCGACCACGACCCGGTCGCGGCGACCGGCATCCCCGTGTATGCCGCTGGGGCGCATCCCGCGGTCCTCGGACGCAAGCACGTGCCCTGGGACACCGACCTCACGATCAGCTGCGGTGGCGCCACCGTGCAGCCGGGCGACATCATCGTCGGTGACGCCGACGGGGTCATCGTCATCCCGCCCGCCGTCGCCGAGGAGGTCGCCGACGCAGCCCTCGGCCAGGAGGAGTCGGACGGGTGGGTCGTGGCACGAGTCGCCGAGGGCCATCCCCTCGACGGGCTGTTCCCCATGAACGAGCAGTGGCAGGCCCGGTATGACGCCGAGCGCGCCGGGAAGGAGACGTGATGACCGGGACGGCGACGGGCTCCAGGGGGACCGCGGGGACCAGCAAGTCCCGCATCGCCCACGACTGGATCAGGCAACGGATCACCGACCGCGACTTCACGCCGGGCTACCGGCTCGTCCTCTCCACGATCGCGAACGAGCTCGACATGAGTGTCGTGCCGGTCCGTGAGGCGATCCGGCAGCTGGAAGCCGAGGGTCTGGTGACGTTCGAGCGGAACGTCGGGGCGCGGGTGTCGATGGTCGACGACACCCAGTACACCTTCAGCATGCAGGCGCTGGCCGTGCTGGAGGGCGCGGCCACGGCACTGGCCGCGCGACGCATCACCGCAGACGATGTCGCACAGGCCCGCCGGATCAACGAGCGGATGATCACCCAGCTCGACTACTTCGACCCGTCGGCGTTCACCGCCCTGAACCAGGGCTTCCACGCCCGGCTCTTCGCGCGGTGTCCCAACCAGCGACTGCTGGAGCTCGTCAACGCCGAGTGGGCTCGCCTCGGGGGCCTGCGGACCTCGACGTTCTCCTTCGTGCCCGGACGTGCGCTGGAGTCGGTGCGCGAGCACGAGCTGATCCTGCGCCTCATCGAGCGGTCGGCACCGCTCGACGAGATCGAGGATGCCGCCCGCCGGCACCGCTCCGCGACGCTGAGGGCCTACCTCTCCCATGAACACGACCACGAGGCCGCCGACCTCCCGATCATCTGACCCACACCGAACCCGGAGGAAGCCCATGACCGCCGCCACCACCTTGACCACGCAGAACCGTGTGCCCGACGACCTGCCCGAGCGCATCCAGCACTACATCGACGGTGAGTTCGTCGACTCCGTCGACGCAGACACCTTCGAGGTGCTCGACCCCGTCACGAACGAGACCTACGTGCAGGCTGCGGCCGGCAAGAAGGCCGACATCGACCGGGCCGTCGCCGCCGCTCGTCGGGCCTTCGCCGACGGCCCGTGGCCGCGGATGCTGCCGCGGGAGCGCTCGCGGATCTTGCACCGGATCGCCGACATCGTCGAGTCCCGCGACGCCCGGCTCGCGGCCCTCGAGTCCTTCGACTCGGGCCTGCCGATCACCCAGGCGCTCGGGCAGGCCCGCCGGGCCGCCGAGAACTTCCGCTTCTTCGCCGACCTGATCGTCGCGCAGGCCGACGACACCTACAAGGTGCCGGGGCGGCAGGTCAACTACGTCAACCGCAAGCCGATCGGCGTCGCGGGGCTCATCACCCCGTGGAACACGCCGTTCATGCTCGAGTCGTGGAAGCTCGGCCCGGCCCTGGCCACCGGGAACACCGTCGTGCTCAAGCCGGCCGAGTTCACGCCGCTGTCGGCCTCGCTGTGGGCCGGCATCTTCGAGGAGGCAGGCCTGCCCCAGGGCGTGTTCAACCTCGTCAACGGGCTCGGCGAGCACGCAGGCGACGCCCTGGTCAAGCACCCTGACGTGCCGCTCATCTCCTTCACGGGTGAGAGCAGCACCGGCCAGCTCATCTTCGGCAACGCCGCACCGTTCCTCAAGGGTCTGTCGATGGAGCTCGGCGGCAAGAGCCCGGCCGTCGTGTTCGCCGACGCCGACCTCGACGCAGCCGTCGACGCGACGATCTTCGGAGTCTTCTCCCTCAACGGCGAGCGCTGCACCGCCGGCAGCCGGATCCTCGTCCAGCGCGGCATCTACGACGAGTTCGTCGAGCGGTATGCCGCCCAGGCCAAGCGGGTCGTCGTCGGCTACCCGAACGACCCGGACACCGAGGTCGGCTCGCTCGTGCACCCGGAGCACTACGAGAAGGTGATGAGCTACATCGAGATCGGCAAGGGCGAGGGCCGGCTCGTCGCCGGTGGCGGTCGCGCCAAGGGCTTCGACGCGGGGAACTTCGTCGCACCAACCGTCTTCGCCGACGTCAAGCCGGAGGCGAGGATCTTCCAGGAGGAGATCTTCGGTCCCGTCGTGGCCATCACCCCCTTCGACACCGACGAGGAGGCATTGGCCCTCGCCAACGGTGTGCGGTACGGCCTCGCCGCATATGTGTGGACCAACGACCTGAAGCGGGCGCACAACTTCGCGCAGGCCGTCGACGCCGGCATGATCTGGCTCAACTCGAACAACGTCCGCGACCTACGCACCCCGTTCGGTGGCGTCAAGGCCTCCGGCCTCGGACACGAGGGCGGCTACCGGTCGATCGACTTCTACACCGAGCAGCAGGCGGTGCACATCACCCTCGGTGCGGTGCACAACCCGACCTTCGGCAAGAACGAGCACCACATCACCGACGTCGACGACCCGGACCCTCGCTGATCCACACCGATCCCATCCATCACCCATCACATCGAAGCAAGGACGCTGACATGAGCACGACCGACCGGACCCTGACCTCCTCGGGCTTCTACGTCTCGCAGGAGGCCCCCATCCGTTCCGACAACCCGGTGCCCACCCCGAAGGCGGCTCCGCCCGACATCCTGCGCTGCGCCTCCATGGAGATCGTCGTCACCGACCTGGCGCGCTCGCGCGACTTCTACGTCAACGTGCTGGACCTGGTGGTGACCGAGGAGGACGAGGACACCGTCTACCTGCGCACCCTCGAGGAGTTCATCCACCACAACATCGTGCTCCGCAAGGGTCCGGTCGCGGCCATCGCCGCCTTCTCCTTCCGGGTCCGCAGCCCCGAGGAGCTCGACAAGGCCGTCGCGTTCTACACCGAGCTCGGCTGCCGGGTCGAGCGCCGCACCCAGGGCTTCACCAAGGGCTTCGGCGACTCGGTTCGTGTCGAGGACCCGCTCGGTTTCCCCTACGAGTTCTTCTACGACGTCGAGCACGTCGAGCGGCTCGCGTGGCGCTACGACCTCTACACGCCCGGCGCCCTGGCCCGCCTCGACCACTTCAACCAGGTCACCCCGGACGTGCCCCGGGCGACCAAGTTCATGCAGGACCTCGGCTTCCGCGTCACTGAGGACATCCAGGACGACGAGGGCACCGTGTACGCCGCGTGGATGCGTCGCAAGCCGACGGTGCACGACACCGCGATGACCGGTGGCGATGGGCCCCGGATGCACCACGTCGCCTTCTCCACCCACGAGAAGCACAACATCCTGTCGGTCTGCGACAAGCTCGGCGCGCTGCGCATGTCGGACTGCATCGAGCGTGGACCCGGCCGCCACGGCGTCTCCAACGCGTTCTACCTGTACCTGCGCGACCCCGACGGCCACCGGGTCGAGATCTACACGCAGGACTACTACACCGGCGACCCGGACAACCCTGTGGTCACGTGGGACGTGCACGACAACCAGCGTCGTGACTGGTGGGGCAACCCGGTCGTGCCGTCGTGGTACACCGACGCCTCGCTCGTGCTCGACCTGGACGGCAACCCACAGCCGGTCGTGGCCCGCACCGAGGCCTCCGAGCTGACTGCGACCATCGGCGCGGACGGGTTCTCCTACACCCGCAGCGGCGACGCCCCCGACGAGCTGCCCAGCTGGAAGCAGGGCGAGTACAAGCTGGGCCACCAGCTCTGAGCACCCTGCCGACCGAGGACGAAGAACAGGAGGAGCGATGCTGCCCAGCGAGGTCATCACGACCATCGCCGACGAGCTCGCCGACGCGGAACGAGACCGCCGGATGGTGCCCCTGCTGACCGCGCGGCACCCGGAGATGACGGTCGAGGACGCCTACGCGGTCCAGAACGAATGGCGCCGCCGCGGTGTCGCCGACGGGCGCCGGCCCGTCGGTCGCAAGATCGGGTTGACGAGCAAGGTCATGCAGGAGGCGACCGGCATCACCGAGCCCGACTACGGCGCGATCTTCGCCGACATGGTGTTCGAGAACGGTTCGGTCATCGAGCACGACCGGTTCTCGAACGTACGGATCGAGGTCGAGCTCGCCTTCGTCCTGTCCGCGCCCGTCTCGGGTGCTGATGCCACCGTCTTCGACGTGCTGCGGGCCACCGAGTACGTCGTGCCGGCGCTGGAGATCCTCTCGTCCCGGATCGAGATGCAGGGCCGCACGATCGTCGACACGATCAGCGACAACGCCGCGATGGGTGGCATGGTCTACGGCGGCAACCCGGTCCGCCCGGATGATGTCGACCTGCGGTGGGCCTCGGCGTTGCTCTACCGCAACGAGACGATCGAGGACTCGGGTGTGGCTGCGGCCGTCCTCAACCACCCCGCCACCGGCGCAGATCTCGGCGACGAGCGGCGAGCCGGAGGACACCCACATCCCGATGA
>NZ_JAKDLO010000277.1 GCF_030452765.1 Intrasporangium sp.
CACCCGGGCCGAACCCGTCGCGAGGCGAGACCCACAGCCCGTGCGCCCTCGCCAGAGTGGTGCCGTCGCACGTGATCTCGCCGGTCACCCACAGCTTGCGGCCCTCGACCCGCTCGACCTGACCGCTGACGACCAGCTCCGCGAAGAGCGGCACGCCGAGGTCGTAGTCGACGGTCAGGGTGCGCGTGTAGGACCAGGCCGGGCTCGCCGACGCCGCAGCGCATCCCATGAGGTGGTCGAGCAGGGTCGCGACGAACCCGCCGTGCACCCGCCCGGGCGGGCCCTGGTATGGCAGGCCGAGGGTCGCGGTCGTCGCGGCGCGCCCGTCCTCGCCGAGCGAGAAGTGCAGGGGCGGCGCGATGGGGTTGAGCGCGCCCGTCACGGGGGACCGGTCGAGGTAGCGCTCCGGTGACAGCCCCTTGCCGAACACCATGTCCTCGGGTGAACGCGCGTACGGCGCGACTTGTCTCACCAGCTCCGCGAGCCGCTCTGCCACGACGGGCGCGACCTGCGTGTCCGGATCGAGCCGGACGAGGTAGTCGGTCAGCACCCGTGCCTGCTCGACAGCATCGTGCAAGGCGGTCGTTGCCGAAGTGGTCTCTGCGGTGGGCGTCTCAGTCATCAGCACTGAGGATAGGCGCACTCGTCGGGTCGCCGAGCTCGTCGGTCCGCCGAGCTCGACGACACCTGGCGTCGTGGCTCGTCATCGAACGCTGGCCGTATGCCGCCGCCGGGCCGGCTCATCCTCGGGTGTGTGGTTCGGTGTTGGCAACAGGTGGCTTCGTCCCTGGTCGGTGAAGCGGCGGTGCAGCCGTGCGCGGGCCTGCCTGTCGAGGGGGACGTAGACCAGCTCGCGGCCGGGGCGGTGGTAGACCGGGTCGGCGCCCTCCCAGGCCTCACGGCGCAGCGCGGGCTTGTTGACCTTGCGGGTCGCCGTGACGGGCACGTCGCGGGCAATCCGGAGATAGCGGGGCGCCCACTTGGTGCCGAGGTCGGGCTGGGCCGCCAGGAACTCGGCGAACCGCTGCGGGTCGAAGTGCTGCGGCTCGGCCAGCTGGAGGGTCGCCATCACCTGGTCACCGGTCCGCTCGTCCGGCACCGGGTAGACGACGGCGAGCGCGACTCCGTCGTGGCGCGCGAGGATCCGCTCGACCGGGGCGGCCGAGAAGTTCTCGCTGTCGACCCGCAGCCGATCGGCTCCGCGCCCTGCGAAGTAGAAGAAGCCCGCCTCGTCGCGGTAGCCGAGGTCGCCGGTGAGGAAGATGTCACCACGGACCCGCTCGGCAGCCGCCTCGGGGTTCTTGTAGTACCCCTCGAACCCGCGGGCCCCGGTGAGGTTCGCGAGCTCGCCGATGGCGAGCTCACCATTGAGCACTCTTGCAGACGAGTCGAACTCGGCCCGCGGGCACTCCCGTAGCGTCGCGGGGTCGAGCACGACGGCGTCGACACCCGGGTACGGCAGGCCGAGCGAACCCGCCGGTGAGTCCTCGGTGCGGGCGATGGACAGGCCGCCCTCGCTCGCGCCGTACGACTCCGTGGGCCAGACCCCGAACCGGCGGTGGAACTCCCGGCGGTCGGCGTCGGACGCCTCGGTCCCGTAACAGCTGACGAGGCACGTGCTGCCCTCCTCCGGCCGTTCAGGCTGGGCCAGGACATAGGACAGGGAGCGCCCGACGTAGTTGAAGAACGTCGCCCGGTAGCGGATGAGGTCGTCCACGAACCGGGAGGCGGAGAACTTCCGCGCCAGGGCGAACGTCCCGCCGGTCAGCAGCGGGTTGGCCCAGCAGGCGAAGAGTGCGTTGCCGTGGAAGAGCGGCATCGAGTTGTAGCTCACGTCGTCACGGCCCAGGCCCATGTGCCTCACCTGAGCGGTGCGGCACATCCGCCCGGTCGTGCAGATGACCGCCTTCGGGTCACCCGTCGACCCGGAGGTGAACATCAGCAGAAGCTGGGTCTGCGGGTCGGCGGCCTCGGGCACGTCCGGCCGGGACAGGCCCGCGAAACGGCCGATCTGAGCGGCATACCCAGGCGTGTCGATGAGCAGGGTGCGCGCTGCGGTGACGCCGCAGTCGACGCCGTCGAGGTGCCCGGTCAGCTCCTTCGAGGTGACCAGGGCCTGGCAGTCGGTGAAGCGGATGTCGCGGGCCAGCTCCTCGCCGCGCCGGGTCAGGTTGATCCCGACGACAGTGGCCCCGGCATAGGCCGCAGCACCGATCATGAAGAGGTACTCGGGGTCGTTCTCCAGCATCACCCCGACGTGGAAGGGCCGGTCCGGGTCGCGCAGGTCGAGCAGCAGGTGCGCTCTGGTCCGGCACTCGGAGACGAACCCGCTCCAGCTCCAAGCGGATTCCTCGAAGAGGAGGCCCGGGTGCGGGTCGTCGGCGCGAGCGTCGAGCAGGTCACGGGTGGTCGTGGCGGTGGTCGTGGCGGTGGTCGTGGTGGTGGTGGCGGTGGTCGTGGCGGTGGTGGTCATGCCGGCTCCGTCACGCCAGACGTCGTGAGGTCGGTCCTCGTCAGGTCGACCTTCGACGGGTTGGCTCCGGACAGTTCGGGTCTGGCAGCGTCCGTGCTGGGGGCCGGGACGCCCTTCGCGGTCCCGCCGCCCGGGATCAGCGCTGCGACGACGATGGTCGCGAGGCAGGCGAGGATTACCGCCCCGAGGGCGACGTTCAGGCCGGTGCGAGAGGTGAAGCCGTGTTCGCCGAGGACGAGCGGGGACGTCGACAGCAGGATCGCCACGACCGAGGCCGCGACCGCCATGAACGCCGTTCGGATCACGGCGTTGACGCCGGTGGCAGCGCTGGTCTCCTCCGGCCGGACGCACTCGACGATGACCATCGGCATGCCGGGGTAGAGGAAGCCGGTGGCGAGCACGACGACGATGATGCCGGAGACGACGACCGCCAGGCTCGTCGGCGCGAGCGCCACGATGCTCATCCCGATGATCATCATCGTGGAGCCGATCATCAGGCCGGTGCGGGCGCCGAACCGCGTGGAGACGCGACCGATGATCGGGGCGGTCGCGAAGGAGGCCCCGGCGGTGACGAAGCCGAGCACCCCGGCCATCGTGGCCGAAAGGCCAAGCCCGACAGGCAGGTTGATCGGGTCGCCGCCCGGGACGGGGATGACGCTCGGGGTGCGGTAGAGCGTGATGACGATGATGTTGGTCATGCCGACCGGCCCGGCAGCGATGAGCGCGGTGGCCAGCATGCCGAGTGAGAACTTGCGGTTGCGGAACATCCGCACGTCGATCATCGGGGCCGGGACCCGCAGCTCCCAGAGCACCCAGACAGCGAGTCCGACGAGGCCACCGACGATCAGCAGCAGCACCGTTGGGTCGGCCCACCCACGGTCCTTGCCGATCGTCAAGCCATAGAGAGCCGCAGCGACGGCACCGCCGAAGAGCAGGCCTCCGACGAAGTCGATCCGGCTCGTCGCGGCGAGCGACTGCCGCGGTTCCCGCGGCAGGAAGGCGGCGCAGAGCACGCCGACGACGGCGGCGAAGGCTGCCGCCGACCAGAAGATGTAGTGCCACGAGGCGTGGTCGAGGAAGAGGCCGCCGATGAGCAGTCCGCCGGCGCCGGCGAGCAGTGCCGACGTGCCGACGAAGGCGATGCCTGTTGCCACCTTCACGCTCGGGAAGGTCGCCCTGATGATGCCGAAGCACAGCGGGAGCACGGCGGCACTGACCCCCTGCAGGGCACGACCGAGGACGAGGACGCCGAAGTTCGGGGCGAGCGCGCTGATGAGCGAGCCGATCGCCGAGACGGCGAGCACCCCGACGAGGACCTTGCGCCGCCCGAGCTGGTCACCGAGCCGTCCCACGAAGCCGGTGGCGAGCGCGCCGACGAGGGAGTAGGCGGTGACGATCCAGACCAGCAGGGTCAGGTCGGTGGTGAAGAAGGCACCCGGGCTGTAGAGCAGCTGGATGGCCATCGTCGTCTCGAAGGCGGCCACCACCTCGGCCAGGATGAGGATCATCAGGGTTGCGCCGACTCCGGTCCGCAGGAGAGTCGGTCGGTCGGTTGTGGTGGTCATGTTGGACCTCCTTGGTCGAGGGCAGAGCTGGTCGAGGGCAGAGCTGGTCGAGGGCATGGCGGATCGG
>NZ_JAKDLO010000278.1 GCF_030452765.1 Intrasporangium sp.
ACCCGATCGAGAGTGCACCAAACCCGATCGAGAGTGCACCAAACCCGATCGAGAGCGCTGTAGTCCCGATCGACAGTGCACCCGCCTCACAGTTCGAGGGCATAGGCCTGCAGGACGAGGTCGTCGTTGACCGGCCAGTCCCGCTCGGGAACGCGGACGAATCCCATGTCTGCGTAGAGTCGGCGGGCCGACGTGCTCCACGTGGTGGTCGACAGCACGATGCGCCGGAAGCCCTCGGAGCGGGCACGTCGCACGATGGCCTCGACCAGTGCGCGTCCGATGCCGAGACCCTGCACCCGAGGGTCGACCGCGAGCATCCGGAACTCGGCCTCGTCGTCGCCGGCGACCTCACGCTCCGGTGACCCGACGGGTGGCCACGTCACGGTCCCGAGCACCTCCGACCCCTCGACGGCAACCCAGACCTCGGCGGCCGCGACGCGCCCCGCGACGTCGCGCAGATGCTGGTAGTAGTCGTCACCGGGACGCAGTCCGCTCGGTGCGTAGGCGGTGGCAAGGATGTCGGCGACGCGGTCGTACTCACCTTCTCGAGCGAGCCGGATCTCGACGCGCTCAGTCATGCGCGCGTGCTCGAGCAGATCCCAGCCCATGCCGGCGGGTGAAGCGCATCGGGTCGAAGGCAGGCACCGCCGCAGCCGGTCCCTTCGCCACGAAGGCTGCGACAAGCACGCCGGTCGCGGCACCGAGGCTGAGGCCGAGCATGTTGTGGCCGGTCGCGACGACGATGCGTTCCGCTCCCGGGACGCAGCCGATCAGCGGCTTGCCGTCGGGTGTCATCGGCCGGGCCCCGACCGCCTCGTCCGTGCTGGCGTCCCAGTCGATCCCGGTCAGGTATGGCGCCGCCTGGCGTTTCATCAGGGCGATCCGCTCCGTGTGGACCCCCTCGTGCGTCCCATCGAGCTCGACCAGACCGAGGACCCGGGTCCGGTCGCCCATCGGTGTCACCCCGACGTGGGTGTCCCCCAGCCGCAGGACATGCCGGGGCGGGCGCTCGGGATGGACGGTGAAGCTGTAGCCTTTGCCAGGAGTCACGTAGCCGCGCACCCCGATCGGTCGGAGCAGCTCCTCCGACCATGCGCCAGCGGCGATGACGACGTGCCCGGCCTCGATCACCCCGGCCGGCGTCGCGAGCTCGACCCTCGATCCACGTTGTCGCACCGCCCGCACCGGAGTCTCCGTCACGACGCGGGCTCCTCGCGAGATCGCCGACCCGACAAGGCGATCCACCAAGCGTGACGGGTCGAGCCACCGGTCCCCGCGGTGGACGAACCCGAACCGAGCCGCCTCCCCGAGACCCGGTTCGAGCTCGAGCAGCTCCCCTCGCCCGACGACGGGTTCCGGAGCCGGCGACAGTCCGCGCCGCGAGACCGCCGACAGCGATGCCCAGGACGCCTCGGCCTGCTCCCGGGTCGGGTGCACCATGAGGAAGCCCTCGTCCTGCAGGCCGCTCACGATGCCCGCCTCGACGAGCTCGTCGATCAGGCCGGCGGTCTGCCGGTTCAGCACATCGAGCTCGTCCCACGACCGCTCGAACCGGTGCGCCCCCGAGCTGAGCACGAACCGCCCGAGATATCCCGCCACGTGCGGCAGTGCTCGGGCCCCGAGGAAGAAGCTGCCGCCATACGGCCGAGCGAGCGAACGCACCCCGTCTCGCACGACGCCCCAGGACGGCAACGGGTCGCTGCGGGCTGGGCACACCCAGCCGCCGTTGACCCGAGCCGCCCCACCACCCGCGGTGCCACGCTCGAGGAGCGTGACGTCATACCCTCGCTCGAGCAGGTAATGGGCGCTGAACAGCCCGATGAGCCCGGCGCCGACGACGGTGACGTCGCCGGCGTGCGGGTCGGGCATCAGCTGCCGTGCCCCTCGGTGTCGTCGTGCACCGCGGGCTGCGCGTGGGCAGCGACCTCGGCGTCCTTGATCCGCCGACGCGCATCCGACTCCCCGCTGTCCCCCTCGGAGTCGACGTGCGTCGGGTCGAGCACCCGCTTGAGGAACGTCCGGGTGCGGTTGTGCTGTGGGTTGCCGATGACGTCGTCGGGATGGCCCTCCTCGACGATGACCCCGCCGTCCATGAAGATGACGCGGTCGGCGACCTCGCGCGCGAAGGCCATCTCGTGCGTGACGACCATCATCGTCATGCCCTCGGACGCGAGCCGCCGCATGACCGCCAGGACGTCGCCGACGAGCTCGGGGTCGAGCGCGGACGTCGGCTCGTCGAAGAGCATGAGCTCCGGGTCCATCGACAACGCCCGCGCGATCGCGACACGCTGCTGCTGGCCGCCGGAGAGCTGCGCCGGGAAGGCGCCGCTGCGATCGGCGAGCCCGACCTTCGCGAGGTTGACGAGCGCAACCTTCTCCGCCTCCGCCTTACCGCGTTTGAGCACGACCTGCTGGGCGATCGTGCAGTTGCTGAGCACAGTCAGGTGCGCGAAGAGGTTGAACTGTTGGAAGACCATCCCCATCCTGCTGCGCACCTCGTCGATGTCGCAGTCGGGGTCGGTGACCTCGATGCCCTCGATGAGGATCGAGCCGCCGCTCGGCTGCTCGAGCAGGTTCACGCACCGCAGCAGGGTCGACTTGCCGGAGCCGGACGGGCCGATGACACAGACGACGTCACCCTGCCGGATCGAGGTCGTGATGTTGGTCAGCACCTCGACCGGTCCGAACGACTTGCGCAGGCCGGTGATCTCGACGACCGTGGAGCCGCTTCTCGATGAGTCCGTATGCTGCTGAGCTGGGTTCGCTGTCATCGTGCCTTCGCCGTCTTCCGCTCCATGCGTCGCACCAGGAAGGTGAGAGGCAACGTGATGAGGAGGTAGCACAGGCCGGCGATGACGAGCGGCGTGAGGTTCGCGTTCGTGTTCGCCAGGTCCCGGCCGTACTTCGTCAGGTCGAACGAGGTCGCCGACAGCCCGATGATGTAGGCGAGCGAGCTGTCCTTGACGACGAGGATGAGCTCGTTCGTCAGCGGCGGCATGATGATCCGGAACGCTTGGGGCAGCACGATCTTTCGGGTCGTGGGCCCAGTCGGCATGCCGAGCGACCGGGCGGCCTCGACCTGGCCCTTCGGCACCGCCTGGATGCCGGCACGGATCGTCTCGGACATGTACGCCGCGGCCACGATGCCGAGCGCGGTCCAGACGGTCCCGTAGATGCCGAAGGGGATCTGCAGGCCGGGGAAGGCGAGCGGGAGCAGCCCGAACGCCATGAGCACGACGATGGTGGGCAGTCCGCGGAAGAACTCGATGTAGATGCCGGCGAGCCACCGGTACGGGCCGACGGACGAGAGCCGCATGAGGGCGAGGACGGTGCCGAGGACGAGGCCGAGGACGAAGGCGCCGACCGAGTAGATGATCGTGTTCAGCAGGGCTGTCCCGAGACCCTGGGTCAGGGTGTCCCGGATCATGTCCGTGCGGAAGAAGACCTTCTGGATCTGCGGGAAGTCTGCGACCGCGATGATCGCAATGAGGACCGCGACGAGGATGCCGTACTGGATCCAGCGGATGCGCTGGGCACGCTTGCGGGGCGAGGTCCTGCGCACTCGCCCCGCGGTGGCTGCAGGTGAGGTCATGGCAGGATTCTCACGAGGTGCTCTGCGCCGTCGAGGACTCTGCGCCCGGCAGCACCGAGGGCTCGGAGCCGAACCACTTCTTGTAGCTCGCCTTGTAGGAGCCGTCCTCGACCGTCTTCTTCAGCGCGGTGTTGAAGGCGTCCATGATCTTGTCCGCGTTCGCGTCGTTCTTCTGGCCGACGAAGCCGTACTGCTCGCCGGTGTCGAACTCCTTGACCACCTGGAAGTCCGCGTTGCTCGTGGCGAAGTCGAGCAGCGGGCCGTTGTCGTTGATCATCGCGTCGACCCGCCCAGACCGCAGGCCGGCGAGCTGGGTCGGCAGGTCGTCGAAGATGATGATCTCGTAGCCGTTGGCGTCCTTGTTCTTCTCCGCGTAGATCTGGCCGGTCGTGTCGGTCTGGACACCGACCTTCTTGCCCTTGAGCGAGGCCAGGTCGGTGACGCCCGATCCCTTCTTGGTGAGCAGGGCCTGGGTCGCGTTGAAGTACGGCTCGG
>NZ_JAKDLO010000279.1 GCF_030452765.1 Intrasporangium sp.
GACGCCCGAGCACGGCGGAACGCCAGCGGTGACAGCCCCTCCCACCGTCTCGAACCTCAAGATCTGCTCGATCATGTGTTCGATTCTACTCGATCGCGCACACGTTGTGAAGGCATCAAGCAGGCGAATCTCGTTGACATAGGCATGGATTCGACTACATGAGTCATTGTCGGTACGTGCTGCAAGGATGGCGCTCGACCTGTGCCCGCAGGACTCCCCGACCGCGGAGATCCAGGTTCAGCCCAGCCTGGAGGTCCAGCATCCGGTCGCCAGCATGCGCGAGATGGACGGGCTTCGCTACAGTCGCAGCACAACGTCATACCGCTCATCCAGAGGGGCAGAGGGACACGGCCCGATGAAGCCCCGGCAACCCGGCACTCCGAGATCCTCGGAGCCGACAGGTGCCACGTCCGTCCCGCGCCGCGGGAAAGATGAGAAAGGCCTCTGCATGACTCACCTCGCGCCACCCGCGCTCACCCGTCGACTTCATATCGACCTGCTCCGCGTCACCACCTGCGCATGTCGCCCCTGGACTCCTGCATCTGAGCAGTGACCACGACGTACCAAGAACCTCTCACAGACGCGCAGCACGCCCCACTCCACTGAGCTCTCTTGTGAGCCAGCGCGATTCGGTGCGGCTCCGCGCGGAACCCGACGATTCGCCATACCATCGAATGCTTTGGAGGAACAGACCATGACCACCACTCACGAGACCGCTGCACCGACCACCGAGCCACAGCTGATTCGCCCGGAGGTCCGCACCACGCTCGTCACCGGCACGGCCACCCAGGTCCGCGTCGAGGCGAGCTCGCGCTCCTTCACGATCGACGAACCGGAGAGTCTGGGCGGCACCGACAAGGGGGCCAACCCGGTCGAACACCTCCTGGCCGCGCTCGGCGCCTGCCAGGTCATCACCTTCCAGGTGTGGGCGCAGAAGCTCGACATCCAGCTGGACGAGGTCGACATCGCTCTGGCAGGTGAGATCGATCTCCGAGGGTTCTTCGGGCTCGCCGAGGGGGTGCGCCCCGGGTTCGAGTCGATCGACGTGTCGGTCCAGCTCTCCGGCCCCGAGACGCCCGAGCGCTACGACGAGCTCACGCAGGCAGTCGAGGAGCACTGCCCCGTCCTCGACGGGCTTGGCAACACCGTCCCCGTACGCACCACGTACGCAGTCGCCTGAGGCCACCCGGGCAGCAGGCGGTTGGCGCGCCTCGAGAACAGACCCGCATGCCGGTTGCCTCTCGAGCGGTGGTTCGTGACCGCTCGAAGGGCACTTGGTGCCCGCTCGAGAGGGAGCTGTGGAGCGTGCGGAAAGGTGGCCCGATCAGGCGTCGTCGGGCTCGTCGGCGAGGTGCCAGAGGCCGGACTCACGCTCCGCCTCGAGCTCGGCCTGCGTAGCGGCCCGGGCGGCGTATCGGTCCTTCATCGCCTCACGCCTCTCACCTCGCGTGAGCCGGCCCGAGTCCTGCAGGCGCAGGTCGGTGCCCCGTGCCCCGAGCAGCTCGGCACCGGACTGCAGCGTCGGCTCCCAGTCGAAGACGACGGCGTCGTCGGTCGCACCGATGACGACCGTGTCGCTTGGGACGGCGCCGGCCCGGTAGAGCTCGTCCTCGACGCCGAGCCGGGCGAGCCGGTCGGCGAGGTAGCCGACCGCCTCGTCGTTGGCGAAGTCGGTCTGCTGCACCCATCGCGTCGGCCGTTCGCCGACCACCCGGAAGAACTCACCGTCGGGGCCGCGCTCCTTGCGCACCTCGAAGCCGGTGTCGTCGACCGCCTTGGGGCGCAGCACGACTCGCTGCGGCGTCAGCTCAGGCAGCTCGGCGCGAGCCTGCTCTACGAGGCGGGCGAGCGCGAAGGTCAGCTCCTTGAGGCCGGTGTGCGCGACCGCCGAGACGACGAACACCTCGTAGCCCTGCGCCTCTAGGTCGGGCTGGACCAGCTCGGCCAGCTCGCGCGCCTCGGGCACGTCGGCCTTGTTCAGCACGATGACCCGGGTCCGCTCGGTGAGCGGCCGGCCCCCGAGGCCCGCGTCGGGCACGTAGAGGGACAACTCGCGCTCGATGACCTCGAGGTCGGTGAGCGGGTCACGGCCCCGCTCCAGGGTCGCGCAGTCGATGACGTGGGCGAGCACCGAGCACCGCTCCACGTGGCGCAGGAACTCGAGCCCCAGCCCACGCCCCTCGTGGGCGCCCGGGATGAGGCCGGGCACGTCTGCGATCGTGAAGCGGACGGTGCCTGCCGTCACGACGCCGAGGTTCGGCACGAGGGTCGTGAACGGGTAGTCCGCGATCTTCGGCTTCGCCGCAGACAGCACCGACACGAGGGAGGACTTGCCGGCACTCGGGAAGCCGATGAGGGCCACGTCGGCGAGCGTCTTCAGCTCGAGGACGACATCGCGTGCCTCCCCCGGCTCCCCGAGCAGCGCGAACCCGGGGGCCTTGCGGCGCGGCGAGGCCAGTGCCTTGTTGCCGAGGCCGCCACGACCGCCCCGGGCCACCACGTGCTCGGTGCCCAGCCCGACGAGGTCCGCGAGGACCGTCCCGTCCGCATCCTTGACGACGGTGCCCTCCGGGACGGGCAGCACGAGGTCGCCGCCGTCGGCTCCGTTGCGCTCGTCGCCGGCGCCCGGCTTGCCGTTCTCGGCCCGCCGGTGCGGGCTGCGGTGGTAGTCGAGCAGCGTCGTCGACTGCGGGTCGACACGCAGGATCACCGACCCGCCGCGCCCGCCGTTGCCGCCGTCGGGCCCGCCGAGCGGCTTGAACTTCTCGCGGCGCACCGACGCGACGCCGTGGCCACCGTTGCCGGCGGCCACGTGCAGCACGACGCGGTCGACGAAGGTCGTTGCCATGACAGTCACTCTTCCAGATCGAGCCGGGTGGGCGGCATACGAACGAGGCCGGGGTATGCCGCTCAGCGGGCGAGCACGCGCAAGGGCGGGCCCGTGGGCCCGCCCTTCACACACTTCAGGTCAGTGGGTCACTCCGCGGCGACCGAGACGGCAACCTCGTCCGGCTCGATGCTGATCGTCCTGCGGCCGCGCTTCGTGCCGAACTTGACGGCGCCCGCAACGAGCGCGAAGAGCGTGTCGTCGCTGCCCCGACCGACACCGTCTCCGGGGTGGAAGTGCGTGCCGCGCTGCCGCACGATGATCTCGCCGGCGTTGACCTGCTGGCCTCCGTAGCGCTTGACGCCGAGCCGCTGTGCGTTCGAGTCGCGCCCGTTGCGGGACGAGGACGCACCCTTCTTGTGTGCCATGTCAGTTGCTCCTTGGTGAGTCTGTGTGCCGAGGCGCCGCGCGGGCGGTCAGGCGTCGATGCCGGTGATCTTGACCTGGGTCAGCGGCTGGCGATGACCCTGGCGCTTCCGGTAGCCGGTCTTGTTCTTGAACTTCATGATCGTGATCTTGGGGCCCTTGGCCGCTCCCACCACCTCGGCCGTCACGGATGCCTTCGCGAGTGCGTCGGAATCGGAGGTGACCACCCCGCCATCGACGAGGAGCAGCGGCGTGAGCTCGACCGGGTCGCCCGGCTGCCCCGCCATCTTGTCGACGAGCAGCACATCGCCCACCGAGACCTTCTCCTGGCGACCGCCAGCGCGAACAATCGCGTACACAGTGAAACTCACTCTCTGATCAGGAACTGGTATGCCGCTTCTGGCACCGGCCCGTCAACACGGGCCCGGTGGGCACACCGAGGATCAACAGTACCGGCTGCCGGGCAGTGCTCACAAACCAGCCGGCGAGCCCTCTGCAGCGGACTCGGCGGTTGTCACGGGAGCGCCGCCGGTGTCGTCGGCATGGCCGGCGGAGACCACATGCGTGACGTGGCCGGCACCGGGCGGGCCGGCCGGGGCGATGACGCGGCCACGGTGACGCCGGGGCCGCCGCTCGGGCTCCGTGGGCTCGACCGGCCCGACCTGCTCGGCGGGTTCGATGGGCTCGTCCCGCTCGGCAGGTTCTGGAAGCTCGACCGACACGTCCTGCCCGGCGGGCTCGGCCGGTTGGGCGGGCTCGGCCGGTTGGGCAGGCTCGGCCGGTTGGGCAGGCTCGGCCGGTTGGGCGGGCTCGGCCGGTTGGGCAG
>NZ_JAKDLO010000086.1 GCF_030452765.1 Intrasporangium sp.
TCCAATTCCCGGGCAGCTAATCCCCGTGTCCACCAAAGCGGGTACGTTCCACCTCGGCGCTCTCGTCGGGCGGATCGGGTTGGCTCACGGCTGTCCCTGCTGAGGCTGCGGCTCTCGGTCCGGTCGGTCCGTGACGGGCGGAGCTTCGTGGGCGGGCTTGACCCGGGGGAGCAGGATGCTGGCGGCGGCGGCGAGCAGGGCGAGGGCGGCCACCATCCAGGCGGCGACGGCGAAGGCGCTGCCCATGCGCGGGCCGGATGCGACCGCGGTGAAGAAGACAGTGCCGACGACCGCGATGCCGACAGCGGCACCGACCTGTTGGAAGGTCGACAGGGTCCCGGAAGCCGCTCCGGCGTCGTCGACGGGCACCGCGGCCAGGACGAGGTGGGTCAGCGGGACCACGACCAGGCCGAGTCCGGCACCGGCGAGGGCCATGGGTCCGATCAGCGCTGCGACGGTCGGGTGACCGTGACCGGCGATCACGGTGATCGACCAGACGGCGCCTAGTGCCTGCAGCACCGCCCCGGCGCCGACCAGCGTCCCGCCGACCCGGGCGAGCAGAGCGACGGCTGCACCGCTGGCGACCGCGGCCGCGAGGCTGAACGGCAGCACGACCAACCCCGCCTGCCAGGCGGAGAACCCGTAGCCGGTCTGCACGGTGATGCTGAGGACGAAGAGGAACCCGATGACGGAGGCCTGGAAGGCGAGCTGGACGAGCAGTCCCGCGCTGAACCCACGGTCGGCGAACAGCCGCAGCGGCAGCAGTGCTGCGAGGCCACCACGAGTCCGGCGCCGCTCGTGGACGACAAAGCCCGCCAGGAGCACCGGCGCGAGTGCGAACAGCGCGAAGGCCCAACCGGGCCACCCGGCCTGACGACCTTCGATGAGCGGGTAGACCAGGGCCAGCACGCCACCGGCGGCCAGCACGATCCCCAGCCCGTCCACACCGAGTGGGTGGGACGACTTGGTCTGCGGGACCAGCATCGCCGCGCCGACCAGCAGCGCGATCCCGACCGGCACGTTGACCAGGAAGATGGCCCGCCAGCCAAGCCCGAACGCCTCCCCGGTCACGAGCGCCCCGCCCAGCAACGGTCCGGCGACGGCGGCCACACCGGTGACCGCGCCCGCGATGCCGTACACACCCGCTCGTCCCTTGGGCGAATACAGAGCCTGGATGGTGCCGAGCACCTGCGGGATCATCAGCCCGGCGAACAACCCCTGGCCGACCCGCAGCGCTACCAGCTCGGCCCCGGAGCCGGCCAGCCCGGCCAGCAGCGAGGCGACCGTGAACCCCGCTGCGCCGATGAGGAACACGGTGCGCCGGCCGAGCAGGTCGCCCAGCCGCCCTCCGGCGACCAACAAGGCGGCAAAGGCCAGCACGTATCCGGAGACGATCCACTCGAGCTGCTCCGGCCGAGCGTGCAACGAGCTCTCGATCACGGGCAGCGCCACGTTGACGATGGTGGTGTCCATCAGGTCCATGAATGACGCCAGCAACAGCACCGTCACCGCCGCAGTCCGGCCACGTCCACTGTCGGTCATTAACCCCACCTCCGCCTAGAATCAGCTTGCGACTGTCCCACTCTGAGTTAGTCGCATCATGCAATTATCCCGATGCGGGACGATAATGCAAGGGGTTTGCCGATGTCGACTTCACCCGGCGCACGGATCCAGCGCGCATTCCAGGCGGGCCTGGTCAACGCCGTCCTGGGCAACGACCGGATCGCCCGCGAGGCCGGGCTGATGGTCACGGACAGCCAGGCGCTGCACCTGCTCGTGCTGCGCGACGACATCCGCAACGCCAAGCAGCTCAGCGACGCGACCGGCATCTCGACCAGCACCGTCAGCCGCGTCCTCGACCGCCTCGAGGGAGCCGGCTACCTGACACGCGTACCGGACCCACAGGACCGACGGCGCGCTCAGCTCGAGCTCGACATGACCAAGGTCCAGCCGCTGATCGACCGCTACGCCCAGTACGTCGTGCATCTCGAGAAGGTCAACGCGAGCTACACCGACGAGCAGCTCGACCTCATCGCCGACTACCTCGAACGGACCAATGGCCTGTTCTAGCGGCGCGACAGCCCGGGAGCGCTTGGGGGCCCTGCGTCCAGACCCACGGAAACGGCATACCTTGTCAGCCATGCGGTTCGAGGTTGACGCGATCCTGTTCGACATCGACGGGACCCTGGTGGACTCGACGGCTGCGGTCGAGCGGATCTGGCGAGCCTGGGCCGACTCGCATGGCCTCGACGTGCGCCAGATCCTGGAGGTGTGCCACGGCCGCCGAAGCCAGGACACGGTCGCCCTCTTCCTTCCGGACGAGCCAGACGGGCAACAGTCCGCAGCGGTCACCGAGCTCGAACGGCTCGAGCTGGACGACCTGGCCGACGTCGTCGCGCTACCCGGTGCCCGAGACCTCCTGTCGTCCTTGGCGATGGAGCGATGGGCTGCCGTGACCTCCGGTTCCCGAGCCCTGATGCGCGCTCGGCTCGGCGCGGCGGGCCTGCCCATCCCGAGGGTCCTCGTGGCCGCCGAGGATGTGATGCAGGGCAAGCCCGACCCGGAGGGCTACCGCGCGGCCGCTGCCGCGCTGGGCATGAACATCCGGCGCTGCTTGGTGATCGAGGACGCACCGGCCGGCATCGCGGCCGGACGGGCCGCGTGCGCCCCTGTGCTTGCGGTCGCGACCTCGCACGATGCCAGCGCGCTGGGGACGGCGGATGCCGTTGTCCCCGACCTGACGGCCTGCCGGGTCGAGCGCACCGCAGACGGGCTCACCCTCACCATCCCGGGCGACGGGAGCATCCCGTGACCGAAGCCGTCGAGCTCGCCTATCCGTTCACCGGTCGGTGGCTGGTGCAGAACAGCCCTGCCAACCGGGTACCGAGCCACGGCACCCACCTGTTCGCCACGAGCCACGCGATCGACTTCGTGCCGGTGGACTCCGCTGGACGTTCGGCACCGCTCACGGTCAGGTCCCTGCTTCGCGCGGAGCCACCTCAGCACTTCACAGGTTTCGGCCGACCGATCCTCGCACCCGGATCGGGTCGCGTCGTCGCTGCACACGACGGGGAGCCCGATCATCACGCCGTCCGCGGGTTCCCTTCGGTGGGCTACGCGCTGACGCAGCCCCGCCGAGCAGCAGGCGGCTGGCCCGACCTGGCCGGCAACCATGTGGTGATCGAGATCGCATCCGACGTGCTGGTCGCCTTGTGCCATCTGCAAGCCGACAGCGTCAGCGTCGCTGCGGGCCAGGACGTCGAGACGGGAACCCAGGTCGGGCGATGCGGCAACTCGGGCAACAGCACGCAGCCGCATGTGCACCTTCAGGCGATGGACCGGCTGGATCCCCGGAGCGCCATGGCCCTGCCCATCCGCTTCCCCGACGGGTTGCCCCACAACCGCGAGGTCGTCACTGCCTGAAGCACGCCCAGGGCACCGACGACTGTGAGCGGCTCAGCGAGCGAGCGCACCCATCGGGTCCCAGGCCGGCAGCACGACCGGCTCCTGCTCCAGGGCCGCCTGCAGCTCGGCTGGCAGCGCGTCGCGACGAACGGCGACCTCGAAGACGTACTCGGCGAACCAGCTGTCGTTCATCGTCATGAAGCCCTTGTCGCCCTTCTCGGTGCCCCAGCTGTTCTCGACGCGCCAGCGACGCGGAACCTCGCCCTGCAGGTCGACCCCGGTGAAGAGCATCGCGTGCGTCATCATCGACTCGTGGTGGGTGAGCCGATCGGCCTTGGCCAGGTCGGGCGACGTGGCGTACACGGCGGCGCGGTCGAACAGGGCGGCATCCCACAGCCCGAGCTCGGAGTTCGACATCTGCCCGGTGTCACACCCGAACCACACGGGTTCGCCCCCCACGATGGCGGTGGCGGCGAGCCGCTTCATCAGGTCGGCCTGCACGTTGAGGTAGGTCACCGGGGGTGCGCCGACCACGTTGCCCAGGTGCTCGACCGTGTAGGTGCGGCCGAAGGGGCTGGTCGACCTCGGGTCGTTGACGAGGCAGACGTAGTCGGTGAGCGGCACCGTCACGTAGGCCTCGGCGAACTCTCGCGGCGTCATCTCACCCGAACGGTGGAAACCGTTGTCCTTGTCCTTCCACTGCCACCCGAACGACTCGGGCGGCGTGCCGAGGTGGATGCAGAGCAGCCGGTGGATGGTGGCCAGCACCTCCTCCTTGGCGGCCTGCAGCTCATCGGCACCTGACCCGCTCGACGCGCCGGCGCGCAGGTCGCGCGCCGCCTGTCGCAGGATCGTGGCGATGTCGCGGTTCATCGAGCGGGTGTTGCTCGAGCTCTTCGTCTCGGGCATGGCGGTCTTGGGCACGAGCCCGTGCTTGACCACCAGGGCCACGAACATGTTCCACTGGCCGCCGTCCTCCGCCGGTGTCGACAGCAGGTGGGCGACAGTGCGGTCGTCGATGTCGCGGTCGGCGGTGTCGATGATCGACTCGAGCCAGTGGTTGGCCTTCTCGAGCTTGTCCCAGAAGAGCAGGTGGTTCTGCGAGAACTCGAAGTCCTTGACCCCCAGCTTCTTCCGGGCGCCGGCGCGCAGCAGGTTCGTGCCCGCGAAGAGCCAGCACCGACCGCTCTTCTCCTGGGAGGTGGCCGCCCAGTCGTCGAGCAGGTTCGAGACGGAGTGGTCGATGCTCGTGACGACCCGGCGGTCGAGGGCGACCTCGTCGACCGAGGTCGTGGTCACCGCATTCTGCAGCAGGCGCGCGGTGGGGTCTGCGTCGAACGCCTTGGTGAGGCGCTCGACGAGGTCAGGGGCAAGGTCACGAGACATGGGCTCTTCCTTCGTGGGGTCGTCTCGTGATCGTATGCCGCCCAGTTGAGTGCGCAGGATCGTGGCCTCGGCGCGCCCGTCAGTTCGACGGCGCCTCAGCGCGCTCCTTGATGCCGCGCAGCATCTTGATGCCCATGACGGCACCCACTGCAGCGAGCACCTCGATGCCCGAGCCGGACTTGCCGACACGAGGTTCGTAGCGCTCACGCACGACGAGACGCGTCTGGCGTCCCGGGTGTTGACGCAGCACGAACGCCCACGTGAAGTCGAACGGCACGTCACCCGGCATCGACTCGGCAGTCGGCTCTCGGAGCGGGCCCGGACGCAGCACCAAGCACTTCGCGGACTCCACAGCCGCCACGGTCAGGGCCGACTTCGGGTGCAGGCGCACCTCGTCACCGACGGCCAAGGTCTGCCACTCCGGCTCAATGCGGTCGACACTGTGGATGTCGCACCCGACGAGGTTCTCGAGCCAGTCGTAGCTGTAGAGGCCACCCCGGCCCTGCCCGAGCTGGGCGATCCACGGCCAGACCTGGTTCGGTGGTGCGTCGATGGTGATGGCCCGGGTTGCTACCTGCGGGGCGTGGGGCAGGAACTCATCACCTGGCAATGGCTCCTCTGTCTCGCCGGTGGTCGCGCCCCAGTTGAGCAGGGCATACCGTGCGGTCCAGGCGCCCCAAAACGCCGTCGCAACCCCCAGCAGAATCGCTGCCCGACGACAAGACGTGGACTCTTGGCACCTCCGTATCCCTGGCACGGCTCCAGCCTGCCAGCGGCCAACGTGCCCGACCGGGACCATCGTCCCGGGACCGAGAGTGCAGTACTTCGCAGCCAGAGTGCACTGTCGAACGGAAGTAGGGCACGTTCGATCACAACTACTGCACTGTCGAACGGAAGTAGGGCACGTTCGATCACAACTACTGCACTGTCGATCAGGCTTTTGACTGTCGATCGAGATTTCTGCACTATCGATTGGGGAGGGGACGGCCAGGGCGCGGGCAGGAGCGAGGTGAGCGGCATACTGCCCGCATGCACACGGACCCCGAGGCCACCGCCGTCCGCGAGCTCACCCGACGGCTCGGCCTGCCGGGGGTCGTCGACGTGCACACGCACTTCATGCCCAAGCCGGTCATGGACAAGGTGTGGGGCTACTTCGACGCGGCGGGACCACTCGTCGGGCGGGAGTGGCCGATCGCCTACCGGCAGGACGAGGACGAGCGGGTGCAGCGGTTGCGGGACTTCGGGGTGCTCGCCTTCACCTCGATGCTCTACCCGCACAAGCCCGGGATGGCGGCGTGGCTGAACTCGTGGGCAACCGACTTCGCGGCGCGCACGCCCGACTGCCTCCACACCGCGACGTTCTACCCCGAGCCGGAGGCCGCCGACTACGTCGCCAGGGCGATCGACCGGGGCGCCAGGGTATTCAAGTCGCACGTGCAGGTCGGCGACTACGACCCGAGCGACCCGCTGCTGGACCCCGTCTGGGGCCAGTTGCAGGAGGCTGGCATCCCAACGGTCATCCACTGCGGATCCGGCCCGGCACCAGGTCGGTTCACCGGGCCGGCGCCGATTCGCGCTGTGCTGCAACGCTTCCCGCGGCTGCCGCTCGTCATCGCGCACATGGGCATGCCGGAGTACCGGGAGTTCCTCGACCTCGCGCAGTCGCATCGGACCGTCTGTCTTGACACGACGATGGCCTTCACGGCGTTCGTGAACGAGATGATGCCGATGCCGGCAGACCAGGTGCGCCGGCTCGGCGGCCTCGGCGACAGGATCCTCTTCGGCAGTGACTTCCCGAACATCCCGTACCCCTACCTCGAGGCCGTCGAGGCGGTGACCGGACTCGGTCTCGACGAGTCGTGGCAGCGAGCGGTGCTGCACGACAACGCGGTTCGGCTCTTCGGGCTCAGCCTGGACGAGTAGCACCGCACCGAGCTCGCAGACGGCCGGGGCGCGAAGAATCGGGGGCTACCGGTCCGGCCGGAGGACCTGTACGTCGACGCCCATCTTGCGACCTTCGCTGAGCTTCGCGTCGGCGGTGACCAGCGGGACCTCGAGCGCTTGGGCCAGCACCAGGTAGGCCGCGTCGTAGACCGTGAAGTTCCCCCTCAGATCCAGCACGTTTTGGATCATGGACGACAACGGATACCGCTCGATGCTCAGTCCTCGGAAGTCATCGACGGCACCCTGAAGCTGCTCGTCGGCCAGCCTCTCGGCGAGGGCGTGGCCACGCAACGCGCCGGCGACTTCGTAGTCGAGGAGCGAAGGGGCGTGCAGCTCGTTGCCCGCGACGAGAGCGAGCAGATCAGGGTTCGCAGGATCGTCGACGAGTGCGTCGACGATCGCGGAGGAGTCGATGACGATCACCAGGCTTCGCGAGCCTTGCGGATCTCCGCGACCGTGTCCGCGACCGTGGGGCCGCCTCGCCGGTCACGCTGCGCAAGACGCTCGACGATCTGTGCATTCGTCGGTCGAGTCGCGAGTCGGTCCAGCTCGCCGCGCAGGTAGGCGCTGAGAGTGAGACCGCGTTCCGCGGCGCGCGCCTTCAAGGCTCGGAGCGTCGCCTCTGGGACGTCACGTACCTGAACGAGTGGCATGGCCCAGCGTATGCATATCGATGCAATGCATGCAGCATGTATACCGCCCTCCGGGTCTGCGCCGTGCTGACCCGGTTGGACGGTCAGGCCGGCCAGCCCGGGTCGCGGCCGGTCCACGCGACGAGCGTCTCGTACGGCCCTGCCTCGGGCGCGACGGGAACGACGGGACCGAACGGGATGTCGCCGCCGCGCGGCTGGGCCGGCACCTTGTCCTGGTAGGCCGGCAGCGCAGCCTGTGCGAGGGTGGGGTCGAGCAGGCCGGTCTGCCCCGTGGCGGAGGCGAGGTCCCAGGCGTGCACGGTGAGCTCCCCGATGTAGGAGGCGGCGGCACCGGCCGCGGGCACGACACCCCACGGGACGGTCACCTCGCGACGGAGGTTCTCCTCGGCGCCGAGCACTGCCTCTGTCGCGGCGCGCCCCGCCGCCCAGTCGACGAGCCAGTCGGTGCTCTCGACCTCGCGTGGCACCGACCAGAACGGCTCGCCCGACAGGACGACGCCGATACGGCGCACAACGGCCTGCAGGTGGTCGACGAGCCGGGCGACGTCGTACTCGTCGCACGGCGTGGGCAGGTGGGCCTGTTCGGCTGTGATGCCATGCAGCAGGGTCTCGACCTGGTCCATCGCCGCCCGGAGAGCCGGGCGTGGGTCGTGGCCAGGCTGGGTGGTGGAACGCTGGGTCTCGCTCGTGGTGGTCATGATGACTCCTCCGGTGCTGGGTGCTGATGCTGCTGGTCGCTGATGACAACCAGCCAACCGCGTAAACCTGACACCTTCTGTCTGGTTCTGGTGGCATTCTCGGGAGCATGCGAGCCGACCGCCTCCTCCGCCTGCTGATGCTGTTGCAGCGCTATCGCCGGGCCACCGCCGGCTGGCTCGCCGCCGAGCTCGAGGTCAGCGAGCGCACCGTGCTGCGCGACATCGGGGCCCTCTCGGTCGCCGGCGTGCCTGTCTACACCGAGCGCGGCAGGGGCGGCGGGTGCGTCTTGCTCGACGATTTCACGACCCGTGCCTCGGGCCTTACGCCGGCGGAGGCGCAGGCGCTGTTCGCCTGGGCCTCACGCGAGACCGTCGCCGACCTCGGCCTCGGCGCCGACCTGGCCTCCGCGCTGGCCAAGATCGCCGCCACTGCCCCGAGCGTCGCACTCGAACAAGCCGAGGCGATGGGTGGGGTCGTCATCGCAGACCGGCGGCGCTGGTTCGCCGCAACCGAGGACGTGCCCTGGCTGCCGACGCTTCGGGAGGCTGCCAGCCAAGGGCGGCGGGTGCGTGTCAGGTACACCTCGGCGGAGGCAGCGGCGCCGTCGAGTCGGACACTGGACCCGATCGGGGTCGTCGACAACTCGGGTCGGTGGTACCTCGTCGCAGAGCACCGTCGGCGGGTGCGAACCTACCGGGTCTCACGGGTCAGCGGCGTCACCATCCTTGACCAGCCCGCGACGCTGGTGGACGGCCGCCCCTTGGCACAGATCTGGGCCGAGCGGCGTCGGGGTCTGGAAGACGGGTTCGCACCCCTGGAGGTCACCGTGTCCGTCGACCCGGCGGATGCGCGGCGGATCCGTCGCCTCCTGTCGATGCAGCTCGCGCCGGGCACGGCCATCGTCGATGCGCCCGCCGCTGCCCACCGCGACGAGAGCGCCTGCGGCCGGCTCGTCTGGCGGCTCTCGGTGCGGCAACCACCGGTCATCGTCGCGATGGCGGTGATGGCCGCCCCGCAGATGATCGTTCTCTCACCCACGGCCATCCACGCCGAGATCCACGCCGGGGCCAAGAGGGCACTGGAGTACTACCCGCCCGGTGATCACGAGTAGTGCACTCTCGATGCGGAGTAGTGCACTCTCGATGCGGAGAAGTGCACTCTCGATGTGGCGCCCGCCGCGAGGCGGCATACTGCCGCGCATGGGTTACGGGGTGCCGCTCGACGACGCATGGTTGACCGGGTATGCCGCTCGGCTCGGCGTGGCCGCGGCAGCGCAGGCCCGTCCTCGCTGGGTCGACACGCCCTCGGGTGCCCGGCTGGCCTTCATCGGTGGCGTCGTCGTCAAGCTCCACCATCACCGCACCATTCCAGAGGCGCTGGCGAAACGTCTTGCCGCAGTTGTGGATTCGCCCCTTGCGGACTTCTTCGTAACGCCCCTGTCCCCCGAGGTGTCCCGAGCTCCCGGCGGCTCGCTCGTGACCGCCTGGCCCGCGGTACCGGTGCTCGACCCTGACGGTCCCCTCCCCTGGGCTGCGGCCGGACGGCTCCTGGCCCGGCTGCACTGCGCCGCGCTACCGTCGGCGCTGCCCGTGCACGGGGCGACCGACCGGGTCGCCCGAGCGCTGGCGCGAGCTCGCCGGCTGCCCACCGTCACCGATACCGCCGCCTACACCCGCGCCGACAGCACCACCATGCTGACCCGCCTCGGCGAGGCACTCGTGCGGGAGGTCACCCGGGCAGGTACCCACGAGGAGCCCGCTGAGCGGCATACCGAGAGTCCCAGCGTCGTCCACGGAGACTGGCACCTCGGGCAGCTCGGCCGCTGGGGCGACGGCTGGCGGCTGCTCGACGTCGACGACCTCGGCGTGGGCGACCCGGCGTGGGACCTCGCTCGCCCGGCGGGCTTCTGGGCGGCGGGGTTGCTCGATGAGGCGTCGTGGCGTACCTTCCTGGGCGCCTACCGCGCCGCGGGCGGCCCGGCCGTGCCACCCGCCGGCGACCCATGGCCGCGGCTCGACCTGCCTGCGCGGTGTGCCGTGTTCGTTGCGGCGGTGCGCTCCCTGCGCGGGCAGACGCCCGCTGGGGCGGGCGCCGCACTTCTGCACGCGTGCCGCCAGATGTGAGGATGGTGCCATGAGCCAGCAACCACCGCCCTTCCCCGGCCAGGACCGCACCGGAGCCGCCGCCGGCTACCAGCCGCAGACCTTCGTCTGCCCGAAGTGCCAAGGCACCATGCGCACCTACGACCGCAACGGCGTCCACGTCGAGCAGTGCGACACGTGCCGTGGGCTCTTCCTCGACTTCGGGGAGTTCGAGCACCTGAGCCAGCTCGAGAGCCGGGTAGCCGCCCAGCCGCCCCCAGCCCAGTATGGCGACCCGTACTGGGGCCAGCACGGCGGGCAGCGCTACCGCAAGCGCGGCCTGTCGGGGCTGTTCTTCTCGAGCTGAGCTACTGCTGGCCGGGCCTGACGTCGAGCAGCACGTCGAACTCGAGCAGGTCCGCCGACGCCATCACGCTCGGGCCGTGCTCACCCTTGTGCGCCGCACGGGCCGACCCGTCGCGCCACGCGGCATACGACTGCTCGTCCTGCCACTGCGTCACGACGAAGTAGCGGTCCTCCCCCGCGACCGGTCGCAAGAGCTGGAAGCCGAGGAAGCCGGGCGACCCTTCCACGACCCCGGCGCGCTGCTGGAAGCGGCGCTCGAGCTCGGCAGCGTGGTCGGCAGGCACGGTGATGGCGTTGATCTTGACGATGGCCATGGTTTCGAGGGTATGCCGCTCACCTGCGTGGCGCCGCGCCGCCTCGTCGCGCTGCGGCCGGGTCCCACGGGTGACCGCCCTCGATCCGCTCGAAGACGAGGCTCGTCTCGGCATGGGCCACCCCGGCGAGCGAGGTGAGGTGGTCGAGGACGAGGTTGCGCAGCTCGTCGGCCGAGGCCGCGCAGACGTGCACGAGGAAGTCGGTGTGGCCCGCGACGTGATAGGCGGCGATGACCCCCGGCACCTGGCCGATCCGCGCCCGCACGGCATCCATCCCCGCGCGCGCGTGGCCGGTGAACTGCAGGGCGATCATCGCCTCCATGGGCCGGCCGACCGAGGCGAGGTCGAGCTCGGCGTGGATCCCGCGCACGACCTTCGAGGCGAGCAGGGACCGCACCCGGCCGGCACAGGTCGACTCGGGGATGCCGACCCGCCGGGCGATCTCGGCGTTGGGCATCCGGCCGTCGTCGACGAGCAGGGCGAGGACAGCCAGGTCGATCTCATCGAGGGGGGGCGCGGGAGGCGGCGCGCATGGGCCTCGCGGAATCCGCGGCGGCACGGCTCGTTCACGTGGCATGACTACAGAATCCCTCATTGTCAGGCTGAACGATAGGGGATCCGCGACTCGGTTGTCTTCTCGTCGTGGAATC
The DNA here is from genome assembly GCF_030452765.1 of Intrasporangium sp. GTDB lineage: Bacteria > Actinomycetota > Actinomycetes > Actinomycetales > Dermatophilaceae > Intrasporangium_A. The sequence continues at coordinate 11,499 of NZ_JAKDLO010000086.1, forward strand.
GCTGATCATGGGGTCATGAACCGTGACACCGCAGCCGTCCACGCCGGCCGTGAGGACCTCACCAGGCTTGGCACCCACGTCCCCCCGCTCGACACGTCGAGCACCTACCCTCTGGCCTCCGTCGAGAGCGGCGGGGCCGCCTACGACCAGCTCGCCTCCGGCGGCCGACCCCGCCCCGGCGACTCCCTGGTCTACCAGCGCCTGTGGAACCCCAACGTGGCACGTTTCGAGCGCGCGCTCGCCGACCTCGAGGGCACGCAGGACGCGGTCGCCTTCGCGACCGGCATGGCGGCGGTGGCGGCATCGCTGCTCGCGGCCGTCGCTGGGGGCACGCCGCACGTCGTCGCCGTCCGGCCGGTCTACGGGGGCACGGACCACCTGCTCGCGACGGGCCTGCTCGGCACGCGCGTGACCTGGGCGAGCGCCGAGACGGTGGCCGCGTCGATCGAGCCGGACACCGGGCTGGTCGTGATCGAGACCCCGGCCAACCCGTCCCTCGACCTGGTCGACATCAGCGCCGTGGCCGCGCAGGCCGGCAAGGTCCCGGTCCTGGTCGACAACACCTTCGCCACACCGGTCCTGCAGCAGCCCACCGCGCACGGCGCGACCCTCAGCCTGCACTCGGCGACGAAGTTCATCGGTGGCCACGGAGACCTGATGGGCGGGGTCGTCGCGACGACCGACGAGTGGGCCGAGCGGCTCCGCCAGGTCCGGGCCATCACCGGTGGGCTGCTCTCACCCGAGTCGGCCCTCGGGCTGCACCGCGGCCTGCAGACGCTGCCGGTCCGGGTTCGTGCCCAGCAGGAGTCCGCGCACCGCATCGCCCAGTGGCTCTCCGACCGGCCGGAGGTCGCCAGCGTCCACTATCCGGGTCTGGCCGGTTGCGACCCCCAGCACCTCGTCGGGCGCCAGATGGCCGGTCCCGGGGCGATCCTCGCCTTCACCCTGCGCGGCGGTCGCGACGCCGCCGCGGCCGTGGCCGAGCACTGCCGTCTCATCACCCACGCCGTCTCCCTGGGCGGGGTCGACAGCCTCATCCAGGAGGCCGCCGCCCTCACGCACCGCCCGGTGGCCGACGCGGCGAAGCCTGACGCCGCGCTGCTGCGTCTCTCGGTCGGTCTCGAGGACGTGCACGACCTCATCGCCGATCTCGAGCAGGCGCTCGCCTCGACGCACCGGGTGCCGAACGGGCCGACGGGGCGCCAGCTCGCTCATCACTGAGGCCGGCCGGCCGGCTCGGGCGACCCCGCCGCCGCGACGAGCCCGTCGGCGAGGTCGGTGCGCCAGTAGAGCACCTCTCGTCCTGACCGGCGCCGCAGCACGAGGCCGGCGCCGAGGAGGATCTTGAGGTGGTTGCCGACTGCTCCGATCGGCAGACCGGTCAGCGCCGCGAGCTGGCTGGGGCTGCGGGGCACGTCGAGCAGCGAGAGCACCGCGGCTCGCCCACGGCCCATGAGCCGTCCCAGCACGTCGCGGGAGGGTCCCGACGTCTGGGCGAGGGTGCCCGTCACCGGGTAGACGACGGCATACCGGTCGGGCTCCTCCCATGAGGCCCAGGACCCGGCGCCGTGGACGGGGATGAAGACGAGCAGCTGGGCCGCCGTGATGTCGCGCTCGGGAAGGTCGTACCGGTTGATCTGGAAGCGCCCCCCGCCGAGCCACTCCCGCTTGGCTCCGAGCGTGGGGATGACCCCGGCCCAGCCGTGGGTGGCAAGCCGCGAGGTCCGCGAGACGATGTCTGCCTCGAGGACCCGCCGCCGCCGAGGCCAGTCGGCCTCGATCAGGGCCGACCAGACCCAGCGCATGAGCGCGACGAGCTCCTCGGTCAGCCCGCCGCCCTGCATGACCGTGGGCAGCGGGCCCGGGCGCACCTCGAGCAGGGCAGCGCGGATCCGGTCGTCGTCCCACTCCCGCGCGAGATCGCCCAGTTGGGTCTCGAGATCGAGGCCCGCCGCGGTCGGCGCAGGACCGAGGTAGTCCGCCACCCATCCCGGCTGGTCGCCGCGTCGCGGCCGCATCGAGCGCGTCGCCAGCACCTGCCGCACGGGGTGCTTCGCGAGCATCTCCTCGTATGCCGCGAAGTGCCGTGCGCTGAACGCCTGCTCCCAGGGTCCGCTGGGTTCGTTCAGGCTGAACATCGCAGCGACCGTCTCGTGCAGGGGGGAGACCGTGAAACGACTCCTCGCAAGGACGTCGGCGGTCAGCAACCACGTGCCCATGTAGACCCCCATAACCTTTCGCGGGTACACGAATCATTGGACCACGACAGCGCGTCGCCCCCAAGATCGACGTGTGCGCACCTATCGCGAGGTCTTCGCAATCCGGGAGTTCCGCGCGCTGTTCCTGACCCAGCTCCTGACCATGACCGCGATCGCGATGTCGTCCCTCGCCCTGGGGGCCATCACCTTCGACACCACCGGTTCGACCGTGCTGACCTCGCTCGCGATGTTCGGCGGGCCAGTCGTGACCGTCATCGGGTCGGTGACGATCGTCGGGTTCTCCGATGCGCTCGGTCCGCGGTTGGCCCTGATGGCCATGCCGGCGGCGATGACGGGCGCCGCGCTCGTCCAGTCGCTCCCGAGCCTGCCGTGGCAGCTGCGCTTCGTCGTCCTCGCGGCGCCGTTCCTCGTGAGCTCCGCCGTCGGTGGGTCGATGATGCGGATGCTGACCTTGATCGTCCCCGAGGGCGGCTTCGTCCTCGGCCGGGCGACGCTCAACATGGCGGTCGGGGTCATGCAGGTGTTCGGCTTCGGCCTCGGCGGGGTGCTCCTGGCTGTACTCGCGCCGACAGAGCTCTTCCTCGTATCGGCAGCCTGCAGTGCGATCGCCTTCGTCGTGGTCCGCCTCGGGATGACGGAGCGGCCGGCGACGCAGTCCGGTGGGCAGGTCATGAGGCGCACGCATGCGGTCAACCGGCGGCTGCTCGGCTCACCGGTCACCAGGCCGCTCTATCTGTCGCTGTGGATCCCGAACGGCGTCATCGTCGGCTGCGAGGCACTCTTCATCCCGTTCGCCGGGAGCACCGGCGGCGGCTACCTCATGTCGGCCACCGCCGCGGGGATGCTGCTCGGCGACATCGTCGTCGGCAGGCTCCTACCGCCCCACGTGCGGGAGCGGCTCGTCGAGCCGCTCCGGCTCCTGTTGGCCATTCCCTACCTGGCGTTCTTCCTGTCTCCGAGCCTGCCGTTGGCCATGATCATCGGCTTCGTCGCATCCGGCGGCTACTCGGCCTCGCTCGTCATCCAGGAGCGGCTCGTTCACACGACCGACCCGGCGGTCAAGGGGCAGGTCTTCGGGATCGCCGGCAGTGGTCTCATGCTCGGTCAGGCCCTCGGCGCCCTGCTCGGAGGTGCCATCGCGACGTGGCTGCCGGTGTCACGAACCATGGGCGTGCTGGCCGGCCTGTCCATCGTCGTCACCCTCAGCCTGACTCCAGGTCTGCGGCGCTCCAACCCCGCCGAGCTCGCTACGTCCACCCGAGCAGCTCGCAGCTGACCGAACGGGCCGGTAGACCGCCCCCGCTCGAGCTCGAGCGGTCCGTTCCAGGGATGAGAGGCCGGTGCCGGCTCGGGCGGGGTCGTCTTCACTCTGTGCGCGACGCGGTCCGCTCGATCGCGGCCAGGATCCGGCTGTAGTCCTTCCCCGGGTCGTCGCCGAGGACGGCACCCCAGGCCGGCACCATCTCGGGGCCGTAGCGGTGGCCGTAGCCGTACGGCGGGTTGAGGCCCACCGCCATGTCGGTCGTCAGCTGCCAGAAGGTCACGAAGGGGATCCAGGTGACGTCGGGGTTGACGTCACGACCGAGCGGCTCGCGCAGCCAGTCCGGCTGGCTGCCGAGCAGCGCCGGGTTCCACCAGACGACCGGGTCCGACGGGTGCTGCAGGAAGACGAACCGGGGCTCCTCCCAGATGCCGAGGGGGCGCCCGACGTAGTCGGTCCGCAGGCCGACGTTCTTGGTCGAGAAGCGGATGTGCTGCCCGTTGTCGATAACCGGCGAGATCTGCGGCGACCCCTGCGTCCGGCTGGCGTAGAGCTGTTCGGTGATCGCCGAGAAGCTCGGTGTGCCGCTCCATACGCCGCCCTGGGCGCGGGCGAGCATGTCCTCGACGTCCCGAAAGGCGGCCAGCCCGCCGTAGGCGCCCAGCGACTCGCCGCCCACGACGAGTCGCGGACGGACGGCTTCCGGGAGCGTCGCCCACACGGCATACACCTTGTCGAAGAGCACCGTGCCGGCGTGCCTCGGCGACTCCCTGTCGGTGAGCAGCTCGAGAGCGCTGGGCAGGTAGGAGTACTGCATGGCCGCGATGGCGCAGTCACCGCCGGTGAGGTACTCGATCGACTGCGAGGACCAGTCGTTGACCCAGCCGTTCCCCGTCGTCGTGGCGACGGCGAGGACGTCCCGGTCGAAGGCGTGGGTGCGGTGCAGCTCGGCGACGACCCGGTCGGCGGTCTGTTCGATCGTCTCGTCGTCGTGCATCCCCGCGAAGGCCCGGATCGGCTGTTTCGCCGGTGCCCCCGTCGCGGCAGCGATCTGGGCAGGTGTCAAGGTCTGGGTGACGAAGACCTGGCCCTGGTAGCCGAGTGTGCCGTAGGGCTCCAGGGAGCCGGGCCCGCCGGAGACGAGCGGCGACCTCGGGGCCGACTTGCCCTCGGGCGACTGCGCGTTGAGGTGCGCGGAGTAGCGCCCGAAGAGCTGGACGCCCCGCTGCATGACGATGTTGTCGGTGAACCACGCCGTGACGAACAGCACGAGGACGACCGCCACGACCGTCGCCACTGTCGTCGGCAGCACCCGGGCCGCCCGATGCTCGACACCCAGGGTGAGGTGGCGCATCCCACGACCGGCCGCGACGAGCGCGATCCACACGAGAGGCGTCAGCGCGAGTACCCCGACCCAGTCGAGCGGTGACAGGGGCTGCAGGTGGACGCGGCTCGCGGTCACCTCCTGCGACCGGATGTTCGCCACGACAGCCCAGACGAACCCGGCGGTGAGCAGCGCCACCCAGCCGACCCGCACCCAGTGGCCCTGCTCCTCGCCGACGGTGATCTCGAGCCTGAGCAGGCGGCTCACCCCACGGCTCACCCACGCCACGAGCACCCCGAGGCCGTAGCCGGCCGCGCCACAGATGCCGCAGATCAGGCCTTGGTAGAACCAGGTCCGGGGCAACAGGCTCGGCGACAGCGCGACGACGACGTAGACCGCACCGAAGAGCAGACCGGTCCACGAGAGCCCGAACCGGTCTGCCGCGGCTCGGGCGACGCGCACGACATGGCGCGCCGTGACGACCGGCCCTCGGCGAGTCTCTGGTGAGATCTCGCCGGACCGCTCCATCCCCCGACTCCCGGACCGGTCAGGCGAGGTCGAGGCCCGGGTAGAGCGGGAACCTGTCGAGCATCTCGGCAGCAGCGGCATGGGTGCGGTCGGCGACCCCGCCGGCCAGGGTGTAGGACGCCTTCGAGGGAGCCCCCGCCTTGGTCGTACCGGCCGAGGTGCTCTTCAGGACATCGACGACGAGCCCCGCGACGCGGTCGAACTCGCCTCCCCCGAAGCCCCGGCTGGTCAGGGCCGGCGTACCGAAGCGGATGCCGGAGGTGTACCACGCGCCGTTCGGGTCCTGCGGGATGGAGTTGCGGTTCGTCACGACGCCCGCGTCGAGCAGTGCCGACTCCGCCTGCCGACCGGTGAGCCCGAACGTCGACACGTCGAGCAGGACGATGTGGTTGTCGGTGCCGCCGGTGACGAGACGGGCGCCGCGCGTCAGGAAGCCCTCGGCGAGCGCCTTGGCGTTGTCGGCGACGTGCTGCGCGTAGGTCTGGAACTGCGGCTGCCGGGCCTCGGCGAGCGCGACCGCCTTGGCGGCCATGACGTGACCCAGCGGCCCGCCCAGGACCATGGGGCACCCGCGGTCGACGTCAGCGGCATACTCCTCCTGCGCGAGCACGAGCCCACCACGCGGCCCGCGCAGCGACTTGTGGGTCGTCGTCGTCGTGACGTGCGCGAAGGGCACGGGGTCCTCGTCGCCCGTGAAGACCTTGCCGGCGACGAGGCCCGCGAAGTGGGCCATGTCGACCATGAGGGTCGCCCCGACCTCGTCGGCGATCTCGCGCATCTTCGCGAAGTTGATCCGGCGCGGGTAGGCGGAGTAGCCGGCGACGATGACGAGTGGCTTGAACTCACGCGCCTTCGCGGCGACCGCGGCGTAGTCGAGCAGACCACTCTCGGGGTCGGTGCCGTACTGCTGCTGGTGGAACATCTTGCCGCTGATGTTCGGCCGGAAGCCGTGCGTCAGGTGACCGCCGGCATCGAGCGCCATACCGAGCAGGCGCTGGTTGCCGAGCTCGTGACGCAGGTCCTCCCAATCGCTCTCGGAGAGCTCGTTGACGTTCTTGGCGCCGAGCCTGGCGAGCGTCGGGGTCTCGACGTGGTGGGCGAGGATCGCCCAGAAGGCGACGAGGTTCGCGTCGATGCCGGAGTGCGGCTGCGCGTAGGCGTAGGGGGCGCCGAACAGCTCGCGGGCGTGCTCGGCCGCGAGTGCCTCCACGGTGTCGATGTTCTGGCAGCCCGCGTAGAAGCGGTGCCCGACCGTCCCTTCGGCGTACTTGTCGCTCAGCCAGGTGCCCATCGTCAGCAGGGTCGCCGGGGAGGCGTAGTTCTCCGAGGCGATGAGCTTGAGCGAGGCGCGCTGGTCCCGCAGCTCGGCCCGGACCGCATCGGCGACGCGCGGCTCGACCTTGGCGACGATCTCGAGGATCTGCTGGTAGGTACTGGAGACAAGGGCATCCGACATGCTCGACAGCCTAGTGACCCTCGCTGACCGCGGGCTCGGCGTGTCGCCACGAAGGTATGCCGCTCACCCCGCCTCAGCTCTCACGATCGAGTGTGCAGCACTCCTCATCGACAGTGCAGCACTCCTCATCGACAGTGCAGTAGTCGGGATCGACAGTGCAGCACTCCTCATCGACAGTGCAATCCTTCGATGAATCGAGGCGGGCCAGCTTCGCCCTCGACCGGAGGTGCAATCTCGATGGGACGTAGTGCACTGTCGACGGGAAGTGGTGCACTCTCGATGGGTGAGGGTGGGG
>NZ_JAKDLO010000087.1 GCF_030452765.1 Intrasporangium sp.
TCAAAACCACACGAACCCGACACCGCTGCCTCACTGCAGCGGAGCCGCACCCATCTCAAATGGGTGCGGATCGCTCAGGTGTGACCGCACAGCTGGGCCAGTCGGGTGGCGAGCGCATCGACCATGGCGCCGGCCTGCTTTGCCGAGATCGCAGACGTGCGCTCGCCGCCCTGGCTCGACACCGGAAGCACGTCGACATGAAGCTTCGCGCCACCAGCCAGGGCCCTGAGCGCGTCGACCTTCTCGCCGAAGGGGGAGCCACTGCCCGGCGAGTAGTAGCGCACCACCTCTTCCACGTCATCGGGGTACAGGTCGGTCTTCGTCACGGCTATGACCAGCCAGACCGGCTTGTGTCGGCGTACGGCCATCGAGGCGATTCGGTGCGAGGTGATCGTCCAGTCATCGAGCTCCGCGGCCAGCTGCTCCTCGCGCGCCGCGGTCGCCCTGCCGGTGGTGCCTGCGGTCCGTCGTGGCGTCGCGTAGCCGTTGGCGACCACATGGATCACCCCGTCGACCGGCTCGTCGTGGAAGACCTCGTCGAGCGCGCCGAGCCGCGTCGCCGCGTTGTCGCCGGGCACAACCCGGAACCGGAACCCCTTCAGCCTGGCAGAGTGGCGGGTCCGCCGTTCCATCACCGCCGAGCCCACCTCGGCCACGCCGTCGCCGGAGGCGTGCCGCGTGAGCCGGTCGACGAGCTGGCTCTTGCCGACCCCGGTCATCCCGGTCACCGCCACCACGGGGAACCGGCCGCGCAGCAGCCGGCTCATCCGCTCCGGAGCCGAGGCGAGCCCGGTCAGCACACCGCCGATCACGGTCGCACCCAGTGGCAGGACGGTCCGGCCCGAGCTCGACAGAATCACCCGGGATCGGGACGGTGTGTGAGACACGGAGCCTCCTCGGCGTGTTGGTCCGGAGCGGTTGACTGTTCGAGCCTACGTTCCGCACGTCACTGTCCGCGCACTAGTGACGGAGTTGAGGTCAGGGCGACGGCGAGCACGTGGATGGTGGTGCCTTGCTCCTCGCCAGCGCCGAACCCTGCACGACGTCGGCTCAGACCAAGCGGACGCGCACCGGTTCAACGAGGCCGAGCGGGTTGCCAGAGCCGGCCGATCGGCATGACGTGCAAACCATCGGCATAGGGATAGGACCAGCGACCTGTCGTGAGCACAATGCCGGCGACAAAGCGTGGGCCGAGGGCGATCGCAAGCTATGGCAGCCCAGTGAAGCCGACGGCGGTTGCTTGCTGGCCTTGACCTCGACGGCCACCACGATCGGAGTGGGTCGTAGGACCGCCGAAAGCGTACTCAAACATGAGCACTCGAACCAGACTTGAGGTCTGAGTCATCGGCCAGCAGGAGCCCACCCGAGAGCGCTCGTGGCACGTGAGCGGCATACGGATGACGTATGCCGCTCAGCTCGCCCCCAGCGTATGGCGGGCTCCTCAGGACGAATCGCGTGTGATGGCAACGATGGTCGAGTGCAGGGGGTCGATGGTCGTGTCGGCCCGGCCGCGACGGGAGAGATATCCGTGCCAGAGCAGGCGCGCGGCGGACGAGCGCAGCGGCTGCCAGCGTTCGCCGAGACCGACCAGCGCCGCGGAGTCGGGCACGTCGTCGAGCCCGAGCGCCTCGGCCGTGGCGACCTGCAGGGCCCGGTCGCCGACCGGCCACAGGTCCGGTCGGCCGAGGCAGGCGAGCAGGTAGACGTCCGCGGTCCACGGGCCGATCCCCGGCAGCGCGACGAGCGCTCGGCGCACCTCGTCATCGGGTTGCCGGGCCAGCACGTCGAGGTCGAGGCTGCCGCTCAGCACCGCCTCGGACAGGACGCGAAGGTAGCGGTCCTTCTGCCGCGAGACGCCGTCGGCCCGCAGCTCCTCGGGTGACGTGGCGAGGAGCAGGTCCGGGGCCATGCCCCCGAGTCGGTCGACGACTCGGCCGTAGGCGGCTGCTGCGGAGGCGAGGCTGACCTGTTGCTCGAGGATGAGCAGGACGAGGGCGGCGAAGCCCGCCGGGCGAGTCCACAGCCGAGGGCGGCCGTACTCGTCGACGAGCCGCGCGAGGTCCGCGTCGCGCGCGACCAGGTCGTCCACGGCTTGGCTGAAGGTGGCCTCGTCCATCGTCCTTGGAGTCTCGCACGCCCGTCCGGAAAGCGAGCCTGGCCCGCCCGCCGCCCGGCGGGATGACACATGGTTTCAGGCCCATCCCGCCTTTCAGGCCCACACCGTCCGGGCGGGACAGGCGGAGAGGATGTGCTCGTCCTTGGTGGCGAGGAGTCCCTGCGCACGCCTCAGGACGCGTGGTGCCGAAGGCCGATCCGAGCGCGCCGGGACGGGCTGAGCAGCCAGATGCCGGCGAGCACGACGAGCACCGAGACCAGGGCGGGCAGCCCGAGCAGGCCGGTCAGGATGGCGAACGAGACGAACGCGAGCAGCACGACTGGTCCGCCTCGCCCGGTCCGGAGGGCGTCCTCGGCGAGGATGCGACCCTCACGGCTCGGCAGCAGCAGCCATGCGGTCAGGTAGGCGAGGACACCGAAACCGGCGAACAGCGCCAGCACGACGGTCCCGATCCGCACCGCGGTTGGGGAGACGCGCAGCTGGGTGGCCACGGCGGAGCAGACACCGCCGAACCAGCGGTCGGTCGTGTCCCGGCGCACCGGCTGACGGCGCAGCCACGCGAAGAAGCGGTCCGTGCTGGGGGAGGACGGCGGGCGGTGTTCGGCGGCGCCGGTGGAGTCGAGGTTGGGGTTCGGGGCTGGGTTCGAGGTCATGTCTCTACTCTGGACGGAACTGGCCGCCGGCGCGATGAGGGTCAGCCCTGACCGTTCCCGGATCGGCCCCTGACCGGCACCCGGGTCAGGCATGGGTGACCTCCGCAAGGGCCCCTGGGTGGAGGGTGACGGGGCCGGCGGTCTGTGTCTGCGGACGACCATTACTCCCGGCCCGCTGGCCAGGCGAGGTGTCCTCGTGCTCAAGAGAAGGGTCAGGGGCGAATAGCGGTCGCCCGGCCGCACACCGGGAGCCGAGGCCGGCTCAGGGGTGACCCGGCCCCTCACCGCTGCTGCGCCGCGGCCTCGAAGGAAGCCGCAGATCCGCAGGTCATCGGTCGGTGACCAGAAAGACCGGGTATGCCGTCGCGATCGCCTCGAACTTGCTCACGGGCTCGTGCCGGTGAACCGGGACGTGCGGCCGGGCGCCGGGCACCTGCTGCACGTAGGCCTTGAGCAGCGGCGCGCCTGTCCCGAGCGCCGACCGACCACTTCGAGGGTGACCCACCGCCGGGGCAGCAGACCGAGGGAGAAGACCCGCGCCCACTGGCGTGCGAATCAGCGGGCCCGAGCGTCACCCCGCCCACCGGCATACATCCTCCGGAGGGTTGCGTCGGAGTATCCGATCCGCACGTTCTGATCGTAGTGACAGTCCGGGCGCCGACCCGGGCTCACCGACGGCCCGGGTCACGCCGGACCAGGACGAGTGCGGATAGCATCGTGGCCTCACCGCTCGTGCCGCCCGCGCGGCGCGAGGGCGGCCGCCAGACGAGGAGCCAAGCATGCACGAGTTGTTCGGGTCGCTGAAGACCGACCAGCAGGACCTGGTCCGTGAGACCGACCCGCAGGAGATGGCCCTGCTCGACGAGGACGAGCTGCTCGCCCTGCACTCCCGCATCCGAAAGGCCCGGAACAAGCACACCAAGAACTATCGCAGGCGGGCAGCCGCACGCGTCGAGGAGGTCGGCGCTCGGGGCGAGGCTCGGCCCAAGAACCGTCGGGCCGCCGAGAAGGCGGAGGTCTTCGAGGACGCGCTGGCCCGGGTGAGCCATGAGGTCGACCTCCGCGCCCGCCAGGCAGCCGAGGAGCTCAAGGCGGAACGGCTGGCGGCTGCGCGGGCCGGCCGCTCGACCGGCCCCGACTCGGTGACCGCCGGCGGCGCCGGGAGCGACGGCGTGGGGCCGGGGCGTCAGCAGCCGGCGACGAAGTCCGCCGCGGGGCGCAAGCGGACCGCCTCGACCCGGGCCGAGGGCGCGCGCCGCCAGGCCAAGCGCGACAGCCGCTGATCTTCACCGGACGCCTCGCATCACGGGCGACCCTCACGGGCCGCCCCTCTGGACGAGGCCGCCCCTCTGGACAAGGCCGCCCCTCTGGACAAGGCCGCCGGTCGGTCAGTCGTCCTCGGTGAGGTCCTTGCCCTTGGTCTCTTTGAGGCTGAGGATCGTGAGGATCGAGATGACGCCCATCGCCATGGCGTACCAGTTGAACGCGGCAGGGTTGCCCGCATCTGCGAAGGCGGTCTGGATGAGCCCCGCGGTGCCCCCGAAGAGGGCGACCGCGATCGAGTAGGGGACGCCGAGGCCGGTCGCCCGGATCGCGGTCGGGAACATCTCCGCGTACACGGCCGGCACGACGGCCGTGGTGCTCCCGAGCAGGACCAGCGCGACCGCCATCGCGACGAACAGCTGCCAGGCCTGGTCGCGCACGAACCAGGACAGCGGGAACATGAGCAGCACCACCAGGACGGTGCCGATCAGCATCACCGGCTTGCGTCCGATCCGGTCCGACAGGGCACCCCACAGCGGCAGGACGATCAGGAAGATCAGGTTGGCGAACACCCCCGCCCACAGCGCTCCCTCGGCGGGGATGCCCCGGACGGTGATCGAGTAGGCCGGGGCGGCCACCGCCCACGTGTAGTAGATGACGGTCAGGCCGATGACCAGGCCGATGACCTGCAGGAGCAGCTTGGGGTGGGCCAGGATCGCGCGGATCATCGAAGGCCGTTCCCCGTGGCCCTCGTCCTCCTCCTTCTCGGCGTCCTCGACGAAGACCTCCGTCTCGGTCATCTTCGAGCGCAGGTAGAGGGCGTAGAAGCCGAACAGGCCCCCGATGATGAACGGGATGCGCCAGCCGAAGTCGCCCATCTGGCCCTTGGTCAGGAATGTGGCCAGGACTGCCCCGAGCAGGGTGCCGAAGAGCACCCCGATCGTGCCGGAGAAGTAGATCAGGCTCGACCACAGGCCACGTTTCTCACGCGGAGCCATCTCCGACAGGTAGGTCTGCGCCGACGGGAGCTCGCCGCCGTGTGCCAGCCCCTGCAGCAGCCGGCAGACCAGCAGGATGATCGGCGCGAGGACGCCGATCGTCCCGTAGGTCGGGGTGATGCCGATGATCAGGCTGCCGACGGAGGCCAGCGCCACCGCGATCGTCATCGACAGCTGCCGGCCCTTCCGGTCGGCGATCCACCCGAACAGGAACCCGCCGAACGGGCGGGCGACGAACCCCACGGCGAAGATGGCCAAGGTGGACAGCAGGTCCGTGACCGGGTCGCCGCTGTGGAAGAACTGGTGCGAGAAGAACGCCGCGAACGTCGCGTAGACGTTCCAGTCGTACCACTCCATCGCGTTGCCGGAGCCGATCCCGACGATCGTCTTGCGATTGCTCTGCTTGCGCAGCCGCGCATGGGCGGCCTCGATGGCGTGAGTGTGCGGTTCGATGCTCATGAGATCGCTCCTTCGGTGCTCGCTTGCTCCAGGCGGTGCACGGCGAGAGCGGCATACCCCGCGACGCAGTCACTCAGGACGGCGTCGTCGAACTGCGCTCGCGACGAGTGGTTCATCGGCGCGGTCGCCGGGTCCACGTCGGGCAGGCACGCGCCGACCCCGATGAACGCACCCGGGACCTCGGCGAGCACCCGGGAGAAGTCCTCCGAGCCACTGATCGGCTGGTCGAGGGGGGCATAGCGCTGCTGGCCGAGCACGTCCGCGATCACCTCCGCGGCGAACGCCACCTCGTCAGGGTTGTTGACCGTGGGTGGGTACTGGTTGTGGAAGTCGATCTCGGCCGTGACCCCGTGGGAGGCCGCGACCCCGTTGACCACCCGGGGGATCAGCTCCTCGAGCCGCGCCTCGGCCGCCGGGGTGAAGCACCGGACGGTCGCCTCGAGCCGCGCCGTGTCCGGGATGACGTTGCGCGCCGTGCCTGCCTGGAAGATCCCGACGGTCAGCACGACCGGGTCGAACATGTTGATGCCCCGGGTGATCATCGTCTGCAGGGCCAGCACGATCTCGGCCGCCGCGGTGACCGGGTCGTGGGCCGCGTACGGCATCGACCCGTGTCCACCGGCACCTTGGACGGTGATGTCCAGACAGTAGGACGCCGACAGCATCGGGCCCGGACGGCAGACGAACAGCCCGGTCGGCATCTGGGCGGAGAACACGTGCATGGCGTACGCGTAGTCGGCTCGCTTGCCGGCCGCGTCGAGGACTCCCTCGGCGATCATCGCCCCGGCCCCGTCGCAGCCCTCCTCGCCCGGCTGGAACATGAAGACGACGTCGCCGAGCAGGCTCTCCCGATGCCGGCTCAGCAGCCGGGCCGCGCCGATGAGGTTGGTGGTGTGCAGGTCGTGCCCGCACGCGTGCATCGCGCCGTTGCTCGAGGCGAACTCGAGGCCGGTCTCCTCCTGCACCGGGAGCCCGTCCATGTCACCGCGCAGCAGCACCGTCGTGGTGCCCGATTCGTTTCGCTGCCCACCGCGCAGCACCGCGGTGACCGACGTCGTCGACGTGCCGGTGCTGATCTCGAGCGGCAGGCCCTCCAAGGCCTGCAGCACGCGATCCTGGGTGCGTGGCAACTGAAGACCGACCTCGGGGTCGCGGTGGAACTGCCGGCGCAGCTCGACCAGGTCCGGCTGCATTGTGCGTGCGTCGTCTCGCAGGTCCATGTCGCTCCTCTTCGGGGGTCTACCGGCAGCGGCGGCCATACGACAGCGGCATCTCGCCGGCTGTTAAGCGAGGTTCACGAGGTTTTTTTCGGCGCCCGTCACGCTAGCCCCACCCGGAACATCCGTGCAAGGGTTCAAATGACGTCATCCCTTCACTGCCGAGGGTTACTCGCGAGTCGGTGCTCCAGCGACATCGGGTCGGGCGTCATCGCGCAGCTGGGGCGGCGGTCCGCGAGGATGGGGGCATGACGGACCTGGCAGCACCATCCGGACCAGTGGTCGTGCTCGACGGCGGTCTCTCGACAGCGCTCGAGCAGCAGGGCGCCCGCCTCGGCGACGACCTCTGGACCGCCCGCCTGCTCGCCGAGCAGCCGGAACGGATCGCAGCCGCCCACCGGGCCTACTTCCGGGCCGGGGCGAGTGTTGCCACCACCGCGAGCTATCAGGCCAGCGTCGAGGGGTTCGTCGGAGCCGGTTACGACACGGCCGAGGCGTGGCGGCTCATCGCCCGCAGCGTCGGCATCGCCCGCGAGGTCCGGGACGAGGCGGAGTTCGCCGCGCGCCGATCCGGTCTGCTCGTCGCGGCATCCGTGGGACCGTATGGCGCCGTCCTGGCCGACGGCTCCGAGTACCGCGGCCGCTACGGCGTCTCGGCCCAGCGGCTCCGGGACTTCCACCGCGCCCGCCTCGAGCTGCTGGCCGCGGCGGGACCCGACCTCTTCGCTGTAGAGACGATCCCGGACGTCGACGAGGCCGAGGTGCTGGTCGACCTGCTCGACGACGTGGGTCTGCCGGCCTGGTTCTGCTACTCGGTCCGCGGCGAGTCGACCAGCGCGGGCCAACCCCTCACGCAGGCGTATGCCGCTCTCGCGGGCTCCCGCGCGATCGTGGCTGCCGGCGTCAACTGCTCACCTCAAGCCGACGTCCTCGGTGCGGTCACGGCGGCGGTGAGCGCAACGCGGCTGCCTGCCATCGCCTACCCGAACCGCGGGGGCTCCTGGGACAGCGTGGCCAAGCAGTGGGCCTACGGCGACCCGATCGACCTGGCCCTGCTCGCGCCGTGGATCGGTGCGGGCGTCCGCTATGTCGGCGGCTGCTGCGGCACCGGCCCTGCCGATATCGCCGGCCTCGCCGAGCGCGTCGGTCGCCTCACGGCCTAGAACTGGCCGGGAGCCGGTATCACGGGAGCGGTTTGTCCCCTCTTTCCGGTGACCCTCGCAGCACCAGACTCGTCGCCGTCGGTGCCGCGGCACGACCAGAGAACGAAGTATGCCCATGGACACGACCACCTGTCCTGACTGCGGCGAGATCGCCGAGGTGCTGTGGCGCGCCGTCATGGACAGCACCGACGGACCCGTCGAGCACTCCAAGATCCTCTGCCTGAACCGACACTGGTTCCTTCTGCCGACGGCGAGCCTCGAGCGCTCCACCCCGGCCGCGCAGCCGCGCACCGAGCGTCAGCCCGTGCCGCTGCAGCACTGGTGACGGCGCCGGTAGGTACTGTCACCCGGGTCTGGCCGGCCGACGCGGTCGTAGGGTGCTGGCATGTTGAGCCTCAAGCAGATCCATCCGGCACCGGGTCGTGACGTCTCCGCCGCGGACGCCTACGCCCGCCCGGATGGCGTGGCCAGGCACGTCTGCGTCAACATGGTCTCCTCGGTCGACGGCGCCGCGACCATCGAGGGCCGCGTCGGTGCGCTCACCGGTCCGGCCGACCAGGAGCTGCTCGGCATCCTCCGGTCGCTCAGCGACGTGCTGCTCGTCGGAGCGGCCACGGTCCGGGCGGAGGGATACGGGCCGGTCGTCACGATGCCGGAGCTTGCGGAGCGACGCCGCACAGCTGGGCAGGAGCCGGCGCCGCGGCTGGCGATGTTGACTCGGGCGCTCGACCTCGACCTGGCCTCGCGAGCCTTCACGGCCGCGGTGGCCCGGCCGGTCCTGATCACGACGGAGCGCGCGGCCCCCGAGCGGCTGGCGGCCGCTCGCGCGGTCGCCGACGTCGTGATCGCCGGCGAGGAGTCCGTCGACCTGCGGACCGCGCTCGACGTGCTCGCCGATCGCGGGCTGCCGAGGATCCTGTCCGAGGGCGGACCCCGGGTCCTGGCACAGCTGTTCTCCGACGACCTGGTCGACGAGCTGTGCCTGGCCATCTCGCCGGTCGTCGTGTCCGGCGCCGGGCAGCGGATCATGAGCGGTCCGGCCCTGCCCCAGCCGGTGCCGATGCGGCTGGCCGCCGCCTTCGAAGAGGACGGGTTCCTCTTCACCCGCTATCTCAGAAGTCCTCGAGAGTGACCGGTCGCATGAAGTCGCCGACCAGCTCACGCTCCCAGCAGCCATGCCCGGAGCGTCGCTCCTGCCACGTCGTGTACCGGTAGCGGTAGAGCCTGGCTCGCACCACGACCGGGGGCCGGTCGGCGAACGGGTTGTGGTGCAGCAGCCTCAGCGTCGCGGCATCGCCTCGCAGCAGCCGCTCGACGAACCGGGGGAACCACGGCATCGCATACGACGGCGAGATCGCCGCGAACCACATGAGCCAGTCGAGCCGCAGGTGGTACGGCGCGAACTGCCGCGGCCACCGGCGCCGGTCGGTCGGCTTGCCCTTGAACTCGTAGGTCTGCCAAGCCGGCTCGTCTACCGGGCCCGGCTGCGCCATCCCCTGGACGGCGATCTCGTAGCGTACCCGGCCGACGCTCCCGAAGGCGCCGTAGGTGTTGACGAGGTGCAGCGAGTCGAACGAGGCGTTCATCGCCTGGTGGCTCGACAGGAGGTTGCGGGCCGGCCGGTAGCTGAGCACGAGCACGACCGCCGACACGGCACAGACGAGCACGACCCACCAGAGCGGGGTGCCGTCAGCGACCTCGGCAACGGGGCCGGGTCCGATCGGCAGCAGCCGGTGCCAGAACGCGTCGGGCAGCACCGAGAGCCCGAGGGTGATCGCCATCCAGTTGAGCCACGCGAAGTTGCCGCTGACGACCAGCCACAGCTGGGTGACGACCATGATCCCGGCGCAGACCCCCGAGACCGGCTGCGGGAGGAAGAGCCCGAACGGCACGAGCAGCTGTGTCCCGTGGTTGGCGAGCACCTCGATCCGGTGCAGCGGCCTGGGCAGGTGATGGAAGTACCAGCTGAGCGGCCCCGGCATCGGCTGCGTCTCGTGGTGGTAGTAGAGGCACGTCAGGTCGCGCCAGCACCGATCGCCACGCAGCTTGATCAGGCCTGCGCCGAACTCGAGCCGGAAGAGCAGCCAGCGCAGCGCGACGAGCATCAGGAGCGGGGGGCCGGTCGATGAGTTGCCGAGGAAGATCGCGAGGAACCCTGCCTCGAGCAGCAGGCTCTCCCAGCCGAAGCCGTACCACCGCTGTCCGACGTTGACGATGGACAGGTAGAGCGCCCACAGCAGCAGCCAGACGAGCATCGCGGCGGGCAGTGGCAGCCAGTCGGTCAGCCCGAGAACCGTGAGGGCTGCCAGGCCCACGCCGGTCCGGGCGACCGCGGCGAAGAGCGCGTCGGAGTAGCGCCAGTGGAACAGGCTCGGTGCCTGCCGGAACGGCACCCGCCGCAGGTAGTCGGGGATCGGCAGCATGCCGTCGCTGCCGAGCAGCGCTCGGAACTGGTTGACCGCGACGAGGAACGCGACGAGGTAGATCGCCGCCAGCGCCCGTTGGAAGACCAGACGACCGATCCAGTACTCGTCAGCCGTGAACCATTCCACCGCCTCCCACGGTAGGGGTTCGCCGTCGCCGGCGCTGCCCGAGGCGAGCAGTCCGTATGCCGCCCACCCGCCGAGCGTGGGCGGCATACCCCCTCGCGGGGTTCAGGCGGGAACGATGCGAAGTGCCCGGGCGTAGATTGGCTGCGCAGGCCAACGGTGCCAGGAACCGGGGAGACCAGTTGACGCGGACGACCAGCGCGGAGGCGAGAAGCCAAGCGGTGCAGCGGATCTCCCCGGCACTCGCGGTCGCTCTCGTCTGCACGATCGCGGGCGGCCTCGTCGCCGCGGTCACGGCGCACGCCCCGACGCGGTCGGCGAGCTGGGCCTCGGCCTATCTCGTGCTCGTCGGCGGCGTCGCAACGCTCGGACTCGCCATGGGTCGAGGCATCCTCTCACCAGACCGGGTCCCGGGCGGTCGCCTGACCGGGGAGCTCGCGACCTGGCTGGCCGGCAACGCCCTCGTCGTGATCGGCACACTGGCCGAGCTCACCTGGCTCGTGGACGTCGGCGGCGCGCTGCTCGTCGCCGCTTTGGCCCTCGTCGCACTCGGGGTGCGCGGCGGGCGAGGCCCGGGCTGGCTCCAGGGACTCTTCGCTGCCCTCGTCGCCGTCCTGCTGGTCAGCATCCCGGTCGGGTTGTTCCTCGCCCGCCTCCGCGGCTGACGGACCACCCGGTCAGGACCTCGACAGACCGGCCTCCAGGGCGGCGACGATCCGCGGTCGCAACGCGGCGGCCTTGATCACCTCGTCCACCGAGCCCACGTCCACGGCGCGGTGGATGCTGTGGACGCTGTCGAACTCGGAGGCCACCGCGCCGAGCTTCTCGGCACGGACCGTCGCGCGCAGCTCGACGAGCTCGGTCGCGAGACCGGCGCGTTCGGCGTCGGATGCCGTCCTCACCCGCTCCTCGAGCTCGGCGATCCGCGGGTCTGCCGCGGTCCGGGCGTCGACGTCCCGGGAGAAGACCACCGCGGCGGCGGGCGCCCCGCCGAGTACCGAGGCGAAGGACCCCTCGACCGCGAGGACGGTCATGCCCGGGTTGAGGGTCTTGGAGAAGACGACGAACGCCCCACCGTGGTAGCGGGAGATCACCGTGAACACGATCGGGCCCTGGAAGTTGACGATCGCCCGGCCGATCTCGGCGCCGTACTCGAGCTGGAGGCTGCGCATCGACTCCGGTGACCCGTCGAAGCCGGACAGGTTCGCCAGCACGACCACCGGCCTGTTGCCACTCGCGGCGTTGATGGCACGGGCCACCTTCTTCGACGAGCGCGGGAACAGCGTGCCGGCCGTGTAGCTGTCCGGCCCGTCGGTGGGCGGGAAGCCCTGCCGAGGCACGGGCTTGGACTCGATGCCGACGAGGCAGACCGGGAACCCCCCGACATGGGCGTCCTGGACGACCGCGGTCTCCGCGTCCGCCATCCCGGCCCACCGTTCCAGGGTCTCGTGGTCCTGGTCGCTCAGAGCCCGCATCACCGTGCGGATGTCGAACGGCTTCTTGCGGTCCCGGTTGGTGTCGGCCGAGAAGATGTCCCCGACCGTCGTGAAACCGGCGTCGCCTGCCGGGTGCGGGAAGGCCGTGACGTCTCGGTCGTGAGGGTCCCCCGTCTCGGCCCGGCGCGGTCCCGTCTCACCGGGGGCGACGAAGCTGTGATCGTAGTGCGTCATGAGGATGTCGAGGGCGGCCCCGAGGTCCTTGGCCCAGTACTGGGCCTGACCGTTGGGACCCATCACCCGGTCGAAGCCGCCGATGCCGAAGTTGTCCTCGGCCGAGACCCCGCCCGAGAAGTCGAGCGACTGCTTGCCGGTGAGGACCATCGCGCTGTCCGGCGTCATGACGAGGATGCCCTTGGTGTGCATGAGCATCGTCGCCTCCGCGTTCCAGTACGGCTGGGCCCCGACGTTGATCCCGGCCACGATGATGTTGATCTCGTGCCCGGCCTGGGTGAACTCGACGATCCGCTTGAGGGCGCGCGCCACCCAGTCCATGTTCTCGGTGCCGGAGTCCATCGAGATCCGGGCACCCGAGGAGAGCGAGTACCACTCGACGGGCACCTGCATCTGCTCGGCGAGGTCGAGCCCGGCGATGATCCGGGCGCACTCCGGCTCGGCCACCGAGCCGAGTGAACGCAGCGGGTCTCCCGACAGGACGACTCGAGTGACCCCCTGTGGGTGGCGGGCCGTCGGTGTCGAGACGACGCCGACGATGATGCCGGCCTTGTTCAGGCCGTACGGCCGGTTGGCCGGCACGAGGGCTCCCGTGTCGTCGAGGTCATACTCGACGCTGGTACCGCCCTCGCCGGCGATCATCGTCTGGAGCTCGTAGGGGTAGACGACGCCTCGACGACGGGCCCGGACGACCTTGGCCGCGTAGTCGTCGAGCGGCTTGAGCGGCTCGGTCGGCGGCTCCTCCATGGAGGAGACGACTCCCGACCCCGGCTGGTAGTAGAACCGCCCCGCGACGGGGATGGGGGTGCCGCCCTCCTCCCGCGCCACGTCGGCCCTGACGAGGACCTCCTCGATCCCGGCCCCCGCGGTGAGTGGTGAGATCTTGCGCTGGACCGCCGTCAGCTGCTGCAGATCTGCCTCGATCGTCGGCCAGACGGCCACCCAGACGTAGTTCATGTCGAGGCGGGAGCCTGCGCTGCGGGCGGCGCGGGTCCGCCGGATCGCCTCGAGGCAGTTGGCGATCGCGCGCTCGACGTGGGGCAGCCCGGTCACGTTCCCGTCGTCGTCGCGGACCACGACGAGCTGGCGCACCTGCGCGAGCGCCACCAGGCGCCGGTCGTCCGGGTTGTCCCTGGCGACGCACTCGTAGAGCAGGACGTCCTCAGGCGCGTCGAGGCGGGTGACGTCGAAGGCCTTGAGCCGCCACAGGTCGAGGCGGCGCCCCACCATCGGGTGTACGCCACGGATGAGCCGGTCCTCGGCGAGGCCGTCCGCGCCGGGGCGGAACGTGAAGTAGCCGGTCGGGCGCCCGCCTCCCGCATTGACGGCGACGGCCACGCGTCGCACCTGCTGGGTGAACGGCATACCGGACAGCAGCTGGGCGAGCTGGGCGCTCGCGTCCTCAGGGGACTGTGGCTCATCCGGCCAGCTGAGGTAGAGGTCGACGACCGCGTGGTGGCCGGGCTGTCGGCTCTCGACGTCGGCGGTCACCGCTGCCTCGAGGGCGCTGCCGGACGTCAGCTCGCTGACGTGGCCGATCGTCGTCGTGATGTGCGTCGGACGATCGTCGAGGGTGTAGTCGCCGACCGCGAACGGCCGCCCGCCCGCGGAGAAGGCTCGTTGGTTCCGTAGGTCGTGCCCGCGGTAGTGCCGCTTGATCAGGACCTCGAGCATCGGCTCGTGGCCTGGTAGCTCGCCCTCGAGCCGCTCGGACAGGAAACCGACGAGCTGCTCCGGGATGGCGGCGAGCTCGTCGATCCCCGCTGCGTAACCCGGTGCGTCGGGGGCGGCCGCGAGTGAGGCGACCTTGTCACCGACGCCCGCGAGCACGCTGGCGCGGTCGGCATCGACGAGCGGCTGGTCGAACCACCGGAACCGGGCCGACCGGGCGAGGTCACCCACAATGGGGAAGCGCAGCTGGGTGGCGACGACGAGCCGGTCGAGCACCTCGCGGGCGGCCGCTTCGTGCGGTGCTGCGGGAACGGGCTCGGTGAGCCAGCGCCGCAGCAGGGCGGTCGCGAGCGCGGTCTCAGGGGCCGACCGCTGCTGGGCGAGGAAGATCCGGAAAACCGCGCCCTCGAGCTCGGCGGTCCGGTCGAAGTCGGTGACGCCGTAGTGGGCGAGCACACGGGCCAGCTTGGCCCGGAAGTCCTCGGTGAGCCCGGCCCGGTCCGGGTCGAGGCTGCGCAGGTAGGAGTGGAAGTACTCCTTGGGGCTGTGCACCCGCAGCTCGGTGTGCCGCTCCTCAGCGGCCGGCCGGTTGCGGCTCAGCTCCGCGAAGTCGGTCACCAGCTCGAGCAGGCCGATCTCGGCGGCGATCGGCGCCTGCCCCATGCCGGCGAGCTCGTCACGGGCGTCGAGGTAGGCGGTGCGCGGCCGCTTGCCGTCCGACTCCGAGTCGAAGCCCATCACCACGCCGGACAGGTCGGCGACGGCGCGTTCGGCGCGGGTGGCGGGGGACTCGCCTTCGGGCGCAGGCGGCAGGTCGAGCTCGACCGTCGGCGCGGTGTCGGCCTGGGGCTCGTCCTCGTCACCGACCGGCTCGAGCCGGATGAGGGGGGCGCCGGTCTCGACCTGTGCCCCGACCATGGCGAGCATCTCGCGCACCCGTCCGGCGAAGGGCGCGACGAGGACGGTCTCCATCTTCATCGACTCGAGGACGAGGACCGGGGCGCCCGCCGCGACCTCGGCGCCCACCTCGACGGGCGTCGCGACGACGAGGGCGGGAGCGGGCGAACGCATGACGCCGCCCTCGTCCCGGGTCACCCGGTGGGTGACCCCGTCGACCTCGACGAGGTGGACAGGGCCGTGCGTCGCGGTCACGAGGCGGTAGGTGCGGCCGGAGACGGTGAGGCGGCCGTGGTAACGGTTGATCCGGTCGAGGTCCGCCTCGACGGTCTGCGACTCGATGCCTGAGCCGATGGTGACCCGGTAGTGGCTCTGCCCCGTGCGCAGGACGGT
This sequence comes from Intrasporangium sp., assembly GCF_030452765.1. Classification (GTDB taxonomy): domain Bacteria; phylum Actinomycetota; class Actinomycetes; order Actinomycetales; family Dermatophilaceae; genus Intrasporangium_A. The sequence continues at coordinate 15,050 of NZ_JAKDLO010000087.1, forward strand.
GACCTTGTATGCCGCGCCGCGCAGCTTGAGGTCGATGCCGCGGCCGACCTGGTGCTGGACCTGCGGCCGGCCGCCACGGCCGGTCTCGAGCAGGCGGGCCCGCTCGATCGCCTCGGCGTCCTCGTAGGCCTCGATGCCGGCCGCGACGAGGGCGATGCCGGAGTGACGGTGCGAGACGAGGCGGCCCTGCTGGCGGACGCGGTCGATCCAGCCGGTGTCGGCCCACACCGGCTCTTCGCCCGGGCTCGCCGGGCGACCGATGACCTCGGGTTGGTCGAGCAGGTCGAGGATGAAGGACTTGTTCGTCGTGCCACCCTCGATGACGACGGTCGTCTCGTGCAGCGCCCGGCGCAGGCGGGCGAGGGCCTCGTCACGGGTGTGGCCGTGCGCGATGACCTTGGCGATCATCGAGTCGAAGTCGGCCGGGATCGAGTCACCCTCGGCGACACCTGTGTCGACCCGGATGCCCGGGCCGGCCGGGAAGGTCAGCAGCTCGATGTGCCCGGGTGAGGGTGCGAAGTCGCGGTCCGGGTCCTCGGCGTTGAGCCGGGCCTCGACGGCGTGGCCGAACTCGCCGGGGCGGTCCCCCTCGAGACGACCGCCGCCTGCGACGTGGATCTGGAGCTTGACGAGGTCGGTGTCGGTGGTGACCTCGGTGATCGGGTGCTCGACCTGCAGGCGGGTGTTGACCTCGAGGAACGCGAAGAAGCGATCGCTCGGGTGGTAGAGGAACTCCACGGTCCCGGCGCCCGCGTAGCCCACCGCGATGGCGAGCCGCTCGGCGCTCGCCTTGACGTCGGCGACCTGATCCGGCTCGAGCAGCGGCGAGGCGGACTCCTCGATGACCTTCTGGTTGCGGCGCTGGATCGTGCAGTCGCGCACGCCGACCGCCCAGGCGGTGCCCTGCCCGTCCGCGATGACCTGGACCTCGATGTGCCGGGCCCCCGTGACGAGCTTCTCGAGGAAGACGACGCCGGAGCCGAAGGCGCGGGCAGCCTCGTCGCGGGTGCGTGCATAGGCGTCCTGAAGGTCGGTGTCCGAGTCGACGCGACGGATGCCCCGCCCGCCGCCGCCCGCCGTCGCCTTGAGCATGAGGGGATAGCCGATCCGGGCGGCGGCCTCGGTGGCGGCCTCGAGCGTGTCGACCCCGCCACCGCTCCACGGGGCGACGGGCACACCGACCTCCTCGGCGATCAGCTTGCTGCCGATCTTGTCCCCGAGCTTGCGCATCGCCTCGGGGCTCGGCCCGATGAAGGTGACCCCGACTCGGGCGCACAGCTCGGCGAAGCCGGGGTCCTCCGCGACGAAGCCCCAGCCGACCCACGCCGCGTCGGCGTCCGTGTCGACGAGGGCCTTCTCGAGGACGGCGTAGTCGAGATACGGCCGGTCTGCGGCGGGCCCGAGGTTGTGGGCCCGGTCGGCCTCGCGCACGAACATCGCCCGCCGCTCACCCTCGGTGTGCAGCGCGATCGTCTCGATCTGCGGCCCACCGGGGTTGGCCGCGTTGAGGTCCCGGACGGCGTGGATGAGCCGCATGGCTGCCTCACCTCGGTTGACGATGGCGATGCGCGAGAACATCTCTGGGGCCTCCTTGGGGCACGGGACATCTGGCCGTGGCGCGTCGCGCCACGTCCGAGCCTGTCACCAATCGCCCCGACGGGCGAGTACAAGATCGTCCGGGAGCGGCCGCCGAGCCTGCGCGAGGGTGTCGGCCCCGAGTCCTACGCTCGGGAGCGGGGCAGACAGGAGAGACACGAGATGGAGCTGAGCGAGGCGCTGTCGGTGGCGCGAGCGCTGGTCCGCGAGCACGGGCTCGACGGGTGGACCGTGGGGCTCGACCGAGCCAAGGCGCGAGCCGCCGCCTGCCACTTCCGGGATCGGCGCATCACCCTGAGCGGCCACCTCACCGCCCTGCACGCCGAGCACGAGGTGCGTGACTCGATCCTGCACGAGATCGCGCATGCTCTCGTCGGGCCGCGGCACGGTCACGACGAGGTCTGGCGAGCCACCGCGCTCGCCATCGGCTCGTCCGGCACCCGCTGTGTGCAGGACGGCCCGGCGGTCACCGGCAACTGGTGGGGACGGTGCGGCGCGGGCCACCGGACCACGAGGCACCGGCGCCCGGAGCGGGTCATGACGTGCGCCCAGTGCTCGCCCGCCTTCGACGTGCGCCACCTCATCGAGTGGACCTACCGCGGTGGGGACGCGCCCATGCACCCCAACTACGCCGCCGAGCTGCGGGGGCTCCTCGGTGACGGTCCGGCTCCGGTCGGGCGCCGGCTCCGGGTCGGGCAGCGGGTCCGCGTCACCGCCCCGGGCGACTTCGAGGGCAGCATCGGCACCATCGTCAAACGGGGTCGTACCCGGTTCCACGTCCGGTCGAAAGCCGGCGTCCTCACCGTGCCGTTCGCGCTCGTGGAGCCGGCTACGTGATGTCATCCGGGGTATGCCGCTCACCCGGGTGAGTGGCCCCGGCTGGCGTGGACTGGCCTGAACCTGCCAGCGCCGCGTCATGTGTCTTCGAGGCCGCCGCAGGGTTGGGCTAGGTCGGGCTGCGAGGGCCTGCGAGCTGCTGTTGGCTGTGATGCAACTGTTCCTCGTCGAGTCAGATACCGGCTTTCAAGGGCAAGGCCCTCATTCCAACTGAGCGCACTGACTGTGTCAGAAGGTTGTGCCCTCTCACCTTGATCCAACAGGTCGTTCTGCCCTTGCTGTCGATTTCAGGCGCGAGGGTGAGATCGGCGTCGAAGCGATTGAAGTCAGTCCCGACGTACTCACTGGCGGCGGCGAAGCAATCCAACGAGTGCGTGTCACCGGGTGCTCGGACGAGAACGGCCTCACGAGTATGTGGCAGGTCGCATCCTGTGACGATGTGAGCGGGGTCTCGAAAGCAGAGGCGCAGGAAGTCCCCCTCTCGCCTACCGAGGATTTCTAGAGTCGAGCTGGATTGCTTTGAGTCCAGTTGTGCAACGCACACCAATGTGCCTGGGATCATCGATGTTGAAACCACACTACGCAGCACTTCTCGGTTGGGGTCGCCTCCGGCGAACTCGATAAACCTCTCAAGGTTGCATGACCCTTGTAACGCGACTACTTCTCGATCGTGGGGCTGGTCACAGGCAACGGGTGCTTCTTCGGACAAGCATGTGCCGACGCTCAACACAGAGGTAGAATTCCTCGGCCAAGGCATGTCTGAGGCGGTGTCGGCATCGGAGGTGATCACGACAGGGGCGGTAGGCAGACTTGAGGGGG
>NZ_JAKDLO010000088.1 GCF_030452765.1 Intrasporangium sp.
GTCGCCGGAGGGGTTCAACATCGGGATCAACGCCGGCACGGCCGGCGGTGCCGGCTGTGGCCGGGGCGGACGGGCCTGCGACCGCGGACGTGCCCGCCAGCGTGCCGAGGCAGGCCGCCGCGGTGAAGGCTGCGAGGACGCGGGCGCCGAGTCCCGCACGTAGTAGGCGCATCGTAGGCTCCCGCCGTCCGGCCATACCCGTCAAGGGCGAAGCCTTTCGGTCCGTTTGCGCCCATGTCAAGGCTTTTGTCCCGTAATGTCCCTGAAGTGCCCACAGATCTGTCGAGCTGGGGAGAGTGCCACGGCCTGAGCCACCGGCCACGGGTCGGCTGTGGCGCTCAGGAGGGCGCCTGTTAGGCCAGCCTTACCTTATGTATATAGTTGGGGCGTGCTGGAGGTACGGGGACTGTCGAAGGTCTTCGGGCGTGAGTCCGACGTCCGGGTCACCGCGCTCGATGACGTCGATCTGCAGGTCGCCGAGGGGGAGCTGGTCACCGTCCTCGGCCCCTCCGGCTGTGGGAAGACGACCTTGCTGCGCGCCATCGCAGGCTTCGAGACCCCGGACAACGGCTCGATCACGGTTGCCGGCCGGCAGGTCGCGGGCCCGGGGCGCCGGGTTGTCCCCGCGCACCAGCGGGGTATCGGGCTCGTCCCGCAGGAAGGGGCGCTCTTCCCGCACCTGTCAGTGGCGCAGAACGTCGGCTTCGGGTTGCGGCACCTGGGCGGTCGGGAACGTCGCGCGAGGGTGCGGGACGCACTTGAGCTGGTGGACCTGGGACAGCTGAGCCGAAGGCGTCCACACGAGCTGTCCGGCGGCCAGCAGCAACGTGTCTCGTTGGCCCGGGCGATCGCGCCTGGCCCGAGGGTCGTCCTGCTCGACGAACCGTTCTCCGCCCTGGACGAGTACCTGCGTGAGTCCCTGCGCGAACAGGTCCAGTCCGTGCTCACCGCCCTTGGCACCACCGCGGTCCTGGTCACGCACGACCAGCAGGAGGCACTCGCCCTCGGTGACCGGGTCGCGGTGATGCGCGCAGGCCGTATGGTGCAGGTCGACGACCCCCGGACGACCTACTTTCGCCCGCTCGACCTGCAGCTGGCCCGCTTCCTCGGCGAGGCCGTCGTCGTCGAGGGGGAGATCCTGCCCGCCGCACAGCTCGACCCCTCGATGAGCCCGAGGGTCACGTGTGTCTTCGGCACCCTCCCCGTCGCCGACTGGCACGGCCGCGACGGGCGGTGCGAGGTCCTCATCCGCCCGGAGAACATCCAGGCCAGCCGGGCCGAGGGCCGCCTCGTGAACGCAGCGGCCGAAGGGTGCGGAGGCCTCGTCGGCACGATCCTGACCCACACGTTCTACGGGCACGACGAGGTCCTGCACGTCCAGGTGCCCGAGCTTGCCCAGCACATCCCGGTCCGGGTACTCGGGGACCACGACTACCGGGTCGGCGACCACGTGCGCCTGGTCGTCGAACGTCCGGTCTGCACCTACTCGAGCTGAGCGCCCGGTGACGCCGTCACCGCTCCTCACGCCACCGTTCCCTCACGTGCCACATCCCAGCAAACCCCAGCGATAGAAGGAGATCCCCTCATGTCACGAAGCGGGCTACGTCTGCGCGTCACCACCGCCATCGCCGGTGCGGTCGCGCTCCTGACGGTCACCGCCGGGTGCTCGTCGTCCCCGTCCTCCGAGCCCGGAGCGACGGGTTCGGATGCCGCGACGACCCTGACCGTCTACACCGACCAGCACGCGGCGTTGGTCAAGGGCCTGACCGGCGCCTACACGAAGCAGACCGGTGTCACCTTCGACATCCAGCAGGACGCGACGGTGGGTCAGATCCAGGCGGAGGGCGACGCCTCTCCCGCCGACCTGTTCCTGTCCGAGGACCCGGCCCCGGTGGCCCAGCTGGGCAAGGCAGGCCTGCTCGAGCCGATCGAGGCGTCCACCGTCGCGCAGGTGCAGCCCGGTCTCAGCTCGCCACAGGACCTGTGGGTGGCCTACGCGGCCCGGGCACGCGTGCTCTACTACAACCCCGAGCTGATCGACGAGGCAGACCTGCCCAAGACCCTGCTCACCATCACCGACCCGCAGTACAAGGGCAAGTTCGCCTACGCACCATCCGGCGCGTTCGTGGCCACGACCCAGTACCTCATCTCGACGATCGGACTCGACGCGAGCACCGACTTCCTGAAGAAGGTCAAGGCGAACGGCGTCAACGAGCAGAAGAACGGGAACGTGCGAGACACCGTCGAGGCCGGCAAGCACGCAATGGGCCTGTCGAACCACTACTACTGGTGGATCAAGGCCGCCGAGGTCGGCGGCCCGGAGCACATGACCTCGAAGATCTACCACTTCCCCGAGACCGACCCGGGCAACCTCGTCCTCTCCTCCGGCGCAGCGATCCTGAAGAACAGCACCCACAAGGATGCGGCAGCCAAGTTCGTCCAGTGGCTCACCAGCAAGGACGGGGGCCAGCAGATCCTGTCCAGCGGCGACATCGACACCTCCGGCGCTCAGTACCCGGTGGCTCTCGGCACCTCGAGTGAGCTGGTGGGCGCCCTGAGCGACATCGCCTCGCCGACCTACGACATGAGCATCTACGCCGACCAGTCCCAAGCCCAGGACCTGCTCAAGAGCCTGGGAATCACCACCTGACATGCCCCGTCCGTCCAGGCGGCGCATGAATCCCAGCCGTGCGGCCATCGCGATCGCTGCGATGGCCGTCGGCGCGTTGTCGCTGCTGCCGTTCGCCTACCTGTTCGCCGCAGGAATGTCGACAGAGGCGATCGGCAAGCTGTTCACCTACCCGACCACGGCCGGCGACATCATCCGTACCGTCGGTCTGACCCTGTCCGTGTCGGCGGTGTGCGTCGTCGTCGGGGTCGGTGCGGCTCTCCTGCTCGTACGCACGACCATCCCGTTCCGCAAGCTGCTGACGGTGCTTCTCGCGATGCCGCTGGCGATCCCCGGCTTCGTGGCCGCCTACGCCGCCTACTCCGCCAACCTCATGTTCGCGCCCCGCACGAACATCGTCACCACCTTCGCGGGCGCGACCGCCATCATCGCGCTCACCCTGTACCCCTACGTGTTCCTGGCCGGCATCGTGGCCGTGCGCAACCTCGACCCCGCCCAGGAAGAGGTCGCCCGCAGCCTGGGCACCCGCCCCGTCGCGGTGTTCTGGCGCATCACGGTGCCGCAGCTACGGCCCGCCATCGCCTCCAGCGTGCTCATCGTGGCCCTGCACGTGCTCGCCGAGTACGGCGCCATGGTGCAGCTGCGCCAACGCACCCTGACCACGACGATCATGGCCAACATGCTCGACTACGGCGACTACGAGGCGGCTCGCTCCCTCTCCCTGCTCCTGGCCGGCCTGGCGTTCGTGTTGCTGGTCGGCGGGCGCCTGCTGACCGGACGCGCCCACCGGCAGAGCATCGGCTCGCAGACCGTCCGTCCGCCCACCCGGGCCCGCCTCGGCCGGGCCCACCTGGCCGTCCTCGTGGCCGCGCTCGTCGTCCCACTGCTGGCCCTCGGCCCGACCGTGTACATGACGATCCACGGCCTGACCTCCCCGCACCGACAGCTCGTCGTCAACTGGGCCGAGGTCCTGCAGGCCGCCCGGGTGAGCCTCACCTACGCGGTCTGGGCGGGCCTGCTCGCGTCGGTCGTCGCGCTGCCAGTCGCCTGGTGGGTCAGCCGGCACCCCTCCCCCTGGTCGAACCTGACCGAGCGATCGGTGTGGCTGGCGCACGCCATCCCAGGCGCGATCCTCGCTCTGGCCCTCGTCTTCCTGGCCACCCGGCTGCTGCCGGGCCTGTACAAGACACCGAGCCTGCTGGTGATCGCCTACGTCATCCTGTACCTGCCGCTGGCGGTGGCCAACCAGCGGGTCGGGCTGCACGCGGCACTGACCAAGTACGACGAGGCGGCCGCCTCACTCGGCAGCGGCGCCTGGCAGCGGCTGCGCCGGGTCTCGCTGCCGATCGCCCTGCCGGGACTGGCCACCGGGGCTCTGCTCGTGGGGCTGGACGCGAGCAAGGAGCTGACCACCACGCTCATGCTGCTGCCGTTCAACACCCAGACCCTGGCCACCGGCCTGTGGGCCACGACCAACGGGGAGTCCCTCGACTTCACCGCCGCCTCACCCTACGCGGTGATGCTGCTGGCGCTCGGTTCGATCCCGGTCTACCTGATCATGCGGCGCACCGTGCGCTACATCGTCTGAGACCGACGCGGTCGGGCGGCGCCCCCTACCGGCGCCTCGTGAACTCGGGTCAGAGGTGCCCACCCAGCCGATCGACGGCGAGCACGGCCAGGGCACGGGCGACGACGAACATCTCGCTGACGCTCACCTGCTCGCGCGGCGCGTGGGCGAGCCGCACGTCACCGGGTCCGTAGTGCAGGGTCGGGATGCCGCCGACCCCGACGTAGAGGCGCAGGTCGGACCCGTACGGCGCGGCGCCGAGCCGCGGCCGCCGCCCTTGGGTCAGCTCGACCGCGTCGGCCGTCTGGCCGACGAGCGGGTGCCCGGCCTCGCGGTGCCCGGGGGCTAACGGCCCGCCGGGCCGGGCGACGGTCGCGGGGTGCGCGCGCACCCACGGGGCGGGCGCGCAGGCCTGCGCGACAGCCTCCTCGAGCTGGGCCCGCGCCACCACCGGGTCGCCGTCGAGAGGGACCCCGAGGCGGCCCTGCGCGACGAGCAGGTCCGGCACCGAGCTGGCCCAGTCGCCGGCCCGGATCGTGCCGACGGAGATGCCGTACGGCAGCGGATTGCCGTCGAACAGCGGGCCGGGGGCGGCATTGATGCGCTGCTCCAAGGCCCGCAGGGCCGCGTGCACCGGCCAGAACGCCTCGAACGCCGAGACACCCTCCAGGCGCGTGCTGCCGTGGGCGGCACGCCCGGGCACCCGGATCTCGAAGGTCAGCGCGCCGGCGTTGGCTACGACGATCCGGCCGCTGGTCGGCTCCGTGATGACGGCAGCCTCACCGCGGTGACCGCGTTTCATGGTCGCGAACGCGCCGAGGCCACCGTCCTCCTCGCTGACGACCTGGTGCAGCGCGAAGCGTTTCTCGAACCTCACCCCCGAGGTCGCAAGAGCCTGGGCCACGGCGAAGTTGACCGCGACCCCGGCCTTCATGTCGCATGCACCGCGGCCGTGCACCACATCGCCGGTCACCGCGCCGCCGAAGGGATCGCCGCCGGCCCAGGCGGCCGGGTCCCCGACCGGCACGACGTCGACGTGGCCCTGCAGGACGAAGCCCGGCTCGCCCTCGCCCGGCGCGAGCCCGACCAGGCCGTAGCCCTCGCTCCGGTCGACCTCGGTGCCGGGATGGTCGGGGTCTGCCTCGAGCGCCTCGAGGTCCAGCCGCCACAGGTCGACCTCGAACCCGAGCCCGGCCAGGTCGCCGGCCATGGTGTTCTGCAGCTCGGACTCGGCGTCGGTGCCGGTCACGCTGGGCACCCTGACCAGCCGTCGGAGTCGGTCGACCATCGCCGGCTCGTCGAGTGAATCGAGGACGCGGCGCTGGGCAGGGGTCAGGGACGCCGAGCTCGTCATACCAGCACGCTACGTCACCTGCGAGAATCCTGCGTCGGCCCGCTGCGGCTCGCCCTAGACCGGAACCTCCCCGGTCTGTTCCACCTCGGCGGCGATGTCCCGCAACTTGCGGTTGAGGTGCTGGCTCGCCTCACGCAGCCGTTCGAAGGCGTCCTCGGAGGTGACCAGGTCGTGAGCCATGATGATCCCGATGGCGGCGCCGATCTGCCGGCTGCTCGACAGCGCCGACTTGAAGTCGGCCGCGTCCCGCCGTCGAAGCACCTGCTCGACGGCGAGCGCCGCGAACGGCGCGAAGATCGACGCGACGCCGACGTCGAGCTCGCCGAAGGCGTCGGGCTTGCGCGAGTAGAAGCCCAGCGACGCATGGTCACCGCCAACCAGTGCGAGCCGCACGGCCAGCATGCTCTGGACCCCCGTCTCCGCGACGCACCGTGGCCCGAAGGCGGGCCAGCGCGGGTCTGCGCCCAGCCCGCCGGACAGGGTGACGGCATGCCCCGTGGACTCGTCCAGGCACGGGCCTTCACGGGTGGAGAACTGGATCTCGTCGACCAGTCGGGGCAGCGGGTCCGTGACGCTGATCGTGTGCGGGAACCGTCCGCTGCGCAGGACCGTCAGCGCGCAGTGATGGGTGTGCGGCAGCGCACGGGCGGCGAGCTTGACCACCAGGTCGGGATCGAGGCCGTCTCCGTCGAACGAGGTCAGCGCGGCACTGACCTCGGTGAACTGGAGGCCAAGTTGCGCGAGGTGTCGCAACTGCGCGTCGCCAGCCATTCGGCCTGCTCCTTGACGAGGGGTGGCGGTGGGTGGCTCGACGTACGCGACACCCGCCGCGCGTAGGCTCCATGATAGGCCGAGCCGGCTCGAAGAACGCTGGGTGCGACGGCACCTTCCAGCCCACTCGGCCCCACCCGGAGTCCGCCGGAGACGCGTTCGAACATGCACCCGCCCCAATAGCCCATCGTGGCCCCCTCGGCCCGAAGTCTCCCCGCCCATGAGTGTCCAGCGCAGGCGTGCGGGACCACAACCGGATTTCCCGGCAAGGGGGTATGCCGCTCACTTTCCGCACGCTCGCCAGCGCGCTCAGCGACATACCACGTCACTGGCAACAGGTCGACGCCACCCGGCCACTTTTCGCCAACCGGCTCGACCCGGTGCGTTTCCTGGGTACCCTTCGACGTGGGAGGCCTGACAGGGCTGTCGGCGTCGGGGGGTGTTGGGCATGGTCGTGGAACCCGACAGGATCGGTCGAGAGCGGTCCGCTGAGTCGATCGAGACGAGCGTGATCTCGGACCTCCGGTTCTGGCTGCGCCGATCCTCCGCGTTCCGCGCATTTCCCGGTCTCGTGGCCATGACGACGATCCTTGTCGCGTTCTTCGGCTGGGGATGGGAGTACGACTGGGCCACCGCCTTTGCACACGGCACGACGTCGACGGTGCTGCTCTGGCCGGTCCTCGCCGGCCTGGCCGCCCATGACCGCTCGCAACGCGCGGATCTGGTCCAGGTGCTGCCGGGCGCACCCACAACGGGGCAGAGCCAGTGGGCGATCCTGCTCGCCGTGTGGTTCTGGGGGATGCTCGCCTGGGGGGTCGCGATGGGCTACGCCGTGTGGCGGGTCCTGCAGTACGGACCACCCGAGGTCTTGGGCCTGTGGGTCCTGGTCGAAGGCGCCGTCGGGCTGCTGGCCGCAACGGCGGTGGGCCTGGCCTGGGGGTCGAGAGTCACGAACCCGGCCGGCCCGCTGATCATCGGGTCCCTCGTGTTCCTCACCACGACGACCGGTGCCACCTCCCTCGGCCTGCCCTCGCTCTCCTTCTCGGAGGTGGACGAGATCGACCTCATCGGGTGGCGCGAGGTGCCCTCGGTGACAGCAGCCATCATCGCGACGAGCGCAGCCATCTGCCTCGTCGCGGCGCTCTGGGCGCGCCGGCCGGATGGACGGCGGCGAACCACCGCCGTGCGCTGGACTGTCACCGCGGCTCTCGTGCTTGGGGCCCTCGGCTACGGTCAGGCGAGCAAGGACGCCAACGTATACGAGAAGATCACGCCGCCGCAGGCGCTGGTGTGCGTCGGGTCATCCCCGAAGGTGTGCGGACCGCAGGACGGCCAGGTCGTGCTGCAGATCAGCCAGCGCTCGCTCGTGGAGGGTGCGAGCCGGCTGCGGGCCTCGGGGCTGGACCTCGACAGGGTGCCGCGCTACGACTTCGTCCCGTTCGGGGAGCCGATCTCGCTTCCTCCGGACGTCGGGGTCCTGCAGGTGTCGCCGCTGGACATCGACGGCGACCGGCTCCAGGCCAGTGACGTCGCCTCCTTGCTGGTCATGCGTGGACCCTGCTCGCGGGCGAGCGAGGCCGGCCGCTACGGCCTGCTCAACAACCGGATCCGCGTGCTCGAGTGGGCCGAACACACCCTCGACGCGCAGACCGTCACGGGCCCGCCGCCGGCGCCGGTCGTGGCGAGCGCCCGCGCTCTGCAGGCCGCGTGCCGTGGCTCGGCTTCGGCGCTGACGTGAGACAGCCCCCTCACGCCGATCGGTAGCGGCGCACGCCGTCGCCGATCTCGCACGTGACGAGGCCCCGCTCGGCGAGCACCTGCAGATGAGCCGAGGTCTCGAGGATCGCGAGCATCTCGTTGAAGAGGTCCATGTCGGCGAGCCGGCGCCGGCGCCTCGTCCAGGTCAGCTGTCCGGCCACCTCGAAGGCAGTCTCGGCCCCGGTGTCGAGGGCCCGCAGAGTCAGGTCGAGCCGCTCCGCGTGGTGGGCGAGCAGCTCGTCGACCCGTTCGTGCACGCTGGCCGTCGTCGGGCCGTGCGCCGGCAGCAGCCGGGCGTCCGGCATCGCCCGTACCAGCCGCAGCGACGCCAGGTAATCCCCGAGCGGCGAGATGGCCCGGACCGGCTGGAAGCCGATCGACGGGGTGATCTGCGGCAGCACGTGGTCACCGGCGAACAGCAGCGACCCGGCGGGGTCGTGGTAGACCATGTGCCCGCTCGTGTGGCCCGGCGTCTCGATCGCGGCGAGCCGGCGCCGGCCGACTGCGATGACCTGCCCGTCCCGGAGCCACTCGTCGGGCGCGGCCCACTCGTCGGGGTCGATCGGCGGCGGGTGGTACGCCGCCAGCCGGTCGGCGAGGGCGCCCGCACCGGCCTCGCGCAGCATCGGCACCTGGGCGACCTCGATCTCCTCGTCGCCGCCCTGCTCGGCCCGCGCGGCGAGGTGGTCGAGTGACGGCCGCTCGCCGGCACCGAGGGACACCGTGGCGCCAAACCGCTTCCGTACGATCGCCGCATTGGTGTAGTGGTCACGGTGGACGTGGGTGACGAGGAACCGGTCGACGTGCTCCAGGCCGAAGCCGATGTGATCGAGGGCATCGCGCAGCGCCACCTCGGCCGCCTCGATGGCCCAGCCGCCGTCGACGAGGGTGAGCCGGTCGCCATCGCCGAGGGCGTAGACGTTGACTGCACGCAGCCCGTCGTTCGGCAGCGGCAGCGGCATCCGGTGGATACCGGGTGCGACCTCGAACGCGCCCGGCCGCGTCCACGCGTCGCGGTCCTCGGGGTCGTCCAGTCGGGCTGTCACGTGACATCTCCCTCGGGCTCGGTCTCCTTGGCAGTATGCCGCTCACCCCCTCACGCTCGCCGCGCCGGGTCCTACCGGCCGTCCCCAGCGGAGCGACCCGGTGCCGGGACATCGGGCCGCTCGGGTCGACCGGGCCGCATCACGGGCGCGGGCGCTGGGGTGTGCTCACCAGTAGTGAGACCGTCCCCCGACAGCGTGTCCAACGGATCCCAGTATCCACAGGGCGAGGCCGATGACGGCCAGGATGATCCCGATGGTCCAGAGGATGCCGATCTTGAGGACCAGGCCGACGATCAACAGGATGATCCCGAAGATGATCATGATGCGCTCCCTAGTAGTGGTCGATCCCGATCCCGTACCCGCCGCGAGTGCTGTCGAATCCTCAATGTGGTCTCTTTGTTGCGACGTCTGGTTCCTGCCGCCCGGTTCCCCGCCTCAAGCACGGCGAAGGGAGCCGGCATCCCGTTTCCGCTCCCTGCTCGCGGGGTAGCGTCGGCGGGGTGAGCACTGGCGAGGAGGGACGCGACCCCCGCCGGTGGCGAGCCCTCAGCGTCGCCCTCGTCGCCGGCTTCATGGCGCTGATGGACGTCAGCATCGTCAACGTCGCGCTGCCCTCGATCGAGCAGGGACTGCACGCGGACACCAGCGACCTGCAGTGGATCGTGTCCGGCTATGCGTTGACGTTCGGGCTCGTCCTGGTCCCGGCCGGGCGGCTCGGGGACGCGCGGGGGCGGCGGACGATGTTCGTCGTGGGAGTGGCCGTCTTCACGGCGAGCAGCGTGACCGCGGGCCTCGCCCCCGTGCCGGCGGTGCTCGTCGCGGCCCGTCTCCTGCAGGGCGTGGGCGCGGGGGTGCTCAACCCTCAGGTCAGCGGGCTGGTCCAGGAGCTGTTCCGAGGCGCCGAGCGCGGCAAGGCGTTCGGCCTGCTCGGCGCGACGATCGGTGTCTCGACCGCGATCGGCCCGTTGCTCGGCGGCGGGATCATCAAGGTACTCGGCGCCGACACCGGCTGGCGGTGGATCTTCTTCGTCAACGTGCCGGTCGGGATCCTCTGCATCATGCTCGCCTTCCGCTACGTCGCCGCACGCAGCGGTGCCGAGCGACGGGACGAGGACCTCGACCTCGTCGGCGTCGCGCTGCTCGGCATCGCCGTCTTCACCGTGCTGCTGCCGCTCGTCGAGGAGCGGAACTGGCCCGGCGCCGGCAAGTGGCTGCTCCTGCTCGTCTCCGCGGCGTCCTTCGCCCTGTTCGTCTGGTGGGAGCTGCACCAGACCCGCCGCGGGCACGCCCCGCTCGTGGATCTGCGCCTGTTCCGGATCGAGAGCTACACATCCGGCGTGATCATCGGGCTGCTCTACTTCTCCGGCTTCACGGCGATCTTCTTCATCATCACCCTCTACCTGCAGCTCGGGCTCGGCTACTCCGCCCTGCTGGCCGGGCTCACGGTGACACCCTTCGCGATCGGGTCCGCGGCGGCGGCGGCTCTCGGTGGGTCGGTGGTCACGCGACTGGGCCGGCCGCTCGTCGCCGTCGGCCTCGTGCTCGTCCTCGTCGGGATCGGGCTGACCGACCTGGTCGTCTCGGTGCGGGGCGACGACCCGGGCTGGTGGATCGCACCGCCGCTGCTGATCGCGGGGATCGGCAGCGGGCTGGTCATCTCACCCAACGTGACGCTGACGGTGTCCGAGGTCCCGGTTGCCCAGGCGGGCACTGCGAGCGGGGTGCTGCAGACCGGCCAGCGCATCGGCACCTCAGCCGGGATCGCCCTCATCGGGTCCGTCTTCTTCGGCGCGGTCGCCACGAGCCATGGCGACTTCGCGCACGCCCTCAGCGTCGGGCTGCGGTTCACGCTCGTCCTCGTCGCCGTCGCCCTCGTGGCGGCCCTGGTCGACGTCGTCACCGCCCGGCGCCGGCGCGAACCCGCCTCCCTGCCCGGTCCGAGGTGATCCCGGGCCGGGCTCCGGCGCTGCAAGGCCCGGCCCACGAGAACCCACGCTGATCGCAGTTGTCGTGGCGGCGCGGCCCACGTGGCCACGAGAAACCACACCGATCGCAGTTGTCGCGGCGCGGTCGAGCTCAGCGGCCGGTGCCGCCGTAGACGACGGCCTCGTCGGACGAGTCGAGCCCGAAGGCCGTGTGCACCGCGCGCACCGCGTCCTCGAGCAGGTCGGCTCGCGTCACGACGGACACGCGGATCTCGGAGGTCGAGATCATCTCGATGTTGATCCCGTTGTCGGCGAGTGCCTTGAAGAACTTGGCCGACACACCCGGGTGCGACTTCATACCGGCACCGACGAGCGAGATCTTGCCGATCGCCTCGTCGAGGCGCAGGTCCTCGTAGGCGACCTCGTTCCGGATCGCGAGCAGCGCCCCCATCCCCTTCGCCCCGTCGGCCTGCGGCAGCGTGAAGGAGATGTCCGTCTTGGCCGTCTCGGCCGCCGACACGTTCTGCACGATCATGTCGATGTTGATGTCCGCGTCGGCGATCGCGCCGAAGATCCTCGCCGCCGCGCCGACCTCGTCCGGCACGCCGACGATGGTGATCTTGGCCTCGCCCTTGTCGTGCGCGACACCGGCGATGATGGGAGCTTCCACAGCGCCTTCTCCTTCGTAGGGGTTGTCCTTGATCCAGGTGCCCGGCCTCCTCGACCAGGACGAGCGCACATGGATGGGGATGCCGTAGCGGCGGGCGTACTCGACGCAGCGCAGGTGCAGGATCTTGCTGCCGTTCGCGGCGAGGTCGAGCATCTCCTCCATCGAGACGACGTCGAGCTTGCGGGCGGTCGGCAGCACGCGCGGGTCTGCGGTGAACACGCCGTCGACATCGGTGTAGATCTCGCAGACGTCAGCCTTGAGCGCGGCGGCAAGCGCGACCGCGGTCGTGTCCGAGCCGCCCCGACCGAGCGTGGTGATGTCCTTCGTCGTCTGGCTCACGCCTTGGAAGCCCGCGACGATCGCGATGTGCCCGGCGTCCACGGCGCTCTGGATGCGGCCCGGCGTGACGTCGATGATCCGCGCACGACCGTGCACCTCGTCGGTGATGACGCCGGCCTGCGACCCCGTGAAGGAGCGGGCCTCCGCGCCGAGCTGGGCGATCGCCATCGCGACGAGCGCCATCGAGATCCGCTCACCCGCGGTGAGCAGCATGTCCAGCTCGCGCCCGGGCGGGTTGGGGGTCACCTGCTCGGCGAGGTCGAGCAGGTCGTCGGTCGAGTCGCCCATCGCGGAGACGACGACACACACCTGGTTGCCGGCCCGCTGCGTCTCGACGATCCGGCGGGCGACGCGTTTGATCGCCTCCGCGTCGGACACGGACGATCCGCCGTACTTCTGGACCACGAGGCTCACGCTGACTCCCGGGACGGCACGATGTGGGGCGAGTCGATTCTAGGGACGCTGCGAGCCGGTCATCGCGGCGCGGTCGACCGCTGAGACGTCACGCCCGACGACCAGTTTCGCCGCCGCTGTGTCAGCCGAGCGCAGCAACTCGACGCGGGAGGGATCGTGGTCGTCCGGCGGAACAGCGGTGGCCCGCTCAGCGACATACCGTGCCGTCACGGATGGAGCGCGTCGAACTCGGCCTCCGATACGTCGTCCTCGTCGGCGTCGAGGCGCAGGTGCGAGAGCACCGACTGGAGCACCCGCAGCGCGCTCGAGGCACGGTCTCCCCACGATGAGAGGTAGCTGAACTGCCACCACCAGAGTGCCTCGGCCGTGCGCCCGGCGGCGAAGTGCTTCAGACCGTGGGTGAGCGCGAGCGCGACGTCGGCGAGGTCGTTGCTGATGGCACCTCCGGTGAGCTCGACGGAGGTGAGTGGGTCGACGATGTCGGCGTAGTCGTCGATGCCGTTGAAGACGTTCGCCAGGCCCGTGCGCAAGGGGTCGGGGTCGTCGTCCGCCCCGGGGTCGGTCTCGTAGCGCTCCTCGGGTACGACGTCCTCGATGGCGCCGAGCCGCGCGCCGGCCACGAGGATCTGCGAGAGCGCCAGGGTCAGCACCGGGATCGCCGTGTCGGGCGAGCTACCCGACGCGACCTCGGTCACCGTGGTCAGGTAGGCGCTCGCGTCGTGCGCGGTGAGGTCGGCAAGCGTCGCGAGGTCGTCGGTCACAGGTCGATCGCCGGGTGCGTTCGTCATGACCCCAAGCATGCCGTATGCCGTGTGCCTGTTCCCGCTCCAACGGAACCATCCGACCGCAGCTGGGTCCACAGACTGCAGCCGGGTCCACCGACTGCTGGTACACCAGCAGTCACCTGCCCAAAGCACAGTCGCTGGCTCGGAGCGCCGGCGCGGGTCACGCGTCGACTCTGCGCCGGCCCTCGAAGGCGCGCCCCAGGGTGACCTCGTCGGCGTACTCGAGGTCGCCGCCGACCGGCAGCCCGGAGGCGAGGCGGGTGACCGCGACCTCGGGTGCGGCGCCCTTGAGCAGGCGGCTGAGGTAGGTGGCCGTTGCCTCGCCCTCGAGGTTGGGGTCGGTTGCGATGATGACCTCCTGGATGGTGCCGTCTGCGAGACGCTTGACGAGCTCGCGGATCCGCAGGTCGTCGGGGCCGACCCCGTCGATGGGGCTGATCGCGCCGCCGAGCACGTGGTAGGTGCCGTGGAACTCCCGGGTGCGCTCGATGGCGACGACGTCCTTGGGCTCCTCGACGACGCAGATCGCGGAGCGGTCCCGGCGGGGGTCGGCGCAGATCCGGCAGCGCTCGGCCTGGGCGACGTTGCCGCACTCCGCGCAGAAGCGGACCTTGGCCTTGACCTCGGTGAGCGCGGTGACCAGGCGGCTCACCTCCTCGGCGTCGGCCTGCAGGAGGTGGAAGGCGATCCGCTGGGCGCTCTTGGGCCCGACACCGGGCAGCCGGCCGAGCTCGTCGATGAGGTCCTGCACCGCGCCTTCGTACACGGCCTCAGCCTATGTCGTGCCGCGCCGTCCCCCGCCCCGCCACTCACCTCTCCCTTCCTCGAGTAGTGCACTTCACCCCGGATCGAGAGTGCACTTCCCCCGATCGAGAGTGCACTTCCCCCGATCGAGAGTGCAGTTGTCAGCATCGAGAGTGCAGTTCCCCCGATCGAGAGTGCAGTTGTCAGCATCGAGAGTGCAGTTGCGCCGCGCGCGGGACAACGACGCTCAGGTGCCTGGGTCACCACTGCTCGGGACCGTGTTGTACTCCTCTGCCCGCTCCTGCCCGGTCAGGGCGGCGATCGCTTCCATGACGTCGTCCGTCAGCTGCCGACGAGCCTTGCCCGCCGGGAGTCCCTGGTAGGGCTCGACGCCGATCGGCTTGCCGAAGCGCACCGTCACCTTGGCCAGGCGCGGGAAGCTCGAACCGACCGGCTGGATGTTCTCGGTCCCGATCAGCCCGACGGGGACGACGGGAACCTCGGCGTGCAGTGCGAGCCACCCGACCCCGGTGCGCCCACGGTAGAGGCGGCCGTCGCGTGAGCGGGTGCCCTCCGGATAGATGCCGAAGGCCTCACCGGCCTGGAGCACCTTCAGACCAGCGTCGAGGCTCTCCTGCGCGGCGGTCGGGGAGCGGCGGTTGACCGGGACCATCCCGACGGCGGTGAAGAACCCTCGTGAGATGCCTCCCTTGATCCCGGTACCGGTCCAGTAGTCCTCCTTGGCGAGGAAGCGGACGTGCCGCGGCGCCACGAGAGGGATCGCGAAGGAGTCGATGAAGGACCGGTGGTTGCTCGCGAGGATGACACCGCCGGTGAGCGGGACGTTCTGCTTGCCCTCGATCGTCGGTCGGTAGAGGACTCGGCTCAGCGGAACGAGCGCACCGCGAGTGACGCTGTAGAGCATAGGCACACTCTAGGGGCCGGGCGTTCTGTCGGCGCGACGGGTTGGGGTGCGAGCACGACCCAGCAGCCGTGATCTCGACATCGCGGATTGGCGGAGGCGGATCCGTGGGGGGCACCGTCACGCTCGGCCTCGGGCCGCCCAGGCCGTCGCGCGGATCTCGAAGGGTGGCTCGCCGGCACGGGCCCGGCATAGGTCGCGCAGCGCGTCCTGCCGATCGGGTGCGAGCCCGCAGACGTAGTCGCCGGTGGGGCCGACGCCGAGCGTGTAGGGCTCCCACCACTCGTCGAACGACTGGTATGCGACCGTGACCTCGAGCTCGGCCTCCGAGAGTCCCTGCAGCCCCGCCTGTTCGAGGAGCCCGGCGAGCTCGTGTCGTCTCGCACCTGGCAGGCCCTCCTCTCCCGGAGCACCCGGGTCGAGCTCGAGAGCCGCGTGGCGCAGCAGGCTCATCGGCGCCCGGTGCCCGGCGAGATCCCAGACCGTCACGGCAACGGTGCCGCCCGGTCTCGTGACGCGGCGCATCTCCCGAAGCCCCGCGACGGGGTCCGGCATGAAATGGACGACGAGGGAGGCGAGGGCGAGGTCGAAGGTGCCGGCCGCCCAGGGCAGCTCACCGGCTCGAGCCTCCCGCACGTCGACGCCGGGCAGCCGCTGCCCCAACGCGGTGCGGAACGTCGGTGACGGATCGACGGCATGGACTCGCTCGATGCCGAACCGCCCGACGAGGACGGCCGTCAGGGCGCCCGGACCGCAGCCGACGTCGAGCGCACTCGCCTGGGCCGGCGGAGCGAGCCAGTCGACGAGCCGGGCTGCGAGCGGCTCGGAGTAGCGACCCATGTAGCGGCCGTAGGCATCACCGGCGACGTCGAACGTCATCCTCCGACGGTACGCCGGTCACACCCTGCCACGCCTGCCCGCTCGCCCCCGCTGGTCGGGTCGGGTCGCTACTCGTCGAGCTCCTGCAGGACCGTGCCGCCCAGCACCTTCTCGATGACCGCTCGTCCCACGTCGGTGGAGATCTCGATGTCCTCGTCGTCGGCACTGGCGGCCGAGTCGTCGGCACTGGATGCCGAGCCGTCCGCACTGGATGCCGAGCCGTCGGTCGTGACGGGAAAGGCACCCGAGCCGGTGGGACCAGGGGCCGGCTCGCGGGCCGCTGCCGTGCGGGACGACTTCACTGGCCCCGGCCCCTCGGGCGTCCCGGGGCTCCCGTTCGGTCGAGGACCCGTCGACACGTCCGTCGTCGGCTCTGCCGCCAACGGCTCTGCCGCCAACGGCTCTGCCGCCCAGTCAGGCGGGGGCGCGGTAACGCTCCCCCAACTTGCATTGTCATCGAGGGACCGGCTCGCGGGAGTCGGCGTCAGGCCGGCGTCGACGATGACGTCGCCTCCGATCACGCGGCTTGCCCGGGCGTCACCACGGCTCGGGGGGTGCGGGGGGCTCGGGGATGCCTGCGAGGGCCGAGGTGGCGACGGGCGTGGCCTCGCCGCCGGGTCGCCGTCAGGCGCACTCGAGTCGGGGCCAGGCATGGCTGGGCCACCGGCACTCGGGGACCGCGGCGGGCTCTGGAGGGCCGGACCGCCGTTGGAGAGGTGGACCCCCTCGACACGCGCGTCGAGCCCGAGCTCGTCGATCAGTGCCTGCCGGACGATCTCGGCGTGGTTGCCGGCTCGGAAGGTGTTGGTCAGCCCCTCGGTCGCGATCCCGAGCGTCAGGGTGCGGCCGTCGTACCCGACGACCTGCGCGTTCTGGGAGACGAAGGTCCAGGTGATGCGGCGCATCTGGAAGACCCGACCGAGCACGTCGGGCCAGGCTCGACGGATGGCGTCGGTGTCGAGCCCGGTGCCCGTGGCAGTCGTGGGTGACGAGGCGGAGGCAGGCGCCGCGGCTGGAGGTTGGCCTCTCGACGGTTCCGGCACCGCCGCGGGCGCAGGCGCGGGCCGGCCCCTCGGCGGTTCACGCGCCGGTTCCGGCCCAGGCGCGGGCCGGCCTACCGAAGGCTCCGGCGTCGCTGCCAGCACAGGCGCGGGCTGGCCTCTGGACGGTTCGGAGGATGTCGGGCCCGACGGGCCCGGCCTCACCGGCCGGCCCCTCGGCGGATCGAAGGACGTAGGGGCACCGCCGACCTCGAGGCGGCGCTCGATGCGGTCGAGGCGAGCGGCATACCCCTGCTCGCCGGAGGCGGCGGGCAGCAGGACCCGCGCGCAGATCAGCTCGAGCTGCAGCCGCGGCGAGGTCGCACCGGTCATCTCGGTCAGGCCGGTGTTGACGATGTCGGCCGCACGCGAGAGCGCGGCCGGCCCGAACGCGGCCTGCTGCACCCGCATCCGCTCGAGCTGGTCCTCGGGCACGCCACGCAGCACCTGACCCGCGCCGTCCCGAACCGCCGCGACGACGATCAGGTCGCGCAGCCGCTCGAGGAGGTCCTCGACGAACCGGCGCGGGTCGTGGCCCGACTCGATGACCTTGTCGACCTGCCGGAACGTCGCAGCCCCGTCACCGGCCGCCAGGGCGTCGATCGTCGCATCGAGCAGCTCCGCGTCGGTGAAGCCGAGCAGCGACACCGTGCCGGCGTAGGTCAGCCCCTCGGGACCGGACCCGGCGATGAGCTGGTCGAGCACCGACAGCGAGTCACGCACCGACCCGCCGCCGGCCCGGGACACGAACGACAGGACGCCTGGCTCGACCGCCACACCCTCCTGCTCGAGGATCCGCTCCAGGTAGGCGATCAGCTTCGCGGGCGGCACGAGCCGGAACGGGTAGTGGTGGGTGCGCGAGCGGATCGTGCCGATCACCTTCTCCGGCTCGGTCGTCGCGAAGACGAACTTCACGTGCTCAGGCGGCTCCTCGACGATCTTGAGCAGGGCGTTGAAGCCCTGCGTCGTGACCATGTGCGCCTCGTCGATGATGTAGACCTTGTAGCGGCTCTGGGCCGGCCCGTAGCTCGCCCGCTCGCGCAGGTCACGCGCGTCGTCGACGCCGCCGTGGCTCGCCGCGTCGATCTCGATGACGTCGACGCTGCCCGGGCCGCCGCGCGCGAGCGCGACGCACGAGTCGCAGGTGCCGCACGGCGTCGGCGTCGGTCCCCGCTCACAGTTCAGGCAGCGAGCGAGGATGCGCGCGCTCGTCGTCTTGCCGCACCCGCGCGGCCCGCTGAAGAGGTAGGCGTGCCCGACCCGCCCGGTGCGCAGCGCCTGCATGAGCGGCTCCGTGACGTGCTCCTGGCCGATGACGTCGGCGAAGCTCTCGGGCCGGTAGCGGCGGTACAGGGCGGTGGCCATGGCGGAACCCTAACCGCCCAGACCGACACGCCGGTATGCCGCCGAGTGACCTG
>NZ_JAKDLO010000089.1 GCF_030452765.1 Intrasporangium sp.
TGCAGCAATCCGGTTCGACAGTGCAGCAATCCCAATCGAC
Organism: Intrasporangium sp.; assembly: GCF_030452765.1. Lineage (GTDB taxonomy): Bacteria > Actinomycetota > Actinomycetes > Actinomycetales > Dermatophilaceae > Intrasporangium_A. The sequence continues at coordinate 41 of NZ_JAKDLO010000089.1, forward strand.
AGTGCAGCAATCCGGTTCGACAGTGCAGCAATCCCAATCGACAGTGCAGCAATCCGGATCGAGCGTGCACTCGGCCGGTCCGCCAACGCGGCAGCCGGTTGTGCTGGGCGCGGCGCCGCCCGTCCTCACCGACGGCGTGGGCCCGACGCCCGAGGACCCGGTGCGTCTCGAGGCGGACCTGCAGCCGGATCTGTCCCGTGGTCTCTGGCTCGTCAAGTGGTTCGCGGCGATCCCGCACCTGCCCATCCTGGCGGTCCTGTGGGTCGCGTTCGGGGTGCTGACCGTCCTCGCGTGGTTCGCGATCCTGTTCACCGGCCGCTACCCACGCGGCATCTTCGAGTTCAACGTCGGCGTGCTGCGGTGGTCGTGGCGCGTGTCGTACTACGCGTTCGACGGAGGTCTGGGCACCGACGCGTACCCTCCCTTCAGCCTCGACCCTCAGCCAGGGGACCGAGCTCGGCTCGAGGTCGCCTACCCTGAGCACCTCTCGCGAGGGCTGATCTTCGTCAAATGGCTGCTCCTGCTGCCGCACTGGGTCTTCCTGGCGATCGTCGTCGGCACGTCGACGTCCTGGACCCGCGTCGTCGAGCAGACGCAGACGACGACCGAGTTCCACTGGCCTGGTGCCCTGGGCCTGCTCGTCCTCGTCGCGGCCGTCGTCCTCCTCTTCACCGGTAGCTACCCGAGGGCCATCTTCGACCTCGTCATCGGCCTCAATCGATGGAGCTTCCGGGTCATCGCCTACGGCGCCCTGATGACCGACGTCTACCCGCCGTTCCGTCTCGACCAGGGCGGCCACGCACCGGCCACCACACTCCAACCGCGACCGATCTGATTCTGATCCTGACAGCGGTCCGTTGCAGGACCGACGACCTGGAGGTACCGACCATGACCGTTCTCATCGTCCACGAGTCGATGTTCGGCAACACGCAGGCCATCGCCGAGGCGATCGCCGAAGGCATGACGAAGGAGTTGCCGTGCGGTGACGACCCAGCCGGCGGACCTGTCGTGCGAGTAGTCCCGGTCACGGCAGCGCCGACCGAGATCCCCGATGACGTGAGCCTGCTGCTCGTGGGCGCTCCCACGCATGCCTTCTCGATGTCGCGCGAGCGCACCAGGCAGGATGCCGTACGCCAGGGTGCCGCCGGCGAAGCAGCGATCGGTGTCCGTGAGTGGATCGATCGCGTGGTACCGCGCAGCGAACTGCCCGTCGTGACCTTCGACACGCGGGTCCACGTGCGCCTGCTCCCGGGATCGGCTGCCAAGACGTCGGCGAACGCCCTGCGGCACAGGGGCTTCCACCGTGCCGAACGAGGCGAGTCGTTCTGGGTAGGGGGAGTAGCAGGGCCACTGTCCCACGACGAGGTGGTTCGCGCCCGTGCGTGGGGTGTGGCTCTGGCCGGACAGCACCTGAGTCCGGCGCCGGCGAGTTGAACTGACGAGCCGGCCGGAGCACCCGGAGTGAAGCAGCCCGCTCCGGGTGCCGAGCCGGGCGACGGCAGCCCCGGCCGTCACCCCTTGACGCCACCCTCGCTGGCTCCTCGAACGAAGTATCGCTGGAGGGCGAAGAAGAGGATCGCGACCGGGATCGTCGTGAGCAGTGCCGTGCCGAGCTTGAGTGGGTACTGCGTGCCCGCGCCGAGCTGTCCGCTCGTCATGCTCGCCAGACCAGTGACGAGGGTCATGTGGTCCGGTGTGCCGCGGGTCACGACGAGGAAGTGTGAGAACTCGTTCCACGAGCCCTGGAAGGACAGGATGGTCAGGGTGATCAGGGCAGGGCGGGCCATGGGCAGCACGATCGACCAGAAGGTCCGGAAGATGCTCGCGCCATCCATCCGCGCTGCCTCCTCGATCGAGATCGGCACCGAGTCGAAGAACTGCTTCATGATGAACACCCCTGCGGCATCGACGATGAGCGGGAGGATCATCGCGGTGTACGTGTCGTAGATCCCGAGGTAGTTGACCATGAGGAACTTCGGGATGAGCAGGGCCACACCCGGCACGCTCATCACGGCCAGTACTGATGCGAAGACCATGCCGCGGCCACGGAAGTGCAGCCGGGACAGGGCATAGCCGGCGAGTGAGTCGAGGAAGACCCGGGCGATGGTCACCACGACGGTGATGACGACCGAGTTCTTCAGCCACGTGACGATCGGCACGGCCGTGTCTCCGGTCTGCCCGAAGATCTGCTGCCAGGCGTGCAGGTCGAACGGGTTCGGGATCAGGGAGAGCGGGTTGCTCGCCGCGTCGGGGTCCGTCTTGAAGCTCGTCGCGATCTGGATGAAGAACGGGTAGATGAACAGGACGGCGAATGCGAGCAGCAGGACGTACAGGATGATCGTCTTGACGGGGTTCCGGCGCTGGATCACTTGTTGCCTCCGATCCCGAGGAACGGCTTGCGTTCGTCCTTGTCGGTCAGCACCCACCGTTGCAGGCGGGTCAGGATGACGATGATGACGAAGACGACGAAGGCCATCGCGGAGCCCGAGCCGAACTGGAAGTTCCCGAAGCTCTGCTGGTACGAGAGGTAGGCCGGTGTGAGGGTCGTGCCGGCGGGGCTGCCCTTGCCCATGACGTAGATCTGGTCGAAGACCTGCCAGGTGCCGATGAGGCCGAGTGTGATGACGAGGAAGAGCGCCGGCTTGATCATGGGGATCGTCACGTAGCGCAGCTTCTGCCAGCCGCTCGTGCCGTCGAGCGCGGCCGCCTCGTCGACCTCGACAGGGAGGTCCTGCAGGGCTGCGATGAACATCAGCATGAAGGTGCCGGAGGTCGTCCACACGACGAGGATGATGATGACGCAGAGTGCGACCGACGGCCCCGCCAGCCAGTCCCACAGGCTCCGGCCCAGGATCTCGGTCTGGGCCCAGCCGGGGTTGTCCACACCGAAGGCGCCGAAGATCAGGTGGAGCAGGCCGCGGCTGTCGCTGAACCAGCTCGGGCCGTCGATGTGGAAGAACTTGAGGAAGGCGTTGACCGCGCCGGTGTTGGAGAACAGGAAGAGGAAGACCGTCGCGATGGCGATCGAGCTCGTCACCGAGGGGAAGTAGAACGCGGTCCGGAAGAAGCCCTTGGCCTTGAGCATCTTGTTGTTGACGAGCAGAGCCAGCCCGAGGGCAAGCGCCGTCTGGAGCGGGACGACGAGCAGCACGTAGTAGAACGTGTTGCCGATCGACTGCATGAAGGTGGAGCGGGTCAGGCTGTCCTTGGCGAACAGGTCCGTGTAGTTCTCGACGCCGACGAAGGGCACCGCGCTGCTGAACGGGTTCGTGTTCCCCTGCCAGCTCGTCAGGCTCACCCAGAAGGCCATGACGACGGGGATGGCCAGGAACAACCCCAGGATGACGATCATCGGGGTGACGAAGATCCAGCCGGCAGTCCCTTCATTACCCCGTATGCCGCTGGGCTTGCGGCCCCAGCGTCGGACCTTGGGGTCGTGGTCGGTGCGCGCCATGGCACCCCTCCTTGTACGTGGCGAGTGGCAGCAGTAGTGGAGGGGCGGGTGACGTCCGGGAACAGGCGCTCTGGACCGGACGCCACCCGCCGGTGTCGAGGTGGGGTCAGCCGTTGTCCGCGATGGCGGCGGTCCCGTTCTTCTGCAGGTCCGCGAGCATCTTCTTCGGGTCGGCGCCCTTGCCGAGCTGCGCGAGCTCCGAGTTGAACTTCGCCATGACCTGGTCGAAGCCGGGCAGGTTGACCGGGCCCTGCCCGTACTCCCCGCCCGCGACGAAGGCTGCGTCGTCGGGGTACTTCGCGGCGAACTGCTTCGCGCCCTCCTCGGTGGAGGGCATCACGCCGAAGGCCGCGGCGAACTTCATCTGCTGGTCGACGCTGATGAGGAACTTGACGAGGTCCACCGACTGCGCGTGGTTGGCGGACTTGGCGGCGATACCCCAGCAGTTGCTGAAGAGCAGCGTCCCCTTGCCACCCGGCCCGGCCGGCAGCTCGTAGGTCTTGTACTTGATGTTCGGGAAGTCCTTCATGCCGCCAGCGATCCAGTTGCCCTCGATCGTCATGGCAGCGATGCCCTTGCCGAATGCCTCGCCGCCCCAGCCGGTCGCCGGAGAGGTGTCGGTGTTGAACTTGAGGACGCCGGCCTTCATGAGCTTCTGGACCTCCTGGAGGCCCACGAGCGGCGGTCCGCTGGTGGCGGTCATCTTCGTCCCGTCGTCGGAGACGATCCAGCCGCCGGCCTGTTTCATGAACGCGCCGCTCCGGTTGATGTCGTTGCCGATGACGAGGCCGGTGACCTTGCCCTTCGTCAGCTTCTTGGCGACGGCCTCGAGCTGGTCCCAGGTCTTCGGTATGTCGGCATCCGTCAGGTCGGCGGCCTTCCACATGTCGGTGTTGACCTCCAGCGCGAGGGTCGAGTAGTCCTTCGGTGCGCAGTAGAACGTTCCCTTGTACGTGAAGGCCTTGACGAGCGACGGCAGGAAGCCGGCGTCCGTGACCTGGTCGCCGTAGGCGTACAGGTCTCCTGCCTTGGCGTAGGTGCCGATCTTGGACGCGTCCGTGTAGAAGAGGTCAGGGGGACTGGTCGAGGCGAACGCCTGGCCGAGTTGCTGCCCGAGGTCGGCAGCGGCGATGACCTCGACCGTGTTGCCGGTCTTGGTCGCCCAGGCTTGGCCAGCCTCCTTGACCGCGTTCGTCTCGGCGTCACCCGAACTGCCGATCATCACGGTCAGCTTGACCGGGCCGGTCTTGGTGTTCTGGGCCGGTGCGTTGCCGTTGCTGAACCCACCTCCACCGCACGCACTCAGGACGAGCGCGCCGGCGGCGGCAAGAGCGAACGCGGTGACCCCGCGCAGGTGTGGTGCTCTCATGTCGTGCCTCTCTCGGTTGTCGTGCGGTCATCCGCAGGGGTCGAGCTGGCCCGGACGACCAGCTCTGGGGGCAGGAGGATTCCGGCCGGTGAGTCCGCCTCGGTCGTGGTGCCGGTGCCGAGCATCCGCAGCACGTGGTCGGCGACCGCGGCCAGGGGCTGCCGCAGCGTGGTCAGGCCGATCGCCGCGGCGAGGTCGGTGTCGTCGAAGCCGACCAGGCCGAAGTCGGTGCCGAGGCGCAGGCCACGCTGCAGGAGGACCTGCCACGCGCCGAGGGCCAAGCCGTCGGAGGCGCAGACGAGTGCGCCTCCGGGACCGATGGTGTCGATGAGGGCGGCCGCACTGGGCGCAGCACGTTCGAGCTGCTGGGGGGAGCTGCCCGCCCAATCGGCGTTGGCCAGACCGAGGTCCGCGGTCGTGCGTGCCCAGCCCAGTCGTCGGTCCTCGCCGACCGGTGAGTCCCCCGGCCAGCCCAGCCAGCCGATCCTCTCGTAGCCCTGCTCGGCCAGGTGGCGGACCGCGGCGGAGACGCCGGCCGCGCCGTCGACGTCGACCCACGTCGTGATCGACGGGTCGTCCCAGATACGTCCGAAGGCGGCATACGGAACGGCATGGTCCCGCAGCCACGCGGGTCTGGGGTCGCCGTGCCGGGTGTCGGTGAGCACGAACCCGTCGGCGATGCGGCTGGCGACGAGGTCCTCGTAGGCCGGGACCGGGTCGTTCTCGTGGTGCGCTGTGAAGGGGACGATGTGGGCGTCGTGTCGGCGGGACCGGGTCGTCAGCTCGACCAGAAAGGTGTCGAGGATGGTGCCGAACCGGCCGAACGTCTCGGAGTTCAGCTCGATCCCCCAGGCACCGGCGCGCTCCTGCTTGAGGGTCTTGGCTGCCCGGCTGGGACGGAACCCGAGCCGGTCGATCTCGCGCTGCACTCGGCCGAGCGTCGTGGGTGCGACCTTCTCCGGGGCGTTGACGACGTTGCTGACGGTCTGGCGGGAGACGTCGGCGGCCCGTGCCACGTCGTTGATCGTGACGCGTCTCCTGGCCTCCCGCTTCGTCACCCTTGACTCTTCCGCTCGGCAGTGGAACGTTCAAACCAACGATTTGAACGTTCAAATCGATACTGGGATCGTGTTGCTCGACGCGGAGCGTGTCAAGGCCCTCGCCGAAAAAGTTGCAGAATTGCCGAACGACTGACTGACCACCGGGGAGAGGAGGGCAGGGGAGATGCACGACACGGCCGAGTCCAGCGCAGGGCAGCCATGGCTGCACCGACTCGCGATCTGCACCGACGGCAACGGAACCGCTCTCAGCGGGATGGACGGCACCATGGCGGGGCGCGGGGCCGAGGGCTTCTTCGTCGATGACGAGCGGGTCGTCTCGAGGCTCGCGGTCACGCTCGGCGGCGAGATGGCCACCGAGGTGTCCACTGCCAGCCGTGGGCCACGCAGCGAGTTCTTCGGGTCGGCACGGGGCCTCGGGGACGACGGCCCCGACCCCACGGTCGAGCTGCACCGCAGCCGGGAGCTGACCGGCGGGCGGCTCGTCGAACGGGTCCGTGTGATCTCGCGGTCTGCCCAAGCCGTCAGCACCTCCATCGAGATCACGGTGGGGGGTGATGGCCTGGACATCGCCGAGGTCAAGTCCGGTGCCACCGGTGGGCCGATCCTCGACCCCGAGGTCACGGACGCCGATTGCGCACGGTGGCAGAGCGATCGGCTGGCGACGACGACGACCTTCCAGCCCGCACCCGCGACCCTGACCTCGAAGGACGACGGGGTGCACGCGATCTTCCCCGTAACCCTCGAACCCGGGATCCCGGTGGACGTCACGGTGGATGTCACGACACGGCGGATAAGCTCGGGTGAGTTTCCCGCAGACCCGGGCTCGAGGCGGGTCGACTGGCCCGAGCGTGTCGCCGTCGAAGCGGCAGATCCTCGCTTGGCCCGGTTGCTCAGGACCTCCCTGGTGGATCTGCGAAGCCTGCTCCTCGTCGATCCGGCGGATCCCCATGACGTATTCGCTGCGGCGGGAACGCCCTGGTACCTCACGCTCTTCGGGCGCGACTCGATCTGGACGGCGCGGATGTCGCTGCCGCTGGGGCTGCAGCTCGCGACAGGCACCCTGCGTGCCCTCGCGAGGCGGCAGGGCACCCGTGTCGACCCGAGCACGGCGGAGGAACCGGGCAAGATCCCTCACGAACTGCGCAGAGCGGCATACCGGGACCGCGTCCTGGGGTTCACCCTGCCGCCCGTCTACTACGGCACCGTGGACGCGACGGCTCTGTGGATCTGTCTCCTGCACGACGCGTGGCGCTGGGGGATGCCCGAGCGGGAGGTCAGTGCGCTCCTGCCGAACCTCCGCTCCGCCGTGCGGTGGCTCACGGAGGTGGCGGCATCGGATGACGATGGGCTGCTCAAGTACGTCGATGACAGCGGCCACGGGCTCGTCAACCAGGGCTGGAAGGACTCGGGGGACTCGATGCGGTTCCGGGACGGGACGCTCGCGCATGCGCCGATAGCACTCGTCGAGGCCCAGGCCTACGCTGTCGAGGCAGCCCGCGGAGCCACCCGCATCCTCAGTGCCATGGGAGGCGACGACGACGCCGGACTCGTGGACTCGCTTGCCCAGTGGGGTGACTCCCTGGCGGAGCGCATCCGGGACCGATTCTGGGTCACGACGGGTGCCCTGCCCTACCTCGCCATGGCCGTCGATGGTGGTGGCCGGCTCGTCGACGGGGTGGCGTCCAACATGGGCCACGTGCTGGGCACCGGCGCGCTCACGCCGGAGGAGGCGGCCCGGGTCATCGAGACCCTGATGGCCCCGATCATGTTGGGGCCCTATGGGATCGCGACGCTGGCCGCGGACAACGGCGGGTTCAACCCGATCGGCTACCACACCGGCTCCGTCTGGGTCCATGACACGGCGATCTGCGCCCTGGGCATGGCGCGTGAGGGGCACCTCGACGAGGCCGCGACCGTTGCGTCACGACTGCTCGACGCGGGTGCGGCCTTCGACTACCGGTTCCCCGAGCTCTTCTCGGCCACCGGGGCGCTCGGCGAGCCCGCCCCGTATCCCGCCTCCTGTCGGCCGCAGGCGTGGGCGACGGCGTCCGCAGTTGCCATTCTGACCGTCCTGCTCGGCCTGGAGGTCGATGTCCCCGGCCGGACCGTGACGGTGCGTCCTGCCCCGTCGGCGCCGTTCGGCCCGCTCCGGGTCGGCGGTCTCAGGATCGGGGAGGCGATCCTGACGATCAGCGTCGACGCGTCCGGCCAGGTCGAGGTCGATGGCCTGCCCGACGGCTTCACGCTCGACACCTGAGCGTCGACGGGCGGCTTCCGGTCAACCCTGCGCGTGGCGCGACTGCTCGAAGGCCGCCCAGATCTGTCATGGGCCTACAGTTGGCCGGAGAACAATCCCGGAGGCATGCCATGGTGACCGTCCGCTACATCGTCGACGACGTCGACGCTGCGATCGCGTTCTACTGCCTGCACCTCGGGTTCCGTGAGCTGATGCACCCGGCCCCGGCCTTCGCGATGCTCGCCCGGGGCGATCTTCGGCTCGTCCTCAGCGCGCCCGGAGGCGGCGCGGGCGGTGGCCAGGCGATGCCCGACGGCACGCTGCCGAGCCCGGGGGGTTGGAACCGCTTCTCGGTGCAGGTCGAGGACCTCGCCGCGACGGTCGAGCGGCTCCGTGGCGCCGGCATCCGGTTCCGCAACGAGATCGTCGAGGGCGTCGGCGGACGCCAGATCCTCGTCGAGGACCCGTCCGGCAACCTCGTCGAGCTGTTCGAGCCGACTCTGCCCGAGGCGCGCGCCGACTGGGCCGGCTGACCGGCCGCGCCCGGCGGGTCAGCCCTTCTGCTTGGCCAGACTCAGCCACGTGTCGACGACGGTGTCCGGGTTGAGCGAGATCGTCTCGATGCCCTGCTCCATGAGCCACGCCGCGAGGTCCGGGTGGTCGCTCGGACCCTGACCGCAGATCCCGACGTACTTCCCCTGCGCCCTGCACGCTTTGATCGCCAGGCTCAGCATGAACTTCACGGCGTCGTTGCGCTCGTCGAATCCGGCCGCGACGAGGCTCGAGTCGCGGTCCATGCCGAGCGTCAGCTGGGTCATGTCGTTCGAGCCGATCGAGTATCCGTCGAAGTGCTCGAGGAACTGGTCGGCGATGACGGCGTTCGAGGGCAGCTCGCACATCATCACGACCTGTAGGCCGTTCTGGCCACGCACGAGACCGTTCTGGCCGAGCAGGTCGATGACGGCCTTGGCCTCGGTGACGGTCCGCACGAACGGGATCATGATCTTGACGTTGGTCAGGCCCATCTCGTCGCGGACGAACTTCAGCGCCTCGCACTCCATCGCGAAGCACTCGGCGAAGCCCTCCGATACATACCTCGACGCGCCCCGGTAGCCGAGCATCGGGTTCTCCTCGTGCGGCTCGTACCCTTCGCCACCAAGCAGGTTCGCGTACTCGTTCGACTTGAAGTCGGACATCCGCACGATGACCGGCTCGGGTGCGAAGGCTGCCGCCAGCATCGAGACGCCTTCCGCGACCCGCTTGACGAAGTAGTCACGCGGGCTGTCGTATGCCGCTGTCGCCGCGGTGATCTGCTCGCGAAGGTGCCCCTCCAGGTTGTCGAGGTCGAGCAGGGCCTTGGGGTGGATGCCGATCTGGTGGTTGATGATGAACTCGAGCCGGGCCAGGCCGACGCCGGAGTTGGGCAGCCGGCTGAAGGCGAACGCCTGCTCGGGGGTGCCGACGTTCATCATGATCTTGACCGGGATCTCGGGCATCGACTCGAGCGTCGTCGACTCGACGGTGAAGTCGAGCAGGCCCTCGTAGACGTTGCCGGTGTCGCCCTCGGCACAGGAGACGGTCACCTCGGTGCCGTCGGCGAGGCTGCGCGTCGCCGAGCCGGTGCCGACCACGGCGGGGATGCCGAGCTCGCGGGCGATGATCGCCGCGTGGCAGGTGCGCCCACCGCGGTTCGTCACGATCGCGGCGGCCCGCTTCATGATCGGCTCCCAGTCGGGATCGGTCATGTCGGCGACGAGGACCTCGCCGCGATGGAAGTCGCGCATCTGCTCGACCGAGGTGAGCACCCGCACCGGACCGGCCCCGATCTTCTGACCGATGGCTCGGCCCTCGACGAGCACCGTGCCCCGCTCGCCCAGCCGGTAGCGCTTCAGCTCGCTGCCGGACTGGCGCGACTGCACCGTCTCGGGGCGGGCCTGCAGGATGTAGATGCCGCCGTCGACACCGTCCTTGCCCCACTCGATGTCCATCGGGCGCCCGTAGTGCTCCTCGATGGCGAGCGCGTGCCGGGCGAGCTCGGTCACGTCGTCGTCGGTGAGGCTGAGCCGGTTGCGCAGCTCCTCGGGCACGTCGACGAACTCGGTCGTGCGGCCGACGGCCCGGTCCTGCGTGTAGACCATCTGTGTCGCCTTGCTGCCGAGCCCGCGCTTGAGGATCGCCGGACGCCCGGCGCGCAGCGCCGGCTTGTAGACGTAGAACTCGTCGGGGTTGACGGCGCCCTGCACGACCGCCTCGCCGAGCCCGTACGACGCCGTGATGAAGACCGCGTCGGGGAAGCCCGACTCGGTGTCCATCGTGAACATCACACCGGACGCGCCGACGTCGGAGCGGACCATCCGCTGCACCCCGGCCGAGAGCGCCACGGTCTCGTGCTCGAAGCCGTGATGCACGCGATAGGCGATCGCCCGGTCGTTGTAGAGCGACGCGAAGACCTCACGGATGGCGGTCAGCACCGCATCGATCCCGCGGATGTTGAGGAAGGTCTCCTGCTGGCCGGCGAAGGAGGCGTCGGGCAGGTCCTCGGCCGTCGCGCTCGAACGGACCGCGACCGACACCGACTCGTCCCCGCCGGTGAGCTGCGCGTACGCGGCCCGGATGTCGGCCTCGAGCTCCTCGGGGAACGGCTGGGCGACGACGGCCTCGCGAATCTCCCGGCCGACCCTGGCGAGCTGTTCGACGTCGTCGGTGTCGAGGCCTCGCAGCCGGCCCGCGATCGAGTCGGCCAGCCCCGTGTCACCGATGAACTGGCGATAGGCATCAGAGGTCGTCGCGAACCCGTCGGGGACATGGACTCCGGCGGTCGCGAGGTTGCTGACCATCTCGCCGAGGGAGGCGTTCTTGCCGCCGACGAGGTGGACGTCGCCCATCCCCAGCCCGGCGAACGGTAGGACGTTGCGGCTCATTGTCTGCTCCTGTGGTGGATGGTCTGCATGATGATGGTGGCGATCTCCTCGACCGACTTGTTCGCGGAGCTGGTCGAGGGCACGTGGTGGGCGCGCATGAGGGCCTCGGCGAGGCGGAGCTCGTGGGCGCACTGCTCAGGGGACGCGTACCGGGAGTTCGGGCGCCGCTGCTGTCGCACCTGCGAGAGCCGCTCGGCGGTCGTGACGACACCGAAGCACCGGCGCCGGTAGGCGCGCACCGGCACCGGCAGGTCGGTGCTGTCGAAGTCGTCCTCGACGAGCGGGTAGTTCGCGACGAAGAGCCCGTGCTGCAGGGCGAGGTACATGCTCGTCGGGGTCTTGCCGCAGCGGGAGGGGCCGAGCAGGATGACGTCCGCCTTGTCGAGCGCCCGCAGGCTCTGCCCGTCGTCGTGCTCGATGGCGTACTCGATCGCCGACATCCGGTGGTTGTAGCGCTTGACGTCGCCAAGGCCGTGCAGCCGGGCCGCGACGTGCATCGCCTCTCGACCCAGCACCGACTCGACCTGCGGGAGGTGCCTGTCGAAGAAGTCGATGAGCGGGCACGTCGTGCGCCGCAGCACGTCGCGCAGCTCGATCGAGGCCAGCGTCGAGAAGGCGAGCGGCGTGACCGGCCCCTCGGCTGCCGCATCGAGCACCCCGACGACCCGCCGGGCCTCCTCGAGGGTCGAGACGAAGGGAAAGAGCTTCCGCTCGAAGTGCACGTCCGGGAACTGGATCAGCAGCGCGTTGCCGAGCGTCTCGGCGCTGATGCCCGTGCTGTCGGAGATGAAGAAGACCGGCACGACTGCTTGCCCGGCGTGTCTGCGCAGGTGGGGTGGTCGTTCCTGGGTGCGGTTCGGTTCGACTTCGGTCATCAGTCCCTCACGACGTCGTTGGACGGTGGCCCCGGTGCTCAGGGTACTGACGTCCGGGGTCACGGCAACACCGCGCACCTCCTCAGATCGAGAGTGCACTTCTCCGCATCGAGAGTGCACCCCTCCGCATCGAGAGTGCACTTCTCCGCATCGAGAGTGCACTTGTCGGGATCGAGAGTGCACTTCTCCGCATCGAGAGTGCACTTCTCCGCATCGAGAGTGCACTTGTCGGGATCGAGAGTGCACTTCTCCGCATCGAGAGTGCACTTGTTCCTCGTCGCCCGGAGGAACGTCTGGCGCTTGGAGCGCTCCTGGTCGCTGGTGGATCCCGGACAAATGTCATGGCGTGCGGGCAGGGCTGCCACCTACCGTGTAGTTGATGAATGAGTTTCCTGAAGGTGGCGCAGGACCCACACACGGCGCCCGGCCCACGATGCCACCCGCGACGGATGTCCCCGAAGACCGGACCGGGGCAAGCGCGCCCCGAAAGCGCCGGGTGTCGAACCGACGGTCATGGTCGAACCGACGGTCATGGTGGTTCATCGGTGCCGGTGCGCTGCTGCTCCTCGCCGCGTCCGGAACGCTCGGTGGCTGGGGCTCCGGCGGTCCGTTCATGAGCTCGGTGGATCAGCAGCAGACCTACCGTGCCGACCTCACAGGACTCAGCTTCAGAGGTGCGTCGGGCGACCTGCGCGTGGTCAGCGGCGCTGCACCCGGGACCATGGAGGTGACCAGGCACGTCCGGTGGGGGATGATGCACAGCCAGCCGAAGGCCGACGAGAAGGTCAACGGCAGGACGCTCGAGATCGACTCGCAGTGCAGCGGCTTCCTGTCGCCGTGCTCGGTCGACTACCAGGTGACTGTCCCGGAGGGTGCCTCGGTGACGGTTGACGTCGACTCCGGCGACGTCGCGCTCACCGGGACTCTCGGCGCGGTGCAGACGAAGACCGGCTCCGGTGACATCGACGCGAGCGGCCTGACGGCCACCAATACCGTGCTGCGGACGGGTAGCGGCGACCTCGACCTGTCCTTTGCCGTCGCTCCGGGGGCGGTCGACCTCGAGACCGGGTCGGGCGGGGTCACCATGGCAGTGCCGACGGGCGACGCCTACCGGGTCGACGTGTCAACCGGGTCAGGTGACGAGGACGTCAACCTCGACACGTCACAGTCCAGCAGCCGCACGATCCAAGTCCGGACAGGCTCCGGCGACGTGACGCTCGAGTATCGCTGACGTGCTCGGCCTCGTCGAGGACGACCTCCCGACTCAGGCCGTGCCCGAGTCGGCGAAGACGCGGTGGAAGAGGTCTCCGGCGTAGCTGGTGGACTCGGGTTCTGCCGGGACCAGCCGGAAGGAGCGTCGTCCGTCGGGGTCGCGCTGTGCCCCCAGGAAGAGGTGGTCCGGCGCGCCGAGTCGGGCGAGCCCGTGCGAGAGGGTGTAGAGGTGGGTGACATAGCAGACCCGGATCCCGGCGGCGACCAGAGAGTCCACGATGTCGCGTGCGATCTGTGAGCCCTCCCGCTCGTTGGTGCTGGCGAAGGACTCGTCGAGCAGGACCATCGCCCCGGGCCGCAGCCGGTTCACCAGATCGGACATGCGGACCAGCTCGTCGTCGAACTTGCCGTGCTCCAGCGTCGAGTCCTCCTCACGCCGGTAGTGGGTGAACACCCCCGCCGAGGGGCTGGCTCGGAAGCTGTCGGCGGTCACGAACAGTCCGGCGTCGAGCATGAGCTGGGCCAGCCCGAGAGCACGTAGGAGTGTCTGCGTCGAGGTCGCTGCCGACGGGAGGCCGCCCGGTGCGCAGGCCCAGGCCTGCGTCCACGAGACCACGGCAGGTCAGGGCCCGCGACGCACGCGGTTCGACGGTGGGGCGACAGGTCGGCACGCCACTGCGATCGAGGGCTTGGTGCAGGTGGACGCAACCGAGGTAGAAGCCGACCTCGAAGGTCAGCCTGCGGAAGAAGTCGAGGACGTGCTCGCTCGACTGTGCGGCGGCGTCCGCGACGGTGTTGATGCCGTGGTCCTGGATCCGCTCCATGGTGCGCCCGCCGTTCTCGTCGCGGGGCGGCAGGTGGTAGGTGTACCCGTGGTGGTTCGGCCGTATGTCGCCGAGCCTGGTCCACCACGGCGTCGAGGCTGCCTCGCGCAGGGCGTAGTCGACGCCGGTGCAGCCGGGGCCGAGACGCGCGGTCAGCACCACTCCGCCGGTGAACTCCAGCTGGTGGATGTAGCCGCGCACCTGGGCCAGATAGGCCTCGTCGAGCTCGCGACCGATGGTGTCGAGCAGGGTGGTCAGGCCAGGCGAGTGGAACTGCTCGCGGTACTGGGCCGCGAACGCGTGCAGGCGGGCCAGATAGTCGACCTGGTCGCGCAGGATGGCGACGGAGGAGCGCAGGATGGCTCCCGGATGGTTGGTCGGGATCCACGCGTGCACGCGACGCTTGGCGTCGATCGCTGTGCCGGCCAGCGCGTACACCTCGCGGATCGCGTCCGGCTGGGCCAGGCAGTCATCGAGCACCTCCTGCCGGTAGACCACCTGTTCCGGGGTCAGCGGGTCGGCCAGCAGGACCCGGACCGCGACGTCACGCAGGTAGGGGTCGTCGGCGGCCATCGCGTCCAGGATCGGCGTGAGCCCCCGGTCGCGCACCAGATCGACGCTCTGCGTCGACGGCTCCAGCGGGTTGAGGCCCTCGTCCGAGAAGAGCAGTCGTGGCTTCATCGGGCCAGCCTCCGGTCCAGGTCCTCTGCGGTCAGGTGGTGTTGCCGGGCCAGGGCTCGGGCGTAGGCCAACCCGTCCGCCGGCCGACGCTCGATCCGGAAGGTGCGGCGGGTCGGGTCGTCGCGGTCGACCCCGGCGACCATGCTGACCGTCGTGGGTGAGAGCCGGGACAGCTCGTCGAGGAAGGTCACACACGCAGCTCGGGCCCCGGACCGATCGAGCCGGGTCAGCAGGTCGCGCCCGAGCGTCAGCGCGTCGTCCGGTGAGGTCGAGGAGTAGACCTCGTTCAGCAGTACCAGACTCGCCGGTGTGATCTGCTCCAGCAGGGCATGTGCGCGGACCAGGTCGTCGTGCAGGTGCCCCCGCAGGTCCTCGATGTTCTCGCCCCGCTCGAAGATCGTGACGACCTGGTCGACGAGGGGCACCCGGACACGGCGGGCCGGCACGGGCGCTCCGGTCGCGCGAGCAGGTGCAGCTGTCCGAGCATCCGGGCGAACGTCGTCTTGCCGCCCTGGTTGGGCCCGGTGATCACCACCAGCCGCTCGTCGTCGGCGAGCCGGCAGTCGCCCGGCACGACCATGTCGGTCGACCCGCCGAGGACCATGACGATGTCGAAGCCGTCCTTGACCGACAGCTCGCGGTCGACTGCGATCTCGGGCAGCGACCAGGTCACCCCGGGGCTGGCCGTCGCGGCCATGACGTCGAGGTAGGCCAGGTAGAACTGCAGCTCGCGTTCCACCCGGTCCAGCGCCGGGGGGACGAGCGGCTGGTGCCGGGAGCAGAACACGCCGAGGGAGGCGAACACATCCGGGTTGAGCCGGGCAACGAACGAGGCGATCGCGGCCTCGACGTGGTCCATGGCCCCGGGGTCGCGGATCTGCTGCAGGTAGGACTTCGGCGCCTCCTGCCGGAACCGGTCGAAGGTGGCGAGCACGCGCGAGGCCAGCTCGGGTTCGTCGGGGTCGACGGGCCGCACCTGCACCCAGTCTCCGTGCACGCGCACGCGGTAGCGGATCTCGTCGAACTGTTCGATCAGCTCGTTGGCCTCGGCGCTCAGGGCGTGGAACCCGGGCGAGGCGACGTACCCGTCGACCCACGACGCGAGTCCGCGCAAGGCGGTCGAGCCGAGCGACGCAACCCCCAGCGTGCCGGCCAGCGCGCGGACCGTGGTGACGTAGTCGCGCGCGACCTGCAGGAACCAGCGGCGCTGCTCCGACCGGTAGTACAGCTTGGCCGCCATGGCGAGGATCCGCCGGACGTGCTGCAGTCCGACCGAGAACTCGGTCAGGCCCTCCCGGACGGCCGTGGTCTGCAGGTCCGTGAAGATCTCGTGCCGGTAGGCGACATCAGGCGCCGACACGAGGGTGGTGAGCCAGTCGTCGAGTTGGTACTCGGCGCGGCCCGCGGTCAGGCGGTCCACGAGCCGGTCGACGAGCAGGTCCCGACGGGCTTCTGGGTCGAGCGGTCGGCCCGCGGTCCGACCCGGGGCAACAGTGAGCAGGCTGGGCGGCTCGGTCGTGCGGACCGTGCCGGGTGTGGTGATCGTTGACATGCCGGTCTCCTTCCGCGCTCTCGCGCTTCAGGGACCGTCAGCGGCCTGTGCCGCGAGTCTCGGCGAGCCCCATCGCCTTACCTCCAGTGTAGCGCCGAGGTCGTGATCAGGGCAGCGACCATCCAGGCCGCGGCATAGCCGAACGCGAGCATGGGGAGACGAGCGTCCACAGCACGCCGGCGACCAGGGTCGCGCCGAGGTCACCGACGGACTGGGTCAGGCCGAGCACGCCAAAAGCGTTGGGTCGCAAGTCTGCCGGCAGGCCGAGGGCGACGGTGGCCGACTCGGCGGTCTCGGCAAGCCCGATCCCGATCCCGGCCAGCAGGAACCCGGCGATGGCCCCGTGTGCCGTGCCGGTGGAGGCGAACAGCAGGTAGGCCACCACGTAGGCGAGGGCACCCGCCGCGAAGGCCGGTCGTGGGCCGAGGCGGTCGATGAGCGAGCCGCCCAGCAGGGCCGACCCGGACGCCGCGACGTTGTGAGCGGCATACATCAGGATCGCCGCGCTCGTCGCGCCGCTCACCGTCCAGCCGGCGGAGTGGCGCAGGATGTCGGTGGCGCGCAGGATCAGCAGCGTCGTGGCCAGGTTGCCCATCTCGAAGCAGGCGACGGGCGTCAGGAGCCGGACGATCCCCGCCCTGCGCAACGCCGTCAGGTTGAGCCTCAGGGTGCGCCGGTGCTGAGCCGGGCCGAGCGTCCGGCGGGCCTGCCGGGCGGCGACGGTGATCGCGGCGGCCGCCAGCACGCTCGGGATGATCGATAGAAGGATGGCGTGGCGGATCCCGATGATGCCGATCAGTCCCGCTGCGAGCAGCGGCCCGAGGACGGCGCCGAGGTTGTCCCCGGCCCGCTCCACGCCGAAGGCCCGTCCGTAGGTCGTGGTCGGGGCGAGGTCGGTCAGCAACAGGTCGCGGGCCGGGGAGCGCAGCCCCCGGGAGACCCAGGCCAGGCCGCGCAGGACCGCCACCTGCCAGACCGCGGTCGCCAGGCCGATGGCCGCAGTGGCCACGGCCGTACCGAGGTAGCCCCCGCCGGCCAGCCGTCCCCGCCTGGAGGGCTCGGCGGCCAGCGGCCCGCCGGCCAGCTTGCTCAGCCCGGTCAGCGCGTCGGCGACCCCGTCGATCACTCCCAGCGTGGCCGGCCCCGCGTAAAGGGTCGAGGTGACGAAGGTGGGCAGCAGCGAGGTGACCATCTCGTGACCGGTGTCCGAGAACATCGAGGCCCCGCCGACGCTGAGGATCCCCGGGCTGAGCCGCCAGCGCTCGTCCGCGGGATCCGTTGCCGGCGTGGGCGGTTCGTCGAGCCCCATGTCAATGGTTGTTCGTGCTCGTCACGGCCAGGGTCCCCGTCCCGTCCTGCCCGAGCAGGCACCAGCTCGCCGGGTCGAGGGCGGCGTCGGCGAGGTCCGGGTCGAGGTCGCCGAGGATCGCGTGCAGCACCGCGTCATGGGTGACCAGGACGAGCGGCGCGTCGGTGACCAGCTCCTCGAGCAGGCCCCGGACCCGGGCGGTCACGCTCGCGATCGGCTCCACCCCCGGGGCAGCGTCGATGGACCCCCACCGGCTGACGACCTCATCGCGTGGGTGACCGGCCCACTGACCGTAGTCCCGGTCGAGCAGACGCTCGTCGACCGCGAATGGCAGCCGCGTCCGCTCGCCGATCGCCTGGGCGGTCTGGACGGTGCGCCGCAACGGGCTGGCGAGGATGCGGTGCGGTTTGCCGTCGGCGAGCAACGGGTCAGCCGTTCCGCGAGCCGGGCCACGTCCGCCAGCCCGACCTCGTCCAGCGGCGGGTCGAGCAGACCGCGCAGTCGCCCGGCAGCGTTGAGCAGAGTGCGCCCGTGACGCACGAGGATGAGCACGGGAGGTGTCCCGCCCGGGTGGGGACGGGTG
>NZ_JAKDLO010000090.1 GCF_030452765.1 Intrasporangium sp.
TCCATCATGCCGCCGCCCTCTGGTCGGAGCCGGTCCACGGCATGCCACGCGTACTGTCGGCTGCGCCCCACAGTGAGGCGGACCGCCATGGGGCGGGCCCGAGGACGCCGACAGCCGCCATAACGATGGAGGCGACGAGGAGCACCGAGGCCACCACGAGCGCCACCACCGGCCAGCGGTCCACCCGCCTGCCGCGTCCCGGCGCCTCGCCAGCGAGCGTCACGGCCGGCTCTGCCGATCGCCGCGGGACTGCACCAACGCCGTCCGCTGCGCCTGGTACGTCTCGACGTCGATCTCGCCCCGGGCGAAGCGACGATCCAGAATCTCCTCTGGCGTCTCGGTGGCGCTGGGGCCGCCGTGCCCCTGGTGGCGCGTGGGGAGAAGGCGAACCACCGCCCAGATGATCACGCCCAACAGCACGAGCCAGAAGAGGCCCATGAAGAACCATCCCGCAAAGCCCATCCCGGACCCATACCAACCCATCATGTCAATGACCTTCCTTCGTTCACGAGGGGCCGCTTGTGGCCCTCGCCTCACCCACTACCTTGCCGCCCGCATGTGTCGTCTCCTCGGCGGAAACCTCAAGATCATGTGTCGATTCCCCGCCCTGTCATCGCGGTGACCAACTCTGGCGCCTCGACTGTCCGCGAAACCCCCGGACCCGTGGGTCGGTTTTTGGGTCAAACGCGTCGACTCCTGCGCGCTGGCCCGACGCCACCCCACTGACGGCGGCGTTCGTGGGAAAGCACGCGACGATCAGGGGCCGCCCAAGGACGGCGGCCACGCCGGGCCAGCAGCGTCGTCGACTACCGGCGCTGTTTCGCCTGGGGTGCGGACAGGTGCTGACGCGGTCGGTCGGGTCACGTGGGCAACAGAGAACCTTGACCAAACCCATTGCGCATCTCAACCCGGCGACGCGAGGCTCGCTTGAGAGGAGGCCCCCATGGACACGGCCGTCGGGTTAGTACAGGCGTACCTGCACGTCAACGGCTACTTCACCGTGGTGGAGTACCCGGTTCTTGAGGCCGGCCGTGCGGGGCAAGTGCGCACGGTCACGGACCTCGACATCCTGGCCTACCGCTTCGCCGGCGCCGGGCACGATATCGTCACAAGTCGCGGACACCAGCCGCTCACGCGAGCGGCAGTCGCCGTCGACCCCATGCTGGGCTGCGCTTCGGACCGCCCGGACATGATCGTCGGCGAGGTCAAGGAGGGCAGGGCGCGCTTGAACGCGCCCCTTCGCGATCCGGCCGTTCTGGAAGTAGCGCTGACCCGGTTCGGTTGCTGTCCCGCCGATCACGCTTCTGACCTCACGCGTCAGCTGCTGAGTCGTGGTCATGCGATGACCCCGGCCGGGCACGCCATTCGGATGGTCGCGTTCGGCGACTCACCTGCAGAAGTGCGTCAGGGACCGTGGACCACGGTACCGATGCGTCACGTCGTGCAGTACCTCCAGCAGTACCTTCGCGACCATTGGTCGGTCCTGCGGCACGCCCAAGTGCGCGACCCGGCCTTTGCTGTGCTGGCCCTCCTGGAGAAATGGGGCGTTCAGCCGACCGGCCACCGCGCGCCTGATGCGACTGAGGGGTTCTGATGGTCGAGTGTGGGTGTGCTGGACCGCATGATCGCCGCCGAGTGGTCCTGACGGGCGGCCCTGGAGCCGGAAAGACGGCCGTGCTCGAGCTGGTGATGCGCTCCCTGTGCCGCCACGTGAAGGTCCTCCCGGAGGCGGCAGGCATTGTCTTCGGCGGCGGGTTTCCCCGAGCACCCCATGAGACCTACCGGCGGGCCGGTCAACGCGCGATTTTCCACGTCCAACGCGAGCTCGAAGTCACCGGGGACTTCCAGAACCCGGCTATCGTCCTGTGCGACCGGGGCACGCTCGATGGGCTCGCCTACTGGCCCGGCGGTGCGGAGGACTTCTGGCGGGAGACTGGGACGAGTTTGGCGGCGGAACTTGCGCGATATGACGTGGTGCTGCATCTCCGAACGCCGTCGCAGGATCAGGGCTACAACCATCAGAACCCTCTGCGAACCGAGCCTGCTGGACTCGCGGCGAAGATTGATGCCCGCATCCTAGAGGTCTGGCAGGCGCACCCACGCCGCTTCGTCGTCGAAGCAGAGGGCGACTTCCTCGAGAAGGCATCGGTGGCTCTGTCGATCCTGCGCGCCGAACTGCCAGAGTGCTGCTCCGCCCATTTCCCGGTGGACGGTCGGCTACGGGGCCCTGAGGCCGGCCCGTTGCCCCATGAGCGACGCGGCTTGCGCTGAGGGCTACCGTCTTCATCAAACCTTCATCGAATCCTGACGATTCGTGAGCAAGCGTGAGGCAGGTTGGTGCGAGTCCGTCGCCGTCCACGCCAGGAGTCACTCATGCGCTCATCCGTTCGCCGTCTCGTCCTGCTGGGCGCAGCCGTAGGGCTGTCCGGCCTGCTGGCCGCGTGCGGGGGCACGTCCAGCAACACCTCCCCTGGGATGGACGGCCACGGCACGTCGAGCAGCGCGTCGTCGACCTCAGTTGCCGCCGGTCGGGCCGGCGATGTCATGTTCGCCCAGATGATGATTCCGCACCACGAGCAGGCAGTGGAGATGGCCGAGATCGCCCTGGGCAAGACTGACGCCTCCAGTCAGGTCCGTGAGCTGGCGACGGCGATCAAGCAGGCCCAGGACCCCGAGATCCAGACAATGACCGGCTGGTTGGAGAAGTGGGGAGCGGCCACACCGATGGGCGGCATGGATCATGGGGGCACGGGCAGCGGCATGATGAGCGACGCGGACATGGAGGCCCTCGAGCAGGCCGACGGAAAGGCCTTCGACCAGAAGTGGACGTCGATGATGATCGCCCATCACGAGGGGGCCATCGCCATGGCGCGCCAAGTGCTGGCCACCACCGAGGACCCCGACGTGAAGACCCTCGCTGATGCCGTCATCAAGGCCCAGACGGACGAGATCGCCAAGATGAGGGCCATGTCCTGACCTGGCCACCAGGAGGACGCGGATCTTGCTCGCCGGCCTTCGGGATTCCGGCGATCTTGCTCAGCCTCTGATTGTCCGGCGAAGGAGCACCACGACAGCGCCGGCCAGCACCACGATCCACGCGAGGGCAACGGCGAGGATGGGGCCCTCGTCGAAGCTGGCGGTCAGGCCGCCGTCGATGAGCACGCGCATGCCGCCGTACCCCGGCATCCAGAGTGCCCAGTCGGCCGGGTCGCCGCCGAGCATCGGACTCTGTCCCAGGCCGAGGTCGATGAAGGGGAGCAGGAAGGCCATGAAGACCCCGGAGACTCGCCCGAAGATCGGGCCGAGCAGCATGCCGATGAGTCCGTACGTGATGGCGATGACGAGGCTGCCCAGCCCGTAGACGGCCCACTGTTCGGCGGTGAAGACGGTGGCGGTCACCGCGAGCGAGACCACGGTCGCCACGACCGCGGCGAGCATCACCAGGGCGACCCTCGTGGCGACTGCAACGAAGGCGCGTTGTCCCGCGAGGACGAGGCGTCGGTCGGCCGCCCGGGCGTCGAGGACGATGAACACGCCCACGAGCGCGGCCAGCGAGGCGATCGCCTCCGGGGCCATCGTGCCGGGGTGGATCATCGCCGGGTCCATGATGGTCGTGATCTGAACGCCGAGCTCCCGGACGACCACGGGCGAGCTGCCGTGAGGAGTGATGGCCGCGGACAGGAGGATGAAGACGGCAGGGACGGCGGCGAGCAGCAGCCACAGCAGCGGCGTCCGTTTCCAGTCGTTCAGGCCCATCCGCAGCCCGACCCGCAGCTGACCCGCCGGCCGGGTGGGCGCCGCGGCTGGCCTGCGCCCCGGTGTCGCGGCGACGACGAGGTATGCCGCCGCCAGCGCACCCACGATCCACACGCCCGACCACGCCAAGGTGCTCGGACCCCCGTGCCCGGGAGGTTGGTTGACGGTCCACAGTGAGATGAAATGGGTCGGCAGCACCCGCAGCAGCGGCGAGGTAGAGCCGCTCAGGCTGGGGCCGAAGAAGACGTCGAGGATCCAGACGAACAACAGCAGGACGGTCCCGTTGACCGGAGTCGGCACCAGCGCCCCCACCACTGCCCCGATGGCCAGGTACACGATCGCGAACATTGCCGTGCCGGCGATGATCCGGACCGGGTCGGCCAGGCCCTGGCGCGCGGCGAGGGCGATGAGAGCTGCGGCGGTCGCGGCGACAGCGAGCCCCGCCCCGGTGAGCAGGCGGGCGGTGGCCAGCCGAGCTCGGGACAGGCCGGCGAGGACCAGCCGGCGGTCGGTGGCCCGGGAGGAGGCGACCTGGAAGTACATGGCGATGCCCGTCAGGAATGCGGCGGCCCAGCCTGCGGTGACTGTTTCGATGCCCGGTCCCCCGCGTGCGCCGCCCAGGATCTTCGCCGCATCCGCGAGCGTCGGCGCGGCGACGATCACGAAGGTCACCGGCACGAGCACGAGCAGCAGAAGGTTGGTGCCCGTGCGCGCATAGTCGGCGAGGAACCGGCGCTCCAGCAGCGCGGCGGTCACACGGACCACGTCCTGCCGTCACGGAGCTTGACGATGCGGTCGAACCGCTGCTCGTCGGCGACGAAGTGGCTGATGATCAGCACGCTGCGGCCACGGCTGCGTCGCTCCTCCACCAGTCCCCAGAACTTCTGGTAGGTGTCCCAGTCGAAGCCGGCATACGGCTCGTCGAGGAGGAGCACGTCGGGGTCGGGCAGCAGGGCCAGGCCGAGGTTGAGCTTCGCGAGCGTGCCCCCGGAGAGCTGGTCGGCTCGGGTCGAGGCGAACCTCTCGAAGCCGAGCTCGTCGTAGAGCGCCCGCCTGGCCTCGCGTTCCGACGTCGGGCTCATTTGGTAGGCCCCACCGAAGAGCTCGAAGTGCTCGTCGCACGTCAATCTCGGATAGACGACCGGCTGCTGCGGGCAGTAGCCCATCGTGCCGGACAGTTCGACGGTGCCGGAATCCGCGGCCAGGTCACCGACGAGGATGCGCATCAGGGTCGTCTTGCCCGAGCCGTTCTCGCCCACCAGGCCGACAACTTCGCCCCGCGAGAGGGTGAGGTCGGCACCGGTCAGGACGGGAAGACGTCGGCGGCCGACCCAGCGCCAGCGGGTGAAGGATTTCTCCACACCCTGAGCCGCAAGAAGCGACCCCGAAGTGTGGTCCGGTTGGGCGAGTGCCGGACCGATGGAAGCATGGGCAGTGGCGGACATTGTGCTCACCTCGCTGGCATGACCGGTCTGCTGCCTGTCATCTTCCATCCTCCACCGGGATCATGAAGTTCAGCCCGGTCCTTTGGTCAAGATTCCCGATAGCCGGACGCGGGTCACGCAGCGAGTCAAGGGCGGTTCCCTCCGGCCGCCAGCAACGTCAGTGCCCACCGTTTCGGCCGTGCATGCCCATCATCAGCGCCATCATCGCGATGCAGAGGAGCGCAGGCAGCAGCGCGGCGGCGCCTGCGGACGTCGTGGTCATGAGCACGAGGGCGAAGATGACCATCGGCAG
Organism: Intrasporangium sp.; assembly: GCF_030452765.1. Taxonomy (GTDB): domain Bacteria; phylum Actinomycetota; class Actinomycetes; order Actinomycetales; family Dermatophilaceae; genus Intrasporangium_A. Next base: position 5,494 of record NZ_JAKDLO010000090.1, read on the forward strand.
ACACATCAGCCACATCATCCATCCATGACCCCGCCCGGTGTGACCGGTGTGCAGCGGGGGGTGGCCATCTGGGGTCACATGCAGGTCGTGCTGAGGTCCGCGCATCTCAGGAGGTGTGCTCATCGTTGTCTCCTCTCATCGAAGGACGACTCATCCGTATGTGTTGCCCCGCGCGGGTCGCAACGCCGGGAGGGCTCGACCCAAGCCATCCTCGGAAGCGCCGGAAACGTCAGAGCCGGGTCTGGACTTCCTTCAGCAGGTCAGCGGGAGCGACGAACATCGAGGGGTAGTTGCCGAACCAGCGCTTGACCCCGTCCTTGTCGATGAGGACGAACCCGTGGCCGGGAAGCCCTTCGTGCATACCGGTTCCGAGGGTCCCGTAGGCCTTCGATGTGGAGCCGTCGTCGAGCAGGTAAGGCGTTCGCACCCCGTACTGCTGCAGGTCGGGGACGATCTGCTCGGCGGTGTTCATGACGATCGGCAGCACGGTGATGCCGGAGGCCTGGAAGGCTGCGTCCTTCTCGATCTCGGCCATCTGCGCGGTGCAGGACGCGCAGCCGGCCCCCTCGTTGAAGTAGAGGACCACAGGCTTGCCGCGGTAGTCAGACAGGGACACCGTCGTGCCTGCGGTCGTCTTCAGGCTGAAGCCCGGAGCCGCCGCGGCCGTCGAGCCGCTGGTCGGGACCGCCTTCACCAGGGCGAAGCCGATCAGGCCGAGGACGGCCACGGTGAGCGCAATGGTCACCAGCCGTCGGGTGCGCCTGTGTCGGGCGAGGCGTTCTTGCTCGGCCCGAGCATGGGCCTGATGGGCCTGGTGGGCCTGATGCGCGGCGGTGCGCTTGCTCGTTGTCTTGGCGGTCATCGCTGTGCCCTTCCAGGTGCGTGCGCGTTCGAGTGGTCGGCGTGGCAGTCGGGGGTGCGTGGTGCAGCTTCGGCGGCCGTTTCCTCATCGCCCGGTTCGTATGCCGTCTCGCGAGGCCCGCGGGCAGGCCGGTCGCGCAGGGTGGCCCAGACGAACACGCCGGCCAGGGCGAACAGGCCGAGCCCGAGCAGCGGCTCGGGAACCGGCGCGAGCCAGTCGAGCACACGCGCGCTGAGACCCGTCAGACCGGCCCCGGCGGCATACTGCGCATCCGTTCCGCGCGTCATGTCCGGGGACCCCGCCAACCCGATCACGGCCACACCCATCACGGTGAACGCGACGGCGACGGCGAGGTTCACCGTGTTCGTCCGCAGCGTCCGTGCGCCGATCCGCAGGCGGATGGACTTGGCCCGCAGCCAGCGCCGTTCGCCGAGTCGGGCCTTGTCCCAGATCAGCGCCATGACGAACAGGGGCAGCACCATCCCGAACACGAAGGCCAGGCCAAGCGCCGCCCCCCCGAACGGCGACCCGGAGAGCGCCGACAGAGTCATCACGCCCGCGAGGACCGGTGCGCAGCAGCTCGACGCGATACCGGAGAACACGCCGAGGCTGAAGAACGTTGCGCTGTCCCCCCGGTTCGCGTCCGGCGCCTTGAGGAAGGAGGGCATCGACCACATGCGACCGGACAGGGCAAGGACGCCAATGCCGATCATGAGCAGCCCGCCACCCCAGTAGAGCGGCACGTGGTACTTGGCGATGGCCCCCGCGAGCAAGCTGGCGCCCAAGGTGATCGGCACCAGCACCAGCGCAAGCCCGCCCGCGAAGACGAACGTCAGGGGCAGCAGGCGCCAGCGTTCGTTCTTCGCCGCCGCCGCAAGGTAGCTCGGGGCCATGAAGACGATGCAGCACGGTGCGAACAGGGCCACCCCACCGGCGAAGAAGGCCGCGAGGATGCTGCCGGTCGCGAGGAGCTCGGCGCCCATCAGGACGACACCGACCCACGGGCCCGGGCGGCGAGTACCTGGTCGAGCTTGCGCCTCGGCAGCCGCCCGGAGCTGAAGAACAGTCCATCAACGAGCACCAGAGGGAACATGCCCGGCCGGTGACGTTGCACCAGCTGGCGCCCGAGCGGCGTGTCAGCCGGGACGACGGTGGCCGTCAGCTCATCGGTACGGTGAGCGAGCTCCTCGAGGGCGTCCTCGCACAGGTGGCAGGCCTGGGACGTGACGACCGTGACGTCGACAGGGGCAGGCGGAGCCTTAGAGACCGAAGTGCTGTCCGGACGTGGGCGCAAGGATGCGGAACTCATGGCAGAAGCGTCCAGCTGCAACCCCCGCCGCACGATGAAGGGTCGGTCAAGATTCGATGTTCCCAGTCCGGAGGCTTCATCGGACCTTCACTCGTCCTACCGCGTATGCACAGCCCGCGGCAGCCACACTGGAGCCATCAGCACATAGGGCACCAAGGAGCACAGATGACCAACGTGACCAGCCAGTACGAGCCTGTGCCGGCTCCCGCAGGTGCGGGCTCGACCGCGGTGGACGGCGACCTGGCCGCTCGGCCCAAGCGTGGCCCACGCAGTGTCTGGGCGACCATCCGAGCCGGCATCGGTGCAGCGCTCGGGATCCTGCCCCACGTCATGCACCACATCGGCCTGCTCGCGGGGGCCGCACTGCTCACCGGCGTACTCGGCAACGGCATCCTCTACGTCGTGGGACTGCTCATGAGCATCCCGCTGCTCAGGCGGCTGCGATCGAGGTTCCAGACGATGTGGGCTCCCGCGATCGGGGTCGCGGTCTTCACCACCTTGTTCTCCCTGTCCGCGTTCGTGGTCGGTCCCGCCATCAGCGGAGCAGGCTCGCAGTCGCCGGCCCCCACCCCGACACCTGCCGTGACCACCACGGACGGGCACGACGGCCACCATTGAGTGATGATGGGCGCGACGCACTGGACGCTGTGGGCGCTCCTCGGTCTGGGCACGACCGGCTTCTGGGCGATCGTCGCCTACGCGGCTGGCTCGCTATTCGGTCGCGTTGATCCTGAGGCCCCGCTCGCCACAGGCGCACGTGCCGAGCTCGACGAGCAGCTGGCACGCGGCCAGATCGGCATCGACGAGTACCAGCAGCGACGCCAACACCTCGCAGACGGGCACTGAAACTGTGCGGCGCCCCTCTCTGTCCCCCTGGTCCTCGCAGTGCCAGCCCCGTGGCAGGCGTTTCCCCTCCGGAGCGCTGCTCAGGCCTCGTAGTCCGGCAGCGGGGTCAACGCATTCTGTGATCCGAGCTGGAGCGGATGCGTGGCGCCTTGAGCATTGGCGTACGGGGAACCCCTCGGCCGCCTCCGTCCAGAGCACCACCGGTGCGCACAGCGAGCACCAGTGAGCATCACCATCGCCCTCAGAGCGACGGGAGGAGAAGTCCAGTGAGTTCCCGAGCGGACCGTTACCGCGAGATCGTCGACGTCCTCTCCATACACGGGTTCGGCTATCTGGTGGGCGCGGCCGGTCTGGCGGGCACGTTCCCGTTCCGCCGGGGCCTGCCCGGCCACGAGCGAGGCAGGACCTACTCGCAACCCGAGCATCTTCGCCTCGCGCTCGAACAGCTGGGGCCGACGTTCATCAAGCTCGGGCAGGTGGTCTCGACGCGTCCCGACCTTCTGCCGCAGGACTATGCCGCTGAGCTGGCCTTGCTGCAGGACGCTGCGGCCCCGGTGGCAACGGTCGAGATCATGGCCGCTCTGGCCGAAGAGCTCGGCTCCACCGCACGGCTCTCGGACCTCGAGGCGATTCCACTGGCCAGCGCGTCCATCGGACAGGCCCACGCGGCAACCGTGGACGGAGCGGAGGTGGTGGTCAAGGTCCGTCGTCCTGGCGCGATCGAGTCGGTGACCCGTGACCTCGAGATCATCGCAGACCTCGCGCAGCGGGCGCAGCGGCGCTCCCAGCTCGCGCGGGACTACGACCTCGTCGCGGTGGTGCAGGACTTCGCCCAGACCCTCCGCAACGAATTGGACTACCTGGCCGAGGGCCGCAACGCCGAACGGTTCGCCCGCAACTTCGCCGACGAGACCCGGGTCGTCTTCCCCAAGGTGATCTGGGACCAGACGACCGCCAGGGTCCTGACGCTCGAGCGAATCCGGGGCCTGAAGATCTCCGACCTGCAGGCGCTCGACGCCGCGCACATCGATCGGCACGAGCTCGCCACGCTCGCCGCGAGAACCCTGTGCAAGATGGTCTTCGAGGACGGGTTCTTCCACGCGGACCCCCACCCAGGCAACTTCTTCGTCCTCGACGGCGGACGTTTGGGGATCATCGACTTCGGCATGGTCGACGAGATCGACATCGACCTCCGCCAGCGCCTGGTGGCTTTGCTCGGGGCGGTCATCAGCATGAGCCCGGAACGGGTCGTATCCGCGCTCAGCGCGCTGACGACGACGTCAGCACCTGTCGACCGCTCGACCTTGATGGCGGACGTCGATGCCCTCGTCGGTAGATTCGGCGGTCGGTCGCTCACCGAGCTGCCCGTCGGGGCGTTGATCTCGGACGTCAACACGATCCTGAGACGCCACCACATGCGACTCCCCCAGCACGTGGCGCTGCTCCTGAAGACGCTCATCATGGCCGAGGGCATGGGCGAGCGCCTCGACCCCGACTTCCAGTTCTCGGAGGTCATCGCCCCCTACGCGGAGCAGCTGCTCGCCCGCAACCTTGATCCGCTTGACATCACCCGCCGGCTCGTCGCCCTCTCGGGCACCATCGCCGGGCTCGGTCGGGACGCGCCCCAGTCCCTCCGCAACCTCATGGGTGCTTTCGAGGGCGGCACCCTGCAGGTTCGCCTCGCCGAGGACGACCTGCGTGCCCTAGCAGCCGCGAACCGGCAGCTGGGCGACCGGATCGTCACGGCCCTGGTCGCAGGAGCCGCCCTCGATGCGCTCGGTAGCCTCATTGGCGGCTCGGCTACGCGCCGCGCGACCCGTATCCGACTCCTGGCCATCGGCGCGGTTGCGGCGGGCACCAGCTACCGGGCCCTCGTGGGGCGCCCCACTGCCGACGGGAAGTCACGGAGCGGGCGGCGTGGCCCGTTGGTCGGTCAGCGGTTGTGGCGCCGCCCACCCAGCTCGTAGTGCGGCCACCATGACTTCTGGTTTGGTCCGATGGCCGGTACAGCCGGGGGCGTAGCGAACCCGCCTCCGTCGGCCCCCGTAGGGACGAGGACCAATGGCCCAATTGGGATCTGCTGGACGAAATATCGTCCATCCCTGAAGCGGCCCGGAGTGCCCAGAGACCGCGGTCCTCAAAGCAACGTCAAACGTTGACCAACCTGTCAGAGAAACCACAACCCGTTGGGGCGACCCTTGGGAGGTGACCAGGTCCCGGGCTCGGATCCGGGGCGGCCATCGCCAGCCATGGCCCGCGCCAGTCGGGTCGTCGAAAGGAACCATGATGAGCCTCAGTCAGAGAATCGCCCTGCTGTTCAAGGCAAAGGCAAGCAAGGCCCTGGACCGGGCCGAGGACCCACGCGAGACCCTCGACTACTCGTACCAGCAGCAGCTCGAGATGTTGCAGAAGGTCCGACGCGGCCTCGCAGATGTGGCCACCAGCCGCAAACGGGTGGAGCTTCAGCTCCAGCAGCTGGGCGGTCAGCTGAGCAAGCTGCAGCAGCAGGCCGCGAGCGCGATGACTGCCGGCAGGGAGGACCTGGCCCGGGAGGCGCTCGTACGTCGCTCGGCCACGCAACAGCAGATGGCCGATATGGCCCAGCAGCAGGAGTCCCTGCGAGCCGAGCAGGACAAGCTGACCGCCGCTTCGCAGCGCCTGCAGGCCAAGGTCGAGGCCTTTCGGGTGCAGAAGGAGACGATCAAGGCCCGCTACACCGCCGCGGAGGCACAGTCACGGATCGGTGAGGCGGTCTCGGGCATCAGCGAGGAGATGAGCGATGTCGGCTTGGCGATGCAACGCGCCGAGGACAAGACCGCCCAGCTACAGGCCCGCGCCGGGGCAATCGACGAGCTGTTGGCGTCCGGCGCGTTGGAGGACGCCACAAGCGGGAAGGACGACATCCAGCTTGAGCTCGAACGGGTCGCCTCAGCGTCCGATGTGGAGGCGCAGCTTGCTTCGCTCCGGCGGGGCCTGCATGCACCCCCCGAAGCTGGTGCGCTCCCGGCCGCTTCCGCGCCGGCAGCGATCGGCAACGCATCCGCGACAAGCCCTGACCGGACCTCGGAGGAGCAGTCATGATCATTCGCATACTGGGTGAGGGCCAGCGCGAGCTGGCCGACCGGCACGAGCCAGAGCTCAACGGCCTCGACGACGCTTTGGCCGCGGCGGTTACCGCCGGCGACGAAGCGGCATACCAGCAAACCCTGACCGCGCTGCTCGAGCGGGTCCGCGCCCTTGGCAGCCCGCTACCCGACGACGCCCTGACCGCCTCCGACGCGATCCTGCCCGGCGAGGGAAGCAGCCTCGCCGAGGTCCGAGCCCTGCTCGGCGAGCAGGGCCTGATCCCGGGCTGAGACCATGCGCACGAGGTTCCAGCCGGACCGGGGACTGGCAGGCCGGATGGTGCTCACCACGTTCCTTCTCGGTCTGCTCTATGTCGCCTTCACGGTCGCCCTCTTCGCTCTGCTGAAGAGCGCGGTCCTGGCAGTCGTCATCGCCGCCGCGTTGTTGTTCGCCCAGTACTGGTTCTCCGACCGGATAGCCCTCTACGCGATGCACGGCAGGATCGTGACGCCCGAAGAGGCTCCGCAGCTGCACGGTGCGATCGACCGGCTGTGCGCCCTTGCCGACATGCCGAAGCCGGCGGTCGCCGTGGCCGACGTCGACCTTCCGAACGCCTTCGCCACGGGCCGAAGCCCCAGCAAGGCGGTCGTGTGCGTGACGACCGGCATCCTGCGCCGGCTCGATGGCGAGGAGCTCGAGGGGGTGCTGGCCCACGAGCTGTCGCACGTCGCGCATCGGGACGTCGCCGTCATGACGATCGCGTCCTTCCTCGGGGTCCTAGCCGGACTGATCACCCGCTTCGGCCTGTTCGCCGGCTACTCCGGGGCGCTGGGTGGCGGGCGCCGCACCGATGACGACGGGGACAACCTGGCCCTCGTCGTGATGGCCGTGGTCGCGGTCTCGGCGGTGGTCTACGGGGTGTCGTTCCTGCTGACCCGGGCCCTGTCCCGGTACCGCGAGCTGGCCGCCGACCGAGCGGGTGCCCTGCTGACTGGGCAGCCGTCGGCCTTGGCATCGGCGCTGACGAAGATCACCGGCGAGATCGCCACGATCCCGCGCCGAGACCTTCGGGAAGCGCAGGCGTTCAACGCGTTCTTCTTCGCACCTGCCCTGGCCCCCGGAGCCAGCCTGTCCTCCCTGTTCGCCACCCATCCACCCCTCGAACAGCGGCTGACCCAACTGGCCGGGATCTCCCGGCAGCTCGGGAAGGAGGGATGAACCGTGGGATTCCTCGACACCCTGCTGGGCCGCAGCAAACCGGTCCCACCCAACCTTGACCAGCTCTTCGCCCTTCCCTCCGCCGCCGTCACATTGCAGGCAGCGACCAGGTTCCGGCCAACCGGGACGGGCGCGGTGTGCTTCAAGGCCGCCGAAGGAGGCGCATTCACCGGCCTCACCGAGCACATCGAAGCCCTGCTCGTCCTCGACGAGGGCAGGTTCACCTCAACCACCGACCGGTTCGGGTATTCGTGGCTGAGGCGCCCCGGTGATCCCGATAACCTCGAGGGACTGGTCACCGACCTGCACGCGGTCAACACCAGCCTGGTCGAAGCGGGCTACGGGGCGGCGCTGCTGTGCACCGTCGTCGCCTTCGCCGACGACCACCGACCGCTGGGCTTGATCTACCTCTACAAACGGGGCACCTGGTACCCCTACGCCCCCGCCCCCGGGGAGCACCGAGACAGCGCCCTGGAGCTGCAGGTCAAGGCAGTCGTCCAGGACGACCTGCGCATGGAGCAGGACCTGAGCCGCTGGTTCCCGGTCTACGACGCCCCCGGACTATGACCCGGGTTGCCGCAGGCCTTCCCTGCGCGCAACCTCTGCACCAGCCCCCTTCTGTCGGGGTCCCCCACCAAGCCGGCGGACGGCCGGTTCTGACCCACTGTCCGAACTCGACGAGAAAGCTGGCGCTCGCGCAGAGCAGCATCCACGAGCAAGACAGGCCACCCAGACACCGCGCAGAGCGGCATGCAAGAGGGGCCGATGGTCCCAGCCCTGCTCAATGCCGCTCGAGGGGGGCCCTTCGACGGCCTGCCTCCGGCCAGACTTCCGAAGCTGATGGGCACTTCGGTCGGCTGAATTGGTCGGTTGAGCTGAGCAAGCGGTGGCGCCTTCGGGTGGGAGGCACCGAGGCGCTCGAAGCACGCGAGGTGGTGCGTGCGTGGCGTTCCCCCTCACCCGGCGGCGGCACTGGTGCGTCGGCTGGCCGCTGACTTCGCCGAATCCGACCCAGTCGTACGGAGGCGGACAGTTCCCAGATCGCGAGAGTCGTCAACAGGATCCGCTCCGGGATCCCGGGTGCGGCGTCGCGAGCCACCGCGACCGCGAACCAGGTCAGGGTGAGCGCGGCGAGACCAGCCGTCTGCCAAGTAGGGCGCCGCCAGCCCGGCCATCCCGTGGAGGACTTGAAGGCGCTGCCGAGAAGGACGAGCGCGAGGACCTCGATCGGGAACGCGCCCGTGACCGCGGCACGGTGGATCGTTCCCGCCACGGAAGGTGCTCCTGGCGGGTCCGTCGGGAAGGTCGCCGCCACGAGGACCCCCGCGGCGGCGACTCCCAACAGGGCGCTCCCCGTCCCACCGGAGCGGGAGGGCACGAGGGTGAGCACCAGCCCCGTGGCCAGAGCCAGGTTTCCCACTCCGTGGGCGTACAGTGCGACGGTGAACCACGCGCCGTACGGCCCGTTGGCGTAGTCGCTGACGTAGTCCGAGGCGATGCCCACGTCCGGTCGGAGGACGTGGAGTGCGGCGAGCGTGGTCAGAAACACGACCGCGCCCGACGCGCCGAGGACGCCGGCGGCTCCGACCAGGGACGCTCGGCCCCACGAACCCGGTCTCCCGGGTTCAGTCGCGCTCACGTGACCCTCCCGCTACGACTTGGTTCCCTGCGAGCGGCGGGTCCTCCCAGCGCGGTCGCGGCGGCATGCCGCTGAGCGCGCGAAGCGGCTCAGTCCGCGGTCGCACGGCGAGTGTCTGGTGGACCTGGACCCGGCCGGCATCGAACGCCAACGCGCAGGCGGCGAGGTACAGCCGCCAGATGCGGGCCCGGGTCAGTCCGACCTCCGCGACCGCGGCGTCCCAGTCGACTTCCAGGTTCGCGGTCCAGGCCCGCAGGGTCAGGGCGTAGTGCTCGCGGAGGCTCTCCACGTGGCGCACCTCCAGACCCTGCCGGTGCATCGCGGAGACGACGCCGCCCAGCTCGTGCAGCTCGCCGTCGGGGAAGATGTAGCGGTTGATGAAGGTGGGCTGCGCTCGTCGGGTCCGCGCGCGCGGCGTGCTGATGCCGTGGTTGAGCAGCCGTCCACCGGGTCGCAGCAGGGTGTGCAGCCGCTCGAAGTAGGTGGCCAGCTGGGCCAGGCCGACGTGTTCGAACATCCCGATGGAGCTGATCGCGTCGTACGGCCCGTCGTCGATGTCACGGTAGTCCTGCAGGCGCACCTCAACGCGGTGGGACAGCCGGGCGAGCCCAGTCGGCCTGGGCGGCCGAGATGGTGACGCCCACGGCGCTGACCCCGTGCAGGCGGGCCGCGTGCAGCAGCATGCCGCCCCACCCGCAGCCCACGTCGAGCAGGCGCATCCCCGCTTCCAGCCCCAGCTTGCGGCAGACCAGCTCGTGCTTGGCGGCTGGGCCTGTTCGAGGGTCGTGTCCTCGCCGGGCCAGACCGCGCACGAGTACGTCATGGCCGGCCCGAGGAGCAGCCGGTAGAACTCGTTGGAGATGTCGTAGTGGTGCGAGATGGCCGCAGCGTCCCGCTCGCGGCGATGCTGCCGACCACGGAGCCGCACCTCCTCCGGCGGCGGCGGGAGCGGACGCAGCCCGCGCAGGCCCCCCAGCCGCAGGACCGCCAGGCGCTCGCGGGCGCCGATGTGCAGGTCCGGGAACCGTTCGACCAGCGTCAGCGCGGTAAACTGGTCGCCCTTGACATCGAGGTTGCCGGCCACGTACGCACGGGCTGCGCCGAGCTCGCCGGGAGCGGTGAGCAGCCGGCGAAGCGCATCTGGCGACCGGATCTCGATACCGGCCGCGGCCTCGCCGGCACCGGCGACACTGCCGTCGTACGCGCTGATCGTGACCGGCAGGTCGCCGCCGAGCAAGGAAGCGACGAAACCGGCCAGGCCCGCCCGAGGGGCTGACTGTGGTCCGGGCCGCGAGCCGGACGGACCTGGCACATCCTCCGGGCTGACGCTGACGATCACGGCCTCAGTTCCTTCCTTCGGGAACTTCGGCTGCCCCGATCCGGGCGGGCGCCTCAGCAAGGTCATGGCCCGGCTGGAGCAGCCCGGGATCGGCGAGCTCCCAGTAGGCACGTTGGGCCGGCCCGGTGAGCGGGGACTTCCCGAACAGCCAAGCGAACATCGGAAGCACCCGCTGGGGACTGCGGAGCAGCATGGCCTGCATCCCCTCAAGAAGCCGGTACTGGTGGCGCCGTGCGCGGACCTCCCGCCGGTACTGCTCGCGCACCTGCTCAAGGGTGAGGACGCCGTCCAGCGCCTGCCGGGCCAGGCGTCCGGCGATCTGGCCGAAGACCAGTGCCGGCCGGATTCCCTCAGCGGTGAGCGGAAGGCACTGTCCGGCCGCGTCGCCGACGAGAAGTACTGGGCCTGCAACCGGGTCACGCAGCCGGGACGGGATGAGCCCCCCGTGCACCTTCGGAGGGGGGGTGCTGTCCGGGAAGGCTTCCTTGTCGAGAAAGTCATCGAGCGGGGCCTTCAAACCGCCGCGACCGCGGTAGCAGGCAATGCCGACCCTGCTGGACGTGCCGGCGGGGAACTGCCACGTCACGCCGCAGGGCATCTGGCTGGGCCGGACCCAAAAGTGCAGCCCGTCACCCACAACGGGTGCCCGAAGCTCGATCCCGAGGCCGAGCGCGTCCGCCGGGACAAGGTCGGGCCGGGCCGCCCCACCGAGGGCCGAGCGCCAGCCCGACGCGTCGATCAGCAGGCGAGCGCGGAGGGGGCCCAGGGTCGTGCTCACTTCACCGTCTCCCATGCCGGTCACTGAGGCCTGCACGAAAGTGGCGTCGGTGCGGCCGAACAGGAGCTGGCAGAGGGCGCGATAGTCGAAGGTAGCGAACGGATAGCGGGTCCCGACGCGTCGGGACCGTCCTCCCTCGAAGTGCAGCACGATCTCCTCGTGCACCTGCTCCAGCGCCTCCAGCGCCTCCAGACGCTCCAGCACGCCCAGCAGCGTTCCACAGGCGGACGTCTCACCCGCCCCGATCGGTTCGCGGTCGATGACCAGCACCCGCCCCGCACCGGCGAGCTCCATCGCGGCGGCCAGACCGCCAAAGCTCCCCCCAACCACGATGGCATCCCAGTCAACGTGCATCGTTCGCCCCTCCCGTCGTCCTTGCGGGGCTGCTGCCGCGCCGAGCGGTGTCATAGCGCGAGTGCGGCGAACCATTGGTCTTGGACTCCTCGTGCCTCATGTCCTCGAAGGTGGAAGTCGCCGCGCGGCCAAGGCACTGCGACGGAGCCGGCGAATGAACTACTAGTGCGCGAGGGCCCCTTGGGCGATGACCTGTATACGCTTTCGGGCGCTTTCGCCGGCAACCACAGCCAACACCGCCGCTCGCGGCACCGCTTGTTGCTCGCTCATGTAGGTGCTCCGCTCGGGATCCATGCGTCCGTCTGCTCCGTGCTCATGGTGCGTCCTGCTGGCCCAGCAGGCTGCTGAGGCACCAAACGCGATCGTCCGACCTGAAGTGCCTACGAGCTTCAAGTCCGCTCCGGGTGTCCCGGCTTGGAATTGGGCTATCGTCCCCGCCCGTGGTGGTCGCCCGAGCCGCCCATCATCAGCGCCATCGCCAAGGTGCAGACCAGGGCGACGATGAGTACGCCGGCGTTGGCCGTGCCCGATGCCACGAGTGCCACGGCAAGCACGATCATCGGGATGCAGCAGGCGATCATCATCCAGCGGTGCGAACCGCGGTGCCCGCCGGTGAGCGGCTCTGTCCGGCCGCCGTCCTCGGGTGCCGGATGCGGGTCATGCGCGGACCCGTCGGGTCGGGGGGCCCTCGCGGGCGGGACCCGCCCGGTGTCGTCCATCACGACCTCCGGTCGGCTTGGACGGTCCGCCGCGCCAGCCACGCATACAGCGGGCAGTGCCCCGTCATGCCGGTGACGACCAGGTCCGCACCCGCGAGGATGAGTAGGACCTCCAACACCGCTACGATCCCCGGGGGGGAGCCAGCAAGCAGCAGGACCCCGCCGATGATGCCCACCAGGCCGAGGCTGATTCGCGCCCCGCGTTCGACTGGTCTGATGTTTACACTCCATCGAGGTGACATCGTGCACTCCATGTTCCTGGCTCGGCACCTGGCCGATCCATCGTCGCGGTCGCTGTGGCGGACTGCTGCCACTCTCATCGTGTGCGTCGGAGGTGTTCAAACCGCTGTCGGATCCGTGAAGGTTGGCTGAAGAATCTCCGCCTGGACCTCAACCCCCTTGCCCCCGCCGGGCACGGGTGTCACGGTGGCTTAGTGGTCAGGATCGTAAGTTCGTCGGGGGTCAGGTCCAGGCGGTGGGGTCGC
>NZ_JAKDLO010000280.1 GCF_030452765.1 Intrasporangium sp.
TGGTCGAGGGCAGAGCTGGTCGAGGGCAGAGCTGGTCGAGGGCATGGCGGATCGGCCACGGAGGAGGTCGAGCTCGTGCGCCCCGAGAGAGAGAGAAGCGGTGGGTACAGAGGTTCGTCGTTGGGTTGACGAGGTGGTGATACGACGCTACTGACCGATCGCCCAGGAATCAATACTTTTCTAGAATTGATTCCAGAAAAGTACCGCGGTGGTCCAGTGCCGTGGTGTGAGTCACCCGTCGTCGCCGTGCCGCGATGGATCCCCGGCCCCTTCGACAGAACGGGCCGGGCAGGAACAATCCGATGCGACCCTGTGCCGAGACCTCACCCGGCCAGGTGGCCCCACCTCGGCGAGAGTTCGGGCCACGGAGCGGCCGCGATCACGCGCCCGCCGTCGAGGACGACGACCCGGTCGGCCTGCGCCAACGCAGCCGCCTTGCTCGTCGCGCCGATGACGGTCGCGCCGCCGGCGCGCAGGGCGGCCCAGAGCTCGATCTCGGTGGCGGCATCGAGCGCCGAGGACACGTCGTCGGCCAGCAGCAGGTCGGCCTCGCAGGCGAGCGCCCGGGCCAGCGCCAGCCGCTGCACCTGCCCGCCCGAGAGCCGGACCCCACGGTGGCCGACAAGCGCGTCGGACCCGCCGGCCTCGGCGACATCTCGCCCCATCCGGGCGGTCAGGAGCGCAGGCTCGACCCGCCGGTAGGGGTGGTCGAGGCTGACGTTGCCGGTGAAGGTCCCGGACAGCACCCGCGGCCGCTGGGCGACGTGGGCGACCCGGCCGGGGCGCAGCTCGACCTCGGGGTCTCCCAGGGGCCGGCCGTTCCACAGCACGTGACCGGTGTGCGAGGTCAGCCCGGCCAGTGATGAGAGCAGGCTGGACTTGCCCGAGCCGACCTGTCCGAGCAGCAGCACGAGCTCTCCGGCCGCGACGGTGAGGTCGACGTCCTGCACCCCGATGGTCCCGTCGTCGTGGACTGCGGTGACCTGTCGCAGGGTGAGCGTGTGCAACGGGTCGCGCGGGCCTGGCTGCGGCTGGTCGGCGGCGCCGCGCACGAGGTCCATGCCCGGCGGCAGGTCCATCAGGTCGCCACCACCGGCGAGCTCGCTCGTGGCGTTCATCCATGCCCGCACGCCGGGGGCTTCGGTCACCACCGAGCCGGCCACCCGTCCGAACCAGTCGAAGCCGCTGACCGCGTTTGCCACGAGCAGGGCGGTGGCCAGCTCCCACGTGCCGTGCAGCAGCCCGGCCCAGGCCGCCACGACGCCGCCCTGGACCATGACGTACGGGACGCCCTCGAGCAGGGCCTGGACCCGGTGCTCGCGGACGGCCGCATCGACCCGGCCCCCGTCGACCTGGCGCAGGTGCTCGTGAACCTGCGGGGTGGCGGCGGCGAGCTTGACCGTGCGGATCGACTCCAGCGCCGACACCAGTGACTGTCCGAACCTGGCCCGGGCCGTCGATGCGGCCGCTGCCGAACGCCCGGCGACCCGGCGGCCGAAGGTCGAGGCCAGTGCCGAGGCGACCATCACCACGATCAGGACTGCGCCCGCGAGCCAGGTACCGGCGATCAGCGCAGTCACGGCGGCGACGACGAGGCCGTTGACGAAGTCGACCCACCGGTCGGTGTAGCGGGCCAGCCGGTCGGCGTCCATGGTGCGGGCCACCACCTCACCGGGAGGCGTGCGCAGGAGCCGGCGTTGCGCGGTCTGGCCGGCGAGCACCGCGGCCCGCACCCGAAGCTCCACCTCGACCCACCAGTGCGGGTAGGAGCGGAACGCCTGCGAGAGCAGCAGCGGGCCCACCAGGAGCGAGCCGACCAGCGCGGCGGTGAGCCATCCCGGCCGCCGTCCGACCTGCAGGTCGGTGACGACGAGCCCCCAGACCCAGCCGGTGATCGCGCCGAACGCGCCGGTCAGCGAGGCAGCCAGGAAGAGGAACGCGCCCAGCAGGCCCCACTGCGGCTGGATGCTCACGGCGTGGAGCACCTGTCGGGCCAGGCTGGGGGACTTGGCCAGAGCGGGACGCGGCGGCGGGGTCGTGCTGCGCCGTGCCGAGCCGATCGAGGCGAGCTCGTGGTGATGCTCCTGCACGACCGCCTCGTGGACGACCGCCTCCTGCACGACCGCCTCCTGTACGACCGCCTCGTGGGCGGCCGCCTCGAGGAGCCGGCGGAACGGACCGTCCTGGGCGGCCAGGCGCCCGCGCGCACCCTGTTGCACGACGCGACCCGACTCGAGGACGGCGATCTGCTCGGCCCGCTCGGTCGTGGATAGCCGGTGGGCGACGAGGATGCCGGTGCGACCCGAGAGCAGGCGCTCGGCGGCTCGCACGACATGCCCTTCGGTGACCGGGTCCATCCGGGCCGTGGCCTCGTCGAGCACGACGACCCGCACGTCGCGCACCAGCAGCCGGGCGAACGCGACGAGCTGTTCCTCACCCGCCGACAGGCTCGTGCCGCCCGGGCCGAGCATCGTGTCGAGCCCGTCGGGCAGACCGGCCACCCACTCGGTGAGGCCCAGCTCGGCCACCGTCGCCTGGACCCGGGTGCGGGACACGTCGCCGAACAGGGTGATGTTCTGCGCGAGGGTACCGGTGAGCACCTCGGTGCGCTGGGTGACCACACCGACTGCGGCGCGCAACCGCTGCAGGTCGAGGTCGCGCACGTCGGTGCCGCCGAGCAGCACGGACCCGCGGGGCGGCTCCACGGCTCGCGACAGCAGCGAGGCCAGGGTGGACTTGCCGGAGCCGGTGCGACCGACGAGCGCGCAGGTGTGACCGGCCGGCACGACCAGGTCGATGCCACGCAACGCGAACGTGCCGGTGCCGTAGCTGAACTCGAGGTCACGGAACTCCACGTCGATCAGCCCCTCGTGCAGGGGCAGCCCGCCGGTCGGCTCCGCGGGAGAGGCGAGCATGGCCCGCAGCCGCAGGACCGCGCCGAAGCCCTCCTGCAGGTCCGGCAGGTGACGCGCCAGCATGTCGACGCCGCCGACGAACATGGTGGTGACCAGGAAGAGGGTGACGAGCCGGGCGGTCGAGAGGTCCTCGGCCAGCACGAGGGCGACGCCCACGACGCCGACGCCGGCGAGTGCGCCATGGAGCAGGCCGCCGCTGCGCCGCGTGATGCGGACCTCGACCTGCAGCACGACGCCCAGCGCCTCGTGGATCCGGGCGGCCAGCCGGGCGTTGCGGCGCAGCACGTGCGCCTGCCCCAGTGCGGTGCGCAGGTCGTCACGTGCGGCGACGCCCTCCTCGGTGGAGGCAGCATGGTCGGTCCAGGCGGCCTCCTCGATCACCTTGCGCTCGGCAACCAGGGGCAGCAGACGACGGACCACGGCATAGGCCGCGAGCGCGGTCAGCGGGAACAGGAAGACCGCGGGCCACCAGGCGATGGTGGCGACCACCCATAGCGGACCCGAGGCGAGGAAGGTGCGCGCGGCCTGCCAGACGCCCCAGCGCATCAGCTGGCCGACCTCCCACGTGTCGTCGTCGATGCGGTCGAGCACCTCACCCACGGCCTGCTCGGACAGCTCGGCGAGCGGCTGGGCCATCGCGGCGTCGAGCAGGTCGGCGCGCAGCCTGCCCTCGGCCCGGTCGACCACCGTCGCCCAGGTCACCTTGGCAACGGTGTCGATGACCGCGCCGCCGACCACGCACAGCGCCAACAGCACGACCAGCCTCGAGGTGGCGTCCTCGGCCAGCCTGCCGGCGACCATCGACCCGAGCGACGCCGCGACCGCCCCGAGCAGCGACATCGAGAAGCACACCACCGTGAGCGGGCGACGGACCCGGCGCCAGTCGACGGGGAGGCGGTCTGCCGGGAGGCCAGCCACCCGCTCGGCGGCGGCGCGCTGCACGTCCCGAGTCTCGTCGTGCTCCAGCCTGGTCATCGTCACAATGACAAAAACGGTACCGACCACCACCCACAGCGCGCCTCC
>NZ_JAKDLO010000281.1 GCF_030452765.1 Intrasporangium sp.
GACAGCGCGATGATCATCGACGCGATGGACCTGCTCTACACCGACACCTTCGACGGCTTCTGCATCGTGTCGAGCGACAGCGACTTCACCCGTCTGGCCTCACGGGTCCGCGAGGCCGGCAAGCGGGTCATCGGTTTCGGCGAGGAGAAGACGCCGCGCCCGTTCGTCGTCGCCTGTGACCAGTTCATCTACACCGAGATCTTCAAGGGCAAGGGCGCCGATGTCGCGACACCGTCCCGCAACAAGCTCACGAGCGCGCAGCTGCGCAAGGACGCGAACCTGGTCGGGCTCTTCCGGTCCGCCATCGACGCTGCCTCCGACGAGGACGGCTGGGCCTCGCTCAGCGTCGTCGGTGGAACCATCCAGAAGCAGGCCCCCGACTTCGACTCGAGGCGCTACGGCTACCAGAAGCTGAGCGACCTCGCGGAGGCGATCGGGCTGTTCACCGTCGGGCGTGACGGCGGCACGATCCTGGTCTCGGACCAGAAGCCGAAGCGCCGTGCCGGGGCCGGGAAGGCGACTTCCTCGGCCCCGGGATGAGTGCGAACACATCAAGAGCCACACAGCAGGCCAGCGCCAGCCGGGTACAAGCTGGGAACCCTTCAGTCTGGGAACCCTTCAGTCGTCGTGGCCGGCGGTGAGGCGGACGGCCTGGGCGACGACATCGACGAGCCGGCCCGTCCGCTCCAGGGTCCGGCGCTGACGGGTCGCGCCGGTCCCATGTGCCCAGAGCCGCTCGACGCCGGCCTCCACGACGAGCCGGTCACGGTCGTCGTCGACCGCCGAGGCGGTGTACTCCTCGAGGGCTCCGACGACCTCCCGGGCGGGGGCCTGGCGCATCGTCCGGGGGTCGATGAGGTCACCCTCGGCGCCATACCGTGCCGCCTGCCAGGTTGCGAGCCGCAGCAGGGAGGTCGGGACGTCGGGTGCCGACAGCCCGCGGCGCCACTCGCGCGCCGCCGTCTCCACGAGGCCGCGGCACAGCGCCGCCACGAACACCGTGTCGGCGACGTCGAGGCAGACGTCGGCCGACCGGATCTCGATGGTGGGATACCGCGCGGACAGCCGGGCGTCCCAGTAGATCATCCCCTCGTCGAGCAGCGGGCCGCTGTCGACCATGTCCTGGACGAGCCGATGGTAGGCGGCGGCGCTGCCGAATCGCTCGGGTGGACCGAACGACGGCCACATGGTGAGCGCCTGCGACCGGTAGCTGGCGTAGCCCGATTCCCCACCGTTCCAGTACGGGGAGTTGGAGCTGATCGCGAGCAGGACCGGCAGCCAGACGCGGACCCGGTCCATGACCGCGATGCCCTCCTCGTCGCACCCGACGTTGACGTGCACGTGGCAGGCGCAGGTCAGGTGGCGCCGCGCGGTGATCCCGAGCAGCTGGTGGATCCGCTCGTAGCGCGGCGAGGCCACCGCCCGCGGTTCGACGGGCAGCGGCGACGTCCCGAGCGCGGCGAGCCCGGCACCGACCTCGTGGGTCAGCTCGATTGCGGTTCGCCGCCAGTGCCGCAGCTCGGCGTCGAGGTCGGCGAGGTCGTCGACCGGAGAGGTGTGGATCTCGAGCTGCTGCTGCTGGAACTCTCCCTCGAGCGCCCCGCGGGCCACGATGCCGACCGTGGCACGCGGGTCGTTGCCGAGCACCTCGGACGCCTTGGCCAGGACCGCTCCCGAGACCGACAGCGGTCGGCCCGTGCTCACGTCGACGAGGATCATCTCCTCCTCGACCCCGACCGTCCTACCCATGATCCACCACCAGTCGTGTCAGCACGTCAGAAGACGGGCTCGCCGCCGGTCACCCCGATGACCGTCCCCGACACATAGCTCGCGTCTTCCGGCGAGGCGAGGAAGACGTAGGCAGGTGCCACCTCGGCAGGCTGGCCCGCCCGGCCGAGGGGCGTGTCCGCCCCGAACGTCTCGATCTTCGCCTCCGGGCGGGTCGCGGGCTGAAGCGGCGTCCAGATCGGTCCCGGGGCTACGGCGTTGACGCGGATCCCCTTGGGGCCCAGCTCCTTCGCCAGGTTGACGGTGAAGTTGTTGAGGGCCGCCTTCGTCGCCGCGTAGTCGAGCAGGCTCGGCGACGGGTCATAGGCCTGCACCGACGTCGTGTTGATGATGACGCCACCGGGCCGCAGGTGCGCGACCGCGGCCTGCGTGACATAGAAGGTGCCGTGCAGGTTGGTGCGGAAGACCCGCTCGACGTTCTCCTCGCTCATGTCGACGATGCCGGGCTCGCTCTTGTCCCAGTGGAATCCGGCGTTGTTGACGAGGATGTCGAGGCCACCGAGCTGCCCCACGGCCTCGGCGACGACCCGCTGGCACATCTCGCGGTCGCGGAGATCGCCGGGAACCTTGACGCCTGTGCGGCCCGCGGCCTCGATCCATTCGACCGTGTCGTCCGCGTCGGACGACTCCGGCTCGAGGTAGTTGATCGCGACGTCCGCGCCCTCGCGCGCGAAGGCGATCGCCACCGCCCGCCCGATCCCGGAGTCACCGCCGGTGATGAGCGCCCTCATGCCGAGGAGTCGGTCATGGCCCCGGTAGCTCTCCTCACCGTGGTCGGGCATCGGGTCCATCTGCTGGAACGAGCCGGGAGGCTGCTGGGTCTGGGCGGGGAAGCCGCCCTTGTCGTCGTCGCGCACCATCGACTGGGCGCGCTCCGCGATGTCGGCCATGGTCGGTTGCCTCCTTGCTGGGTCGTTCCCGTGATGTACCCACACAGGGTGGTCGTCTCACGAGATCTGGGGTATGCCGCTCACCCACCCCGCGCACACAAAGGCAGCCCCCGCCGGGTGGCGAGCGGCATACCCCTGCGCGGGTATCACAGTGGCACCAGTTGGCCACGCGGGTTGCTTGGCGTCCCATCGCATCTTGCGCTTCTCAGGAAGACGTGACACGGTGAAATGACCGAGGCCGGGTCAAACCACGCGCCCGCTCAGTTTCTAGGCGATTCTGCAAGGAACGGAGCTCAGCGCGATGTCTCTGACCATTTCTCCCTATCCCCATACCGATACCGTCTCGGGGCGCCTGTGGCGACTGCCAACGGAGCGGTCGGACCGCAACGAACGCACGGAGACGTGCTTCGAGCGTCTGCTGGATGCGACTCCCGCCGAGCGGGCGTCGCTCGAGGACGAGATCGTCCGCCTCAACATCGACTTCGCGGACCGGGTCGCGTTGCGGTTCAGCCGCCGCGGCGTCGATCGCGAGGACCTCGTCCAGATCGGCCGGGCCGCGCTCGTCGCGGCGATGCGGCGCTACCGTCCCGGCTCCGGCCGCTGCTTCACATCCTTCGCGGGTCCGACGATCCGCGGCGAGCTCAAGCACTACTTCCGCGACGCGACATGGTCGGTCCGCCCGCCTCGCCGGCTGCAGGAGCTGCGCGCCGACGTTCACCATAGCCGGGAACGGCTCGAGCAGGGTTTCAGCCGGACGGTCACCAATGCCGACGTCGCAGCCGATCTCGACCTGCCCGAGACGGACGTGCGCGAGTGCCTCTGCGCGGAGGCGGGCTACCACTCGCGCTCGCTCGACGCCCCGACGCGTGACGCGCAGGCCGGCTCCTCATCTCTGTCGGACCTGATCGCCGCAGACGGTGACGAGTTCGCCCGGATGGACGACGTGATCAGCGTCCGGTCGGCGATGGCCCACCTGGACGACCGCGAACGCCAGATCGTCCGCTGGCGCTACGTCGAGGGCTGCACCCAGGCTGAGATCGGCCAGCGGCTCGGGGTGAGCCAGATGCAGGTCTCGCGCCTGCACCGGGCGATCCTCAAGCGGCTGCGTGAGGTGCTGGAGCGGCGCCCCGAGCAGACGCCGCGCCGAAGGGCGTTGCAGGCTTCGCTCGCCGCTGCTGCCGAACCCCCTCGGCTCCACGCCGTCTGATCGCTGAGGGCCACAGGTTCCGGGCGGCGGGGGGGGGGAGCGGGGGGGG
>NZ_JAKDLO010000091.1 GCF_030452765.1 Intrasporangium sp.
TCCCGCGCTGGGAGGAAACCCACGAGGAGCGGGAGGCCCCGCTCCTACATCGCATCATGTCGCAGGTCATGTCGCACTCAGCTCGCAGGCCACGTCGCGGCGGTCACATCGCTCAGTCACGTCGCCTGTCATGTCGCGCACCCGCCGAGCCCTGAGCACGGGCACCGCTCACTCGTGTGACATGACCTGCGACATGACCGGGAGGACCGGACGAGGCCCCGGACCGGACGAGGCCCCGGGGCGAAGGTGAGACCAAGGCCGAAGGTGCGGCCAGAACCGGACGTGAGGTCGGACAGGGCGGTATCGCCTACGCTTCTGGTGTGTCACTCAGCTTCCGGTCCCGCATCGAGCACGCGTCCGTCCCCTGGGTCGAGCGGATGAACCGCATCCCCAAGCCCGGCGCCCTGCTGGTGCTGCTTGCCCTGCTCGCCGTGGGAGCCTTCGCCCCGCTCCCGTGGGGCGGCATCGCATTCCTGGTCATCGCGCTCTTCATCGGGTGGCTGATCTTCCTGACCTGGCAGCGGATCACCCTGCCCGAGAGACTCATGCGTTTCGCGGTGCTCGCACTGGTCGTAGCCGTCGCCATCATCAAGCTCGTGCCGAAGGGCTGACCGCTCGACCGGGCCGAAACGTCTGCTCGACCAGCACCTTCTGCTCGCTCGACAGCCACCATGTCGACCGGGCACAACGACAGGTCGGGCGGGCACCAACTACCGGCCGGACTACGATTTGACAATGATTCTCACTCTGAGAATGATTCTCGTGTGACACCTGCCCGCCTGGTCGCCGCCGCGCTCGCCGCAGCAGCGCTCGGCGTACTCGCCTCCTGCACGAGCAGCACCGCCGCGACCGAGGCGGGGGCCGGCGCCGAGTCGACCGGTGCGCAACCGCTGACCGTCACGACCTCCTTCTACCCGCTCGAGTTCGTTGTCCAGCAGGTCGCCGGCGAGCGCGCCCATGTGACCTCCCTGACCAGGCCGGGCGCCGAACCTCATGAGGTCGAGCTCAGTGCCCGGCAGGTCGTGGGCCTGCGCAAGGCAGACCTGTTCGTCTACGAGAGCGGGTTCCAGCCGGCCGTCGACGACGCCATGGACCTGCTCGAGCGCAAGCGCGTCCTCGACGTGACTCCGGTGGCCGACCTCACCCCAGCCGCCGACCTGACCCTCGGCAGCGGAACAGGCGAGAACACGCAGGGGGTCGGCGGCCATGCCCACGACCACGACCACGCCATGGACCCGCACTTCTGGCTCGACCCGGAACGCTACGCGACGGTGGCCGAGGCGATCGGCACCCGCCTGAGCCAACTCGACCCGGCCCACGAGGCCGACTATGCCGCAGGTACGAGGACGTTCGTCCACCGGCTCGACACGCTCGACAAGGAGTTCCGCGCCGGCCTGGCGCACTGCGCTCTCACCGACCTCGTCACCAGCCATGCCGCGTTCGGCTACCTCGCCCACCGCTACGGGCTGGTCCAGCACGGCATCACCGGCCTGAACCCCGAGGCGGAGCCGTCAGCCGGCGCCCTCGCCGACCTGGCCCACCTGGTCCGAACCGACGGCGTCACGACGATCTACCGGGAGACCCTCGTCGAGCCGCACTACGCGCAGGTCATCGCCGCGGAGACGGGTGCCCGCGTCGCCGTCCTCGACCCGGTCGAGGGCATCACGTCGACATCCGCGGGCAGCGACTACTTCGCCGTGATGCGAGCCAACCTCGCCACGCTCGAGCAGGGACAGGAGTGCTCATGAGCGCCGCGCCGCGTTCCGCGTCTCGGGCCGATCCGTCACCGGTGCCCGTGATCGAGCTGCGCGGGGCAGCCTTCGGCTACGGGGAGCACGCGGTCGTCACCGACGTCACCCTGCCGGTCCACCGAGGCGAGATCGTGGCCGTGCTCGGTCCGAACGGCTCCGGCAAGTCGACCCTCATGAAAGGCATCCTCGGTCTCAACGAGCACCTGGCCGGGACGGTCCGGCTCTTCGGTGAGCCCGCGGACGAGCTGCGCGACCGCGCGCGCGTCGGGTACGTGCCTCAGCGGCATACCCTCTCGTCGTCGATCCGCTCCACCGCGGAGGAGATCGTCGCGACCGGGCGGCTGCCCCGGCTGGGCTGGCTCGGCCGACCCAAGGCAACCGACCGCCAGGTCGTCGCGCGCGCGCTCGAGCTCGTCGGGCTGAGCGATCGCGCCGCGACGGAGGTGGCGACCCTCTCGGGCGGACAGCAGCGCCGCGTCCTGATCGCGCGCGCCCTCGCCGGCCAGCCCGACGTGCTCGTCATGGACGAGCCGACCGCCGGCGTCGACGTCGCGAGCCAGCACGTCCTGGCCGACGTCCTCGCCCGACTCGTCGCGCGCGGGGTCACCATGCTCATCGTCACCCACGAGCTCGGGGCGCTCGAGCGCCTGCTGACGCGCATCGTGGTCGTGGACGGCGGACGCGTGACCTTCGACGGCCCCCCGAGGCGGTTTGCCGCACGCCGCCGTGCCAGAGACCACGCCCACGACACCCACCGCCACGACAGCGAGCTCGCCGCGGGCGATACGGCTGCCGTCGTCCCGCACGGCCCGGCCGACCGGTCAGGGCAGGCCCATGCTTGAGATCCTGACGACCGACTTCATGCAGCGGGCCCTCATCGCGGCCCTCCTCGTCGGGCTGGTCGCGCCGATGGTCGGCATCTTCCTCGTGCAGCGCAGGCTGTCACTGATCGGCGACGGCATGGGCCACGTCGCGCTCGCCGGGGTCGCCATCGGCCTGGTGACCGGCCTCGAGCCGGTGCTCACCGCGCTCGCCGGGGCCGTGCTCGCGGCCGTGGCCATCGAGCTGCTCCGCGCGCGCGGGCGCACGAACGCAGACGTGGCTCTCGGGGTCATCTTCTACGGCGGCATCGCCGCCGGCGTCGTCATCATCAGCAAGGCCCCCGAGGGCACTCCGGCGAACCTCGTCAGCTACCTCTTCGGCTCGATCCTGACGACCCGGACCTCGGACGTGTGGGTCTTCCTCGTCCTGGCGCTCGTCATCATGGGGACGCTCTGGGTCCTCTGGCCACGCCTGTTCGCAGTCGCCAACGACGAGGAGTACGCCCGGGCGGTCGGGCTTCCCGTGCTGCCGCTCAACATCGTGCTGGCCGTGCTGACCGCGACGACGGTCGTCGTCGCGATGCGCGTCGTCGGTCTGCTGCTCATCAGCGCTCTCATGATCGTGCCCAACGCAGCCGGGCAGCTGCTCGCCCGCAGCTTCACGTCCGGCCTGCGCTGGGCCGTCGCCATCGGCCTCGTCTCGGCGGTCGGCGGTGTGTTCGTGTCCTACCCCCTCGACACGCCGTCGGGCGGGACCATCGTCGTGCTCGCGGTCCTCATCTACATCGTCACCGCCGTCTCCATGGCGGTCGTGGGCAGGCTCCGGCAGCGCCGCCACGAGGTCGCGGAGAGCCACGAGCACGAGCACGGCCCCGAATGCGGCCACGAGGCGATCCCGCACGGCGACCACGTCGACTATCTGCACGACGGACACCGACATGCCGCCCACCAGGGTCACTACGACGAACACGGCGCCGACGAGTACGGCGCCCTGTCTCGCGACGACGGCCCCACCGGTCAGGACGAGGAGGTGAGCACATGACGACGCGACGGCCCACGCGACGGCCCACCCGCCAGCAGCAGGCCGTGGCCGCCATGCTCGAGCAGACCGGGGCCTTCGCCTCGGCCCAGTCCGTCCATGCCCGGCTGAGAGAAGCAGGCGAGACAGTCGGGCTCGCGACCGTCTACCGGACGCTGCAGGCGCTGGCCGATGCCGGCGAGGTCGACGTGCTGCGCACCGACGACGGCGAGGCCGTCTACCGGGCGTGCGAGCCCGGCCACCACCACCACCTCGTCTGCCGCTCGTGCGGCCGGACCGTCGAGGTCGAGGGGCCAGCCGTGGAGACGTGGACCGACCGTGTCGCCGCCGAGCACGGCTTCACCGAGGTCACCCACACCCTGGAGATCTTCGGTACGTGCACCTCCTGCACCGGCACGCACTCGCGTTGAACGATCGCGTGTCGCGTCGTCACAGGTCGGCCCAGCAACCCGTCCGGCTCGCCGCCCGCGCTCAGCTCTGGGTCTGCAGGACCGGCGGGCTCGTCGCCACCCCGTACCACGCGAAGATCACGTAGAGAGCCGTCCCGAGCAACGCGCCGGCGAAGAACCGGCTGAGGCGCCAGGAGCCCTTTCCTCGGAAGAGGGCGAGACCGGCGGCGGTGCCACCGAGCGCGAGGATCGCGAGGACCGCGAGCGTCACGTCGAGCGCGAAGACCGCCATCGCTGCGACGCAACCCGCGATGACGAGCTTGACCCGCCCCGCGCGGCTGTGGGGAGTCCAGTATCGGATGGCCATGGCCGCCTCCTCGCTCGTGACACGGGCCTGATGGCTGGCGAAACGGCGTGGTGACCGGTTCAACCCTTCCTCCCCTTCGTACCCAGTATGCGCTCCCCAACTCTCCTCCGGCTGGGACGAGGTCAGCCGGCGGGCGCCGTCTCCGCTCCGCCGTCCGGCGCCGCGCCCGTCCCTGCGCTCGCCTCCGCGCTCGTCCCTGCGGTAGGACTGTCGACGGCACCGCCGTAACGGCGGTCGCGGGCGGCATACTCCTCGATCGCGGCCCAGAGGTCGAGCCGGTCGTAGTCGGGCCACAGCCGGTTCTGGAAGACCATCTCGGCGTAGGCGGACTGCCAGAGCAGGAAGTTGCTCGTGCGCTGCTCGCCGGAGGACCGGATGAACAGGTCGACGTCGGGCATGTCGGGCTCGTCGAGGTGGCGCTTGATGGTCCGCTCGTCGATGGAGCCGGGCCGCAGCCGCCCGGCCAGGACCTCCTCGCCGATGCGCCGGACCGCATCGGCGATCTCGGCCCGCCCGCCGTAGTTGACACAGAAGTAGAGCGTGAGCCCGGGATTGTGCCTGGTCTGCTCCTGGGCGACCTCGAGCTCCTTGATGACCGACCGCCAGAGCCGCGGGGCCCGACCGACCCACCGCATCCGCACGCCCCACTCGTGCAGCTCGTCGCGGCGCCGCCGGATGACGGCACGGTTGAAGCCCATCAGGAAGCGCACCTCGTCGGGCGAGCGCCGCCAGTTCTCGGTCGAGAAGGCATAGGCCGACAGGTGGGTCACGCCGACCTCGATCGCCCCCGCGACGACGTCGAGCAGGGACGCCTCGCCCGCCTCGTGCCCCTTGGTCCGCGGCAGACCTCGAGCATTGGCCCAACGGCCGTTGCCGTCCATGACGATCGCGACGTGCCGGGGCATGACCTGTCTGGGGATGACCGGCGGGCGAGCACCGCTCGGATGGGGGAAGGGCTGGATCATGGTCCTCCGGTCGATCCGGGCTCGCTCTCAGCGGCTGCCATCTGGTGGGCGTGTCACGAACACTACGGGTCAGCCTCGCTCGACGAGCCGCAGCGATCGGACACCACGCTCGAGGTGCCACTGGAGAAAGGCCGCGACGAGGCCGCTGCCCTGGCGCCGGTGGCGCGGATCACTCGCGTCGGCCGGCTCCCAGTCGCCGCAGAGCAGGGCCGCAAGCAGCTCCAAGGTCTCCGGAGCCGGCGCGCTCGAGCCCGGTGGGCGGCATACGGGACAGACCGCACCGCCGGACTGCACGTTGAACGCCCGGTGCGGCCCGGGTGCGCCGCACTTGGCGCAGTCCCGGAAGCTCGGGGCCCACCCCGCCACGGCGAGCGCGCGGACCAGGTAGGCGTCGAGGACCAGGCCCGGGTCGTGCGTGTGCTCGGCGAGCGAGCGCAGCGCACCGGTGAGCAGGAGGTACTGCTGCGTCTGCGGCTCGTGCTCCTCCGTCAGCTGCAGGGCCGTCTCGAGCATCGCCGTCGCGGCCGTGTAGCTCGTGTAGTCGCGGGCGATCGAACCGCCATACGGGGCAAGAGTCTCCGCCTGGGTCACGGTGTCGAGGCTGCGGCCCTCGTAGCACTGGACGTCGACGACCATCCCCGGCTCGAGGCGCGAGCCGAAGCGGGACTTCGTGCGGCGCACCCCCTTGGCGACCGCCCGCACCCGCCCCCGCCGGCGCGTCAGCATCGTGATGATGCGATCGGCCTCGCCCAGCTTGTGGGTGCGCAGCACGATGGCTTCGTCACGGTAGAGCGGCATGCCGCCATTGTCTCCCTCCGCGGCCGCCGGTCAGGTGCGCGCCTCGTCCGTGTCGCGACGCTCGGGTCAGAACAGGTGTTCGAGGGTTGGGGTAGGCTCGACAGCATGGATCTCGCGCTGCAGGGCTCCCTTCTCGATCTCGCCGACGAGATGACGCTGCGCGAGGTGCCGGTCGGCCTGCGGCGCACCCACCTGGGCCTGGGCGCCTGGGTCGACGTCCGGCCGGGCTGGCTCGCAGCGGGCGACGAGCTCTTCACGGCCTTGTTGCGCGACGTGCCGTGGCACGCCGAGCGCCGCCAGATGTACGACGCCGTCGTCACGGTGCCGCGGCTGACGAGGTTCTACGCAGCCGGCGAGCGGCTCCCCCACCCGATGCTCGACCAGGCCCGCGACGCCCTGAGCGCGCACTACCGCGACGAGCTCGGCGAGCCGTTCGTGACGGCGGGGCTCTGCCTCTACCGCGACGGGCGCGACAGCGTCGCGTGGCACGGCGACCGGGTCGGGCGCTCCAAGGACCTCGACACGATGATCGCCATCCTCTCCCTGGGGTCCGCGCGGACGCTCACGCTGCGTCCACGCGGCGGCGGCTCGATCCCCGGCACGCGCCACAAGAGCCTGCGCTTCCCGCTCGCCCACGGCGACCTCGTCGTGATGGGCGGCTCGTGCCAGCGCACGTGGGACCATGCTGTCCCGAAGACCTCGGAGCCGGTTGGCCCCCGCATCTCCGTGCAGTTCCGTGTGGCCGGAGTCCGATAGGAGGCGGTATGCCGCTCAGCTCGCGCCGTCACGAAGGCGCCCTCCCGTTCGTCGACCACTTGCGGCAGGAGTCGGCCCGGTTCCGGGCCGTGCTCGCCGAGGCGGACCCCGCGCTGCGGGTGCCGACCTGCCCCGACTGGCGCGTCGACGACCTGCTGTGGCACCTGGGCGAGGTGCAGTGGTTCTGGGGCGAGATCGCGCAGCGGCGGGCCACGTCGGACAGCGACGTGGAGCGTCTCGAGGCGGCCAAACATCCGCGGCCGGTGGATCGGTCGGGCCTGCTCGACCTCTTCGACCACTCCAGCGAGCGCCTGGCACGGGTGCTCGCAGCCACGCCGCCCGAGACCGAGCTGTGGATGTGGGCCGAGGACCACTCGGCGGCATACATCGCACGTCGGCAGGCGCACGAGGCGCTCATCCACCGCATCGACGCGGAGCTGACGGTCGGAGCCGAACGGGCGCCGGTCGACTGCCGGCTCGCGGCGGACGGGGTCGACGAGGCGCTGCGGGTCATGCGCGGTTACGAGCCGGAGCCGGGCTTGTCGGCCACCCCGACCGGTCCGCCGGTGACGATCGCGCTCGTCGACGGGTTCCACACGTGGACGGTGACGCCGGCGCGGGTGACCGGCACCGACTCCGACGGTGACACGTGGGACGTGCAGCGCCTGCTCGGCCAGGATGAGTCCGCCAGCGGGTCCGCCGCGGTCAGCGGCCGCGCGGCGGACCTCGACTGCTGGCTGTGGAACCGGCCCGCGGTCGGCGAGATCAGCAGGACCGGCGACCCGGCAGCACTGCAGGCGCTCGAGGCCGTCGTCGCCGGCTCGATCGACTGATCCTCCAAGGCATCGCCCCCATCCCCGAACGGACCGTTCGGGGGGGAACGGCTTGGCATACCCGCCCGGTCAGTCAGTAGCCGCCAGTTCGATAGATGTCCGCGTCGCGCGGACCCCTCCTCGAAGGTGGGGGGAGGTCGGGGGTGCGGCCGGGTTGTAGCATTCGCCGCGTGAGCGCGCTGCGGGCCCACGGCAGCACCACGCACGAGAGGGCGATGACGACCGGTGCGAAGGTCAGCAGGTAGCGCGACCGGCCCTGGAAGACGAGGACGAAGACGCCGATGCCGAGCGTCGACAGGGCCAGCAGGAGCACGTCCCGGCGGGGCGGTGCCAGCAGCAGCAGGCCCACGCCGGCGAGGATGACGACCGCCGCCCAGATGCCCTCGGCGATGCTCGCGCGGGTCTCGTAGTAGCGGCCGTGATAGCCGTTGACCTCCATGAGTACATCAGCGACGGCGGTCTTGGCATAGGGGCGCTGCCGGGAGTCACCGCCTTCCCCCCACGCGCCGAACATACCGTCGTTCCAGTTCCACAAGGCCTTGTCCGCGTAGAAGGCGAGCATGCCGGTCAGGCCGCGTTCGGCCCAGCGGGCCGCGATGAACTCCCGGGAGTATGCCGTCATCTCGGGCCGCGTGCGACCCCTGATGGCTTCGATCATGCTCCGGCTGTAGCCCCCGTAGGAGGTGTAGGTCCCGGCGTCAATCTCGATCATGCCGTTGGCGACCCACCACAGCAGCGGCGCGGACCGAGCAGTGTCGATGCGGCTCAGGTCGGCCCCGGTCTGGTGCCGAGAGGACTGGGTCGCCCCGGCGGCGACTCCCATGAAAGCGAGGACCGTCAGGGCCACGACCGCCGCCGTGCGCATCAGGCGTCCCTTCTCAGCCCTCCGCCCGGCGGGCAGGGCCTGCAGCGCGATGACCAGGACGGCCGCCACGACGAGCACGACCGGCGTCGTCTTGACGACGAATGCCACAGCACCGCAGGCGACGGCCCCCGCCCACGAGAGCCACCGCCGCCCGCCGCGCAGCGACCACGCGAGTGTCGCCAGTGCGATCGCCGCCATGACGAACGGCATCGCGAAGAGGTCGGTGTAGGGGACGGCCAGCCACGGGGACAGCCCGACCAGAACGATGACGAGCAGCGCCGCGAGCGCCGCCGCAACCGGCCCGGCGCACCGTCGCACGACAAGGTGGGCCAACCAGATCGTCACCGTGAGACCGACGGCGTTGCCGGCAATGAGCAGCGCATCCGGTGAGAGCCCGAGCCATCCTGCAGCGCGGGCAGCGGCCCGGTCGATCGCCAGCAGGGGCAGGTTGTTCGGGTACATCGACAGGTAGCGGTAGTTGCCCGGGGTCAGCGACATCCCCGCGTCGAGGCGCCTGGCGATGCCCATGACGACACCGGCGTCCCAGCCGTAGGGGTAGCGCATCACCTCTCCGACGACGGCGCCGACTCCCCCGCCCACCAACGCGAGGACAGGTCCGGCCCAGCGGGAGGCGAGCACCGCGCGCACCCCATGCGGGACGGGGACGAGGAGCGCGACGGCCACCGCGACGATGCACGTCGGCACGATGACCCACTGGTTCATGGGTGTGTAGAGCGGGCGCGGCACGATGACCATCGCCAGCCCGCCGACGAGCATGACGGCACCGATGGCCCGCAGTGTGGCGGTCGCAACCGTCGCTCTCACAGCGCGCATCGTCCCACAGCCGGCTCGGGGCGCCCTTCACCGATCGAGCGTGCACAAGTCCCGATCGAGCGTGCACAAGTCCCGATCGAGCGTTCACCAATCCCGATCGAGCGTTCACCAATCCCGATCGAGCGTTCACCAATCCCGATCGAGCGTTCACCAATCCCGATCGACAGTGCAGCCAGTCGACAGGTCAGACCCGGGCGACGACCCCGTCCCGCTCGGCCCGGTTGACCGCGGACACGATCGCCTTGAGCGAGGCGGTGACGATCGACGGGTCGACGCCAACCCCCCAGAGGACCCGCTCACCGACGGCGCACTCGACGTAGGCCGCGGCCAGCGAGTCGCCACCGGCGGACAGGGCGTGCTCGGCGTAGTCGAGGACGCGTACGTCGACCGGTGCCCCCTCGATCCGGGTGCCGGCATCGATGAACGCGGCGATCGGGCCGTTGCCGACGCCCTTGACGGTGACCTCGGAGCCGCCGTCGCGCAGGACCGCCTCGGTGGTCGTGTTGCCGTCGACCGGGGAGTCGACGGTGACGTTGAGCAGCTCGAACCGGCCCCACGGAGCCTCGGGGTTCGGCAGGTACTCGTCCTTGAACGTCGACCACAGCTCGGCAGGCGAGACCTCGCCGCCGTCCTGGTCGACACCGCGCTGCACGACGCCGGAGAACTCGATCTGGAGGCGGCGCGGCAGGTCGAGCTGGTGCTCGGCCTTCATGATGTACGCGACACCGCCCTTGCCGGACTGGCTGTTGACGCGGACCACCGCCTCATAGGTGCGGCCCACGTCGTGCGGGTCGATCGGCAGGTAGGGCACGCCCCAGACGATCTCGTCGATGCCCTTGCCGTTGTCGTGGGCCTCGCGTTCCATCGCCTCGAAGCCCTTCTTGATGGCGTCCTGGTGCGAGCCAGAGAACGCGGTGAAGACGAGGTCCCCGCCCCAGGGGTGCCGCTCCGCGACCGGCAGCTGGTTGCAGTGCTCGACGGTGCGGCGGATCTCGTCGATGTCGGACAGGTCGATCTGCGGGTCGATGCCCTGGCTGAACAGGTTCATCCCGAGCGTGACGAGGTCGACGTTCCCGGTCCGCTCGCCGTTGCCGAACAAGCACCCCTCGATGCGGTCGGCCCCGGCGAGGTAGCCGAGCTCCGCCGCGGCCACCCCCTCGCCCCGGTCGTTGTGCGGGTGCAGCGAGACGACGACCGAGTCGCGACGATCGAGGTGGCGCACCATCCACTCGATCGAGTCGGCGTACACGTTCGGCGTGATCATCTCGACGGTGGCCGGCAGGTTGACGATCATCTTGCGGTCGGGGCTCGGGTCGATGACGTCGATGACCTCGTTGCAGATCCGCACCGCGAAGTCGAGCTCCGTCCCGGTGTAGGACTCCGGCGAGTACTCGTAGTAGATGGCCGTGTCCGGGACGGTCTCCTCGAGCTTCCTGCAGAGCCGGGCCGCCTGGGCCGCGATGTCGATGATGCCGTCCTGGTCGAGCCCGAAGACGACGCGCCGCTGGAGCACGGATGTCGAGTTGTAGAAGTGGACGATGGCCTGCTTGGCCCCGCGGACGGCGTCATACGTCCGCTCGATGAGGTGGTCACGGCACTGCGTCAGCACCTGGATGGTCACGTCGTCCGGGATGAGGTCGCCCTCGATGAGCTCACGGACGAAGTCGTAGTCCGTCTGGCTCGCCGACGGGAAGCCGACCTCGATCTCTTTGTACCCCAGCCTCACGAGCATCTGGAACATCCGCAGCTTGCGCTCGGAGTTCATCGGGTCGATGAGGGCCTGGTTGCCGTCACGCAGGTCGACCGCGCACCATCTCGGCGCCTTCTCGATGCGTTTGTCGGGCCAAGTGCGGTCGGGCAGGTCGACGACGATCTGCTCGTGGAAGGGGGCGTACTTCTGGAAGGGCATCCCGCTCGGCTGCTGGGGGTGGATCATCGCTCTACTCTCTCGTCGCTGGGTGGTGTCCGGCCGGACACGACAAACTCCGCGACGAGGAAGGCCGGAGAGTCAGGCCTCGCCGCGGCAGCGAAGGAGGAGCTGCGCCGAACGCATGTCAGCAAAGGTATGACGCGCAGCGGGTCGCGTCCACTACCCGCGGCCGGGTGCCCGGATCCTGAGACGCACGCGTCACCCTGCCGACGTTCAGGAGACTCCCAGCCCGGTCGGCTTGGCTGCCGGGTAATGGCCCACGCCGGCGGGAGCCGGACGTGAGCGCGTGAACGGCAAGTGCTGGAGGCGTGCTGATGAACAGAAGGATGTGGCCGGCGGCGGCGAGCGCGCTGGCGGTGGTGGCGCTCCTGGGCGGATGCGGACTCGGTTTCGGCGACGAGATGATCGGCGGCCAGGCCACCACGGTCGGGGCGGGACCCGCCGTTCCCGAGCCACCCACCCGCACCGACCAGGGGCACGAGGTGGGACCGACCGGCGCGAGCGGTGCCGGCGGGACGGCGAGCCAGACCGCACCGGCGTCCGGCTCCCGGGTGGCGGGCGTCACCGAGGTCCGGGACGGGGCCTGGGACGTCGGTGACGCCGGCCAGGTGAAGTTCCTCGTCAAGGACGGGCAGCTCGAGCTCATGTCCGTGACCCCGGCTGGGGGCTGGCAGCAGACGCCCCCGGTCAAGCAGCCCGACGACCTCGAGGTCCGGTTCACCCAGGCGCCCACCACGT
The DNA here is from genome assembly GCF_030452765.1 of Intrasporangium sp. Taxonomy (GTDB): domain Bacteria; phylum Actinomycetota; class Actinomycetes; order Actinomycetales; family Dermatophilaceae; genus Intrasporangium_A. Next base: position 12,087 of record NZ_JAKDLO010000091.1, read on the forward strand.
GGAGCTTCCAGGTCCGGCTGCGGGACGGGTCCATGACGATCTCGAAGGAGAAGTCGATCGCTCGGGCGGGTGACGGCTCCTACCCGGTCGGCGCCGCCGGTTCGGTCTCGTTCACCACCTCCGGCTCTGGGCTGAAGCTCGGCGACGTGGTGACCGAGAACGGTTGGACGGCGACGACACAGCCGACCCCGCCGAGCTCGATCTCGGTGTCCTTCGGCGACGGGGCCAAGGCCGCGAGCTTCACCGCGACCCAAGCGCAGGGGGCCGTCACGGTGAGCACCCGGTCCGAGCTGTCGGGACCCGTCCCCACCTCGTGACGGTGGCGCCCGCGAGCGTCAGAAGCCGAGGCGCTGCAGCTGCTTCGGGTCGCGCTGCCAGTCCTTGGCGACCTTGACGTGCAGGTCGAGGAACACCCGCTGCCCTAGCAGAGCCTCGATCCCACGCCGCGCGTTCGTACCGACCTCGCGCAGTCGCGACCCTCGCCGCCCGATGACGATGGCCTTCTGGCTGGGCCGCTCGACGTAGACGTCCACACGAACGTCGAGCAGCGGGTTGTCGGCCGGCCGGCCGGCCCGCTGGACCATCTCCTCGACGACGACGGCAAGGGAGTGCGGCAGCTCGTCACGAACCCCCTCGAGCGCGGCCTCTCGAACGAGCTCGGCGATCATGACCGCCTCGGGCTCGTCGGTCAGCACGCCCTCGGGGTAGAGCTGCGGGGAGGCCGGCAGGAAGGACGAGAGGACCTGGCGGACCTCGTCCACCTGCTCTCCCGACACTGCGGAGACCGGCACGATGGCGTCCCAGTCGCCGAGCCGGTCGACGGCGATGAGGTGCTCGGCGAGGCGGCCCCTGCCGACCAGGTCGGTCTTCGTGGCGAGGGCCACGACCGGTCGGCGGCGCACGGTGCGCAGCTCGGCGAGGTCCTTGGCGATGAAGGTGTCACCGGGTCCGACGCGCTGGTCGGCGGGCAGGCAGAAGCCGATCACGTCGACCTGCAGGAGGGTCTCGCGGACGAGGTCGTTGAGCCGCTCGCCGAGCAGGGTGCGTGGTTTGTGCAGTCCGGGGGTATCGACCAGGATCAGCTGGGCGCGCTCGGTCGTCGCGACACCCCGGATCGTGTGCCGCGTGGTCTGCGGCCTCGACGAGGTGATCGCGACCTTCTGCCCGACGAGCGCGTTGGTCAGGGTCGACTTTCCCGCGTTGGGACGCCCGACGAGACAGGCGAATCCCGCCCGGTAGCCAGAGGGTGCGGCGGCCCCCGTGACCCCCGGGGCTGCTCCGTCGGAGGCCCTTTCTTCAGGCTCGCTGCCCTCAGTGACCATGGGCTTCCTCCTTGTCGGCGAGCAGATCCGGGCCTGCCTCGGGCTCGGCACGCCGCACGATCACCGTGGCAACTCGGTGTCGGCGGCCGGCCATCCGCTCGGCGGTGAGGACGAGCCCGCCGACGGTGCCACTCGAGCCGGCGATGGGCACGCGGCCGATGGCCTTGGTGAGCAGCCCCCCGACCGTGTCGACGTCCTCATCCTCGATGTGGACGTCGAAGAGCTCGGCGAGGTCGTCGATGTCCATCGATGCGGGCACCCGCACGGCACCGTCCTCGAGCCGCTCCGCCCCGGGTGCCTCACGGTCGTGCTCGTCGGCGATCTCCCCGACGATCTCCTCGATGATGTCCTCGATCGTGACGAGACCCGCGGTGCCGCCATACTCGTCGACGACGATGGCGAAGTGGCTCTGCTCCTGCTGCATCTCGCGGAGCAGGTCGTCGACGGGCTTGCTCTCCGGGACGAAGTGCATCGGGCGCATCACGTCGGTAGCCGGTTGCTTCGCATCCTCGGGAGCCGCAGTGAGGCGTCGGGCCACATCCTTGAAGTACAGCAGCCCCCGTATGTCGTCCGAGTCCTCACCCACGACCGGGATCCGCGAGAAACCGCTGCGCAGGAAGAGCGACATCGCGCTGCGCAGGGTCTTCGTGTGCTCGATCGTGACCATGTCGGTGCGTGGCACCATGACAGCGCGGGCCACGGTGTCGCCGAGCTCGAAGACCGAGTGGATCATCTCCCGCTCCTCGTCCTCGAGGACGTCGGTGTCCCCGGCCCGGTCGAGCAGGTCGCGCAGCTCCGCCTCGGTCTGGAAGGGCCCGTCGGCGTAGCCGCGACCGGGGGTCACGGCGTTGCCGAATGCGATGAACCCCTTGGCCACCGGGCCGAGCACACTGCGTAGGACCACGGCGACAGGCGCTGCCCAGAGGGCGACCGTGTCGTAGTGCTGCCGGCCGAGGGTGCGCGGCGAGACCCCGACGACGACGAAGGAGACGACCGCCATGATGGCGATCGCGACGAGCCCGGCACGCCAGATGTCCTCGAGCCAGGTGGCCACGGCAAGGGTGGCGAGCACGGCGGCGGTCGCCTCCGCGACGACCCGAAGGAACGTGATGACCGCGAGGTAGACCGAGGCGTCCGCGACGATCGTGACGAGTGCCTTCGACCCGAACCGACCCTCGTCGTACAGCTCCTGTGCCCGGACCCGGGACATCCTGATGAGGGCCGCCTCGGCGGCCGACAGACCGAAGGCGACCACGACGCTGACAACGGCCGGGATGACGAGTGCGGGCAGCATCACGGGCGGGTCAGATGGTCGGTCGGTTGCGGGTGGCGAGGAAGGTGAGCAGCAGCTGGCGCTGCAGCTCGAACATCTCGCGCTCCTCGTTGGGCTCTGCGTGGTCGTAGCCGAGCAGGTGCAGGATGCCGTGCGTCGTCAGCAGGAGCAGCTCCTCGATCGGCGCATGCCCGGCCTCGCCTGCCTGGCGCACGGCGACGGTCGGGCAGAGGACGACGTCACCGAGGTTGCCCTCGACCGCATCCTCACCGTCCGCACCGGGGCGCAGCTCGTCCATCGGGAAGCTCATCACATCGGTGGGACCCGGCAGATCCATCCACTGCATGTGAAGGGTCTCCATCGCGGCTTCGTCGACGAGGGTGATGCACAGGTCGGCCCCGGGGTGCACCCGCATCTGGGCCAGGACGTAGTGGGCACAGTCGAGCAGCTCGAGCTCGTCGACCTCGACGTCGGTCTCGTTGAGGACGTCGACGCTCATCGGTGCCCCCCCGGCTCGGTGTGCTTGCGTCGTCGGCGGACCCGTGCGTCGTTGCGAGCGTAGGCGTCGACGATCTCGCTCACCAGGCGGTGCCGGACGACGTCGACCGACGTCAGCTCGGTGAAGTGGACGTCCTCTACGCCCTCGAGGATGCGGCGCACCTCGTTGAGCCCGGACCGGGTGCCGCCCGGCAGGTCGATCTGGGTCACGTCGCCGGTGACGACCATCTTGGAGCCGAAGCCGAGGCGAGTGAGGAACATCTTCATCTGCTCGCCGGAGGTGTTCTGAGCCTCGTCGAGGATGATGAACGCGTCGTTGAGCGTGCGGCCACGCATGTAGGCCAGCGGTGCGACCTCGATCGTGCCCGATGCCATGAGTCGTGGGATCGTCTCGGGGGCGATCATGTCGTGCAGGGCGTCGTAGAGGGGTCGCAGGTAGGGGTCGATCTTGTCGTTGAGGGTGCCCGGCAGGAAGCCGAGCCGCTCGCCGGCCTCGACCGCCGGCCGGGTCAGGATGATCCGGTTCACCTGCTTGGCCTGCAAGGCGGCGACCGCCTTGGCCATGGCGAGGTAGGTCTTGCCCGTGCCGGCCGGACCGATGCTGAACACGATGGTGTGCTCGTCGATGGCGTCGACGTAGCGCTTCTGCCCGAGGGTCTTGGGCCGGATGGTGCGGCCGCGGTTGCTGACGATGTTCATCGTCAGCACGTCGGCGGGCCGCTCCTTGGTCTGGCTGCGCAGCATCGCGATGGAGCGCTCGACGGCGTCACGGTTGAGCGGCTGCCCCGTGGTGATGATCGCCAGGAGCTCGTCGAGCAGTTCGTCGATGAGGTCCAGCTCTCCCGCCGGCCCGGAGAAGGTCATCGCGTTGCCGCGGACATGCGTGTCGACTCTCGGGAACGCCCGCTCGAGGGTGCGGAGGAACTCGTCGCGTGGCCCGAGCAGCGTGACCATCTCGATCGGCGGCGGGATCTCTCGAGTGAGAACGGGCTCGGCCTGCGGGTCGGAGCTCACGGAATCGGCGTCGTTCATTTGGCCCCAGTCTACGTGGGCCCCTGACCGTGAGACGCCTCACAGCTCTCAGGTCAACGCGCCGGTCCCGCTGTGCGTCTCCACATCGTGAGAGCGTTGGGCATGCCTACCCGAGCGCGACCGTCGAGCGTCTCCGACGACGCCATCGCGGAGCTGTATGCCGCTCACTGGACCCGCCTCGTCCGGCTGGCGTGGTTGTTGGTCAGGGACCAGTCCGTGGCCGAGGACGCCGTCCAGGACGCGTTCGTCGCGACCCACCGCAAGTGGGACTCGATCCGCGACTCGGGTCGGGTCGTGGCCTACCTGCAGACCGCGGTCGTCAACCGGTGCCGTTCGCTGCAGCGCCACGCAGTGGTGGTCGACCGACAGAACCGGGCCGACGCCGGCGGGGCCGATGCACCCGGCCGGGCCAGCCATGACAGCGCCGAGGCCGGCGCGCTGGCCGCCGCGGACCGGCACACGATGCTCGAGGCCCTCGAGCGGCTGCCGCAACGCCAGCGTGAGGTCCTCGTTCTGCGCTACTACGAAGACCTCTCGGAGGCCCAGATCGCCCACACCCTCGACATCTCCCCCGGCTCGGTCAAGGCCCACGCCCACCGAGCCCTCACCACCCTGCGCGCCACGATGGAGCAGCCATGAGCAACGACGACCCTAACCCGGGCGAGCGGCCCGAGGACGAGCCCATCGTCATCGGCGCCGGCCTGCGCCACATCGAGGAGTCCGTGCGGGCTGAGCTGCACCGGGAGGCCGACCGCATCCAACCGCACGACCGGCTCGACGCGATCCTCGCCGAGGCGCATCGCGCCGAGTCGCACCTGGCCGGCTCAGACCCGGTCGGGTCGGGGCGACACCGCTGGCTGCTGCCTGTCGCTGCCGCCGCGCTGGCCGGCATCGCGGCGCTCGGCGTGTGGATCGCGAAACAGGCCCCCACACCCCCGCCTCCGGCCGCGACGCAGACGACGGCCACGCAGACGGCGACGACGACGACCGAGGGGACGCCGACCTCGGCACAGCCCACCTCCAGCGCCGCGACGTCCGCTCCGGTCGTGACCACTCGGGCGACCGTGCCGGTCTACTACGTCGGCTCACGCACCGGTGGCGGCACCGGCTCGACCGCCCTCGTGCTCTTCCGTGAGTTCACTCCGGCCGACGTCGCCGCCCCCGGCGATGCGGCCTCGAAGGCGAAGGCGGCCCTCGAAAGGGCGGTCGGTGCGGGTCCGGCCGATGCGTCCTACCAGCCGATGTGGGAGGGCGTCCGGGTCGAGGGCGTCTCCGAGGCATCCGGTGAGATCCGGGTGACCCTGTCGACCGGCGCGCGGGGTCTCAGCGAGAGCGAGGCGCGCATCGCCGTCCAGCAGCTCGTCTGGACTGCCACGGCTGCGGTCGGCAAGGGCAACCTGCCGGTCCGCTTCGCGTTGGCCGACGGATCGACGACCCTGGCCGGTGACCTGACGACCGGCCAGACCTACACCCGCCCGACGGGTCAGATGGCCGTCTACGAGGTCCTGTCCCCGATCTGGATCGACGAGCCGAGCCGCGACGCGACGCTCAAGACCGGCAGGGTCACCGTGTCGGGCATCGCGAGCACGTTCGAGGCCAACGTCCAGTGGAAGATCGTGCTGGGTGGCCAGGAGGTGGCATCGGGACACACGACGGCGAAGGAGGCCGGCCCCGCTCGAGCCGCCTACTCGTTCACGACCGACCCCTTGCCTGCGGGTGACTACGTCGTCCAGGTCTTCGAGACGAGCCCGAAGGACGGCTCCGTCTCGGCCATGGCCACGATGCCCTTCACCCTCAAGTAGCCCCCT
>NZ_JAKDLO010000282.1 GCF_030452765.1 Intrasporangium sp.
GTCGCGGCGGACCCGTCGCGGCGGACATGTCACGGCCGAAGCCGCCAGTCGACCCGTGTCCAGTGTCGCCCCGTTGGGTCGCGTCGAGCGAATCGACCTCGAGAAAACGTGCCCGCACGACCGGCTGGATCACGAGCTGGGCGATGCGGTCCCCCCGCCGGACCGTGAAGATCTCGCACGGGTCGAGGTTGACCAGGTTGACCTTGATCTCGCCGCGGTACCCGGCGTCGACCGTGCCCGGTGCATTCACCGTCGTGATGCCGTGCCGCGTGGCAAGCCCCGACCGGGGCACGACGAAGCCGGCGTACCCCTCGGGCAGGGCGAGGGCGACCCCGGTCGGCACGAGCGCGCGCTCCCCCGGTGCCAGCGTGACGTCGACGCGGGCCAGCAGGTCGGCGCCCGCGTCACCGGGGTGGGCGTAGGCGGGCAGCGGTAGGTCGGGGTCGAGCCGGAGGATCCGGACGACCTGCTGCGGGCATGCACCAGGGTCGGTCACGAGGACCGACCCTACTGCTTGTGTCGTGCCGTTCAGGTTGTGTCGTGCCTTTTCAGGCCGCGCAGTCCGAGCAGATCATCTGTCCCCCGACCTCCTTGGCCAGCTGGCTGCGGTGGTGGACGAGGAAACAGCGCGAGCAGGTGAACTCGTCGGCCTGCTTGGGCAGGACCCGCACGGACAGCTCCTCACCGGACAGATCGGCCCCAGGCAGCTCGAAACCCTCTGCCTGCTCGGTCTCGTCGACGTCGACGCTCGACGAGCTCTTGTCGACGCGGCGCGACTTCAGCTCCTCGATCGAGTCCTCGGAGAGGTCATCGTCGGTCTTGCGCGGTGCGTCATAGTCGGTAGCCATTTGTCGCCTTCTCAACTCCCTCAGGTCATGCGTGGGAGCAACGTCCCTTCCCCCACGTTTTGTTCCCGTCAACTGGGCTGCAAAACAATGTCCGTGCGCGGATTGTGCCCTATCAGGAGCCCGCTGTCACATGATTCTCACGACACGTCGCCCTCGGAGTGCATCCGGGCCGTGAAAAGAGCCCTGACCGGCTCGACGAGAGCCGGCCCGGCGGCCACTGTCAGCGCCGGGCCCGGGTGGGCGGCGACGCCGAGGACCTGACCGCCGGCCTCCTCGACAAGGAGCCAGCCCGCCGCCAGGTCCCACGGGTTGAGGCCCGTCTCCGCATATGCGTCGACGGTGCCCTCGGCGACACGGGCCAGGTCGAGTGCGGCGCTGCCGATACGCCGGATGTCGCGGACCAGGGGCAGGACCTCACGCATGACCTCGGCCTGTCGGGCGCGTACCTGTGCCTCGTAGCCGAAGCCGGTCGCGAGCAGCGCCCGACCCAGCGCGTCCTCCGTGGAGACCGCGAGCCGCCTGGGCACGCTGCGCTTCCCGTGGTCCGACCGCGTCCAGGCGCCACCGCCGCGGCGGGCGTGGTGCACGACACCCCGACAGGGGTCTGACACCGCACCGGCCACCGGACGCCAGCTTCCGGGGGTCTCGGGGTCACCGACGACGACAGCGACGGAGACGGCATACGCCGGTATGTCATAGAGGTAGTTGACCGTGCCGTCGATGGGGTCGATGACCCAGGTCAGACCGGATCGGCCGGAGACGTGCGCCCCTTCCTCGCCCAGGATGCCGTCCTCCGGTCGGGCCTGCCGGACCAGGCCGTGCAGGAGCTGCTCGGAACGGCGATCCATCTCCGTCACGACATCCGTCTCGCTCGACTTGGTGTCGGCGACGCGCACCCGTCGGGGCCGCTCGTCGTGGATGAAGCGGCCCGCGTGCGAGGCGAGCCCGGTGCACAGGTGCTCGAGCTCGACGAGCAGTGCCGGATCGAGGTCGTGGTCCAGGTGCGCCACCGTTCAGTCCCTCCCACACAGCGCCGGTCGGGCAGCGACTCGCATGTTGGGGCAGCAGCCCGAGGCACACACGGAGGGCATCCGCCCCGGGAAGCCGGGCACCGCGTGGCCGCGAGCCTCCGCGGCCCGCTCTGCGACGGCGTCGACGAGGTCGCGCACGAAGGTGGGCAGGGTCCCGACGGTGGGGACGCGGACCAGACGCATCCCGAGCCGCCCGGCGGTGGCAGCCGCCTCGGTGTCGAGGTCGTAGGCGACCTCCATGTGGTCGGAGACGAACCCGACCGGGGCGAGCACGACGGCCTCGACCCCGGACCGGGCGAGCTGCTCGATCCGGTCGTTGACGTCGGGCTCGAGCCACGGTTGCGTCGGCGGCCCGGAGCGGGAGCAGAAGACGAGCTCGCCGCTCAGGTGACGGCCGAGGATGCGGTTGCTCTGCTCGGTCAGCTGCGAGGCCAGGGCGAGGTGCTGGCGCTGGTAGAGGCCTCCCGCTGCGTCGCCCGGACCGGACGTCTCCTCCATCGCGGTCGGGATCGAGTGGGTGACGAACAGGAGCGAGACCTGCTCGTCCGGCGTCCCGTCGATGGCACGCATCGAGTCCACCAGCCGCTCCAGGTTCGCCCGAGCGAAACCGGGGCGCGGTGCGTAGGGCGCGATCTTGTCCACGACGATCTCGATGCCATCGCTCACGAGCCGGGTCACCGCGTCGGCGAGGTTCTCGCGGTACTGGCGACAGGATGAGTAGCACGCGTACGCGCTCGTCGTGACGGCGAGGACGCGGCGGTGCCCGGCGGCATACGCCTGACGTAGCGTGTCGACCAGGAACGGTGCGCTGTTGCGGTTGCCCCAGAGGACGGGTATGTCGTCGCCGCGGGCGTCGAGCTCCACGCGCAGGGCGGCGAGCAGGGCCCGGTTCTGCTCGTTGATCGGGCTGCGGCCACCGAAGTGGTGGTAGTGCCGGCCCACCTCGGCCAGCCGCTCGTCGGGGATGCCGCGGCCGGCCGTCACTCGGCGCAGGAAGGGCATCACCTCGCCGGGCGCCTCAGGTCCGCCGAAGCCGACCAGGACGATCGCGTCGTAGGGCTGCATGAGCCTCACTGTCTCAGGCCCGGTTCGCCGAAGAGAAACCGGCCCGGTGCGGCGTGGGTGCTTTCTCGCCGTGGACGAGAATGGCATGCTCGAGGACGGCACGCACCTGACGAGTGACCGGGAGACCCATCGATGCAGGAACTTCGCCTCATCGGAGTCCACGAGGACGGGGTGCACCTCATCCTCGGGGACGACGACGGAAACCGCTACCGGGTGCCGCTCGACGAGCCACTCCGCGCCGCCGCGCGCCGGGACCGGCCCCATCTCGGGCAGCTTCAGATCGAGCTCGACGGGGGCCTGCGGCCCAAGGACGTGCAGGCGATGATCCGGGCCGGCCTCACGGCGGAAGAGACCGCCGACCGGGCCGGTTGGACGGTCGAGAAGGTCCGGCGCTACGAGGGACCGATCCTCGCCGAGCGCGAGCACGTCGCGGCACTGGGCCGCCAGGTCCGGCTGAGGACGCCGGGGGGCAGTCCCGGAGGCGGCGTGCTCGGCACCCGGGTCGACGAGCGGCTCCGGTCTCGCCAGATCGACTCGAGCACCGCACGCTGGGACTCCAGACGCGACGACAAGGGCGGGTGGACGGTAGCCGTCTTCTTCAACGCCGGAGGTCGGCAGCGCCTGGCCGAGTGGTCCTTCGACCCGCTGGCCCGCACCGTGCAGGCCTGTGACGACGAGGCGCGTTGGCTCAGCGCCGACGAGCAGCTCGAGCCGGTCGGCCCGGTCCCCGCACCACACCTGCGCGAGGCAGGCACCTCGGAGGTCTACGACGTCGAGGCAGAGGGGGGTGTCGCCGCCCCCGGGAAAAGCCATCGAGACGTGGACTCGATCGACCTCATGGCCACGATGCGGGAACGCAGCTCCAGACGCGGGCGGCGGCGCCGGGCCCACGCCCCGGACGCACCCGGGCCCGC
>NZ_JAKDLO010000283.1 GCF_030452765.1 Intrasporangium sp.
CGAGCGCCTGCCGGATCAGAGCGGACCGCTCGACCGTCCCGGTCAGCTCTTGCGCGCGCGCCATCAGCTCGTCGTCAACCGTAACCGTGGTCCGCATGCCTACCTCCGAGAGAGTGCATCAAGAGTAACACCAGTTGATGCTCCACTTGATGCGCCCATCGTATGCGCCGAGTCGTCGATCGGGTGGGTCGGCGTCCGTGTCCCCGGTCTTGACCAGTGGGCGTCCGCCGTCGAACCGGCCGTGTTCCGGAAACTCCTCGCAGACGTAGTTTCACTGCGCAACCAAGTCATGCACTTCCGTGGCAACGCAGATGGATCGGGAGTGAACATTGACTCGGTACGCCATCTGATCAGCTGGCTCAACTTCCTGATCGACTAGCGCCACGTCGAATCCGTCGTCACCTCCCCTCGATGGGCACGCCCTCTGCAAGCACGAGCAGGCGCGCACGACCAGTCGACACAGAGTTCGGAGCCACCGCACCGGACCTGGTCGGCCAAGTTGATGTGCTCGACCCGCGGGCCGAGCGCAGCGACGATCGATCTCCTCGACCGGGCCCAGCTCCCCCGGCCGGACGACCTGGTACTGGTCGAGCAGGAGCACCGGAACCCTTGCTGCAGAGAGGAGCTCGTGCACCTGAGGCCGTCCAATCGTCCGCAGCTCCTTACGCGTTGATGACGTGCACAAGCGCTGATCTGAAGCGTTCGTGACACGCAGCAGCTGCTCGTTGGAGAGCGCAACGTTGGCCGCGTACTGCCTATCGGGCGTTGCCTTCAAATGGACAACGGATCCCGAAGGTTGTGCGCGGGAGGCACACTGCGACCCTGCCGCATCCTCTGAATCCCACGAGGCCTTGCAAGTGTCACACTGACGATCGCGACGGACTCGTCTGGGGCTACGCCAGGCACCTCTTGTGGCGCGGGATTGGCAAGAGACCCGTGCGCGATGGCGGCGTCACACTGGAACCAAGCTCATCGGCACACGGAACCGGATGCGCGAAAGGGTACGTGCGCGCATGATGTGCACATGGACGCAGGCGCCGCGCGCGCACCCGAAGGGCAGTGACGCCATGAAGGCGTACGTCTTCCCGACCGATTCGGACTGGGCGGCGTTCCTGCGCGCGAACCCGGAGTTCGACGAGGTGAACTTCTGGCTGCCCAGCGCGGTGACGTTCAAGGCACTCCAGGTGGGCGACCGGTTCGTGTACCGGAGCAAGTCCGCGGTAGGGGGGCGACTCATCGGCGGCGGCTTGTACGAGGGCCACGTGAGGATGCGGGTCAGCGACGCCTGGCGGTTTTATGGCGAGGCGAACGGGTGCGCGACGCGAGATGACATGCTGCGCTCGATCAACCACTACCGGGCACGCAACGGGCAACCGCCTGAGGCGGATCCGCAGATCGGGTGCATCCTGATCCGGGACTCGTTCTTCGTCCCGCAGGAGCTCGAGGTGCCGGTGCCGCCGTCGTATCAGGCCTCGGCCGTGCGCGGCAGAGGATATGACCCACAGCACGAGGACTGGTCGTACCTCGAGGCAGCGTTCGTGCAGCTGCTCGTGGGCGCGCGGGTGCCGGACCTTCGTCCTGACGCCGACGTGGCGGCGTACATCGAAGGGCCGACGCGGGGCCTGCCGCGCCTGATGGCGCCGCGGCTCGGACAGAAGGGCTTCAAGAGCCTCGTGCTCTCGTCGTACCACGGGCAGTGCGCGATCACGGGAGCCAGGATCACTCCGACGCTGGAAGCGGCGCACATCCGGCCGGTGGCGGCGGAAGGCCAGCATCGCGTCGACAACGGACTGCTGCTGCGATCCGACGTGCATCTCCTGTTCGACGCCGGGTACCTCGGCGTCGACGAGCGGCACCGGCTGCACGTGAGCAAGCGGCTTCAGGCGGAGTTCGGCAACGGGGAGGAGTTCTACTCGAAGGCCGGGCAGCCGATCGCGGTGCCTGACCGGAACGTGGATCGGCCCAACCGGGAAGCAGTGCAGTGGCACATGGACACGGTGTTCCTGGCGTCGTGAGGATGAGGCTTGCCCTGACCTGAGCAGGACGCGGGATGGCTACGACGAGAACCGCTTTCGCAACTGGCTGAGTCGCTCTCGCACCGTCGACGGCGGCATGCCCTGGAGGTTGAGTGGCGGGTCGAGGCGCTGGAGGACGTCATGCTCCAGCTGGCCGAGTGTGTCAGGGTTCGCAACGGGAACGGTGACGACTTGCAGGTGACGTGACATCCACTCGGTAAGGGCATCCTCGTCGATGGCACCCTCGCTGTCACTGGGAAACAGCAACGCCGCGAGCGTCCTTCGGAACGTTGAGAACTCCTGCTTCCTGCCCAGGTGCATGCCGGCGATCCGGCTCCAAAGCGTGTTGCTCGATCGTCGGCCGCTGAGCATGCGAGACGCCCCTGCCTGACCGACGTAGATGAGGCCTGGATCCAGTGGGTACCCGAGCGCATGGCCGAGCTGGGCGGAGCCCTCCTCGTCGATCCACCAGCTGTACAGACCTGGACGTTGAAGCCGCACTCGCTCGGTCGCCAGTAGATCCGGAATGGACATGGCGTGGTTCGCGTCGCCCAAGAAGTCGACGAACGGCCCCACCAGATCTTCGTTTGTGGTCGTCGTCTCGGGCTCAGCGACGTCCGGAACCGCGGGCTGCGATGGAAGGGGGTGAGCGGCATACCACTGCTGTCGCTGACCCAACGACAGACCGGCGAGCGGTGTCACGAGGACGGCACCGGCAGCGAGCAGCGGTTCCGCGATCGCTCGGATGTACTCCTCGCTGGCGTGCACCTCGACGATCTTCCCCTTGAGTGACCCGACGAGCAGGAGCAGCCGTGCGGCGACCCAGCGGCCCCAGACGTCGCGGTACTCGCGGGGCGTGTCCGGCAGGTAGCGCTCGTATGGCGCGAGCCACTCGTCGGGCGCCACGAGACCGTGCTCGGCGGAGAGGATGAACCACGGCCTGCCGCTGGCCTCGGCATAGGCGCGCTCCTTGAGGAAGAGCGGTGAGACGTAGAGGTCCTTCGCCGCGCTCGGCGACGGCCGCTTCGTCTTGACGCACGTCACGAGGATGACGTCTGCGTCACCAGCTCGGGTGGGTGCGTGGGACTGAGGTCTGACGCGGGTGGGCCGTGCGGGCACCTGGTCCGGGGCGTGGTCACGGACGAAGGTAACGCTGTGGCCGGGTCGCAGGTCCTCGACGTGGAAGCCGGCAGTGCGCCATACGCGGACGTGCGGACGATCACCGGACCACCACGCCCGGTGGTTGGTCGCGGACGCCGGTACCCCACCGACGATCTCGTCGAGCCGCTCCCACGACAGCGTGACCCGCCTGTCCTGCTGGACGAGGTAGTCGTGCAGGGCCCGCCAGTGGGCAGCCATGTGTCAAGTCTCCCGCAGGTTCAGGCCGCCGGGAAGCTCGCGGCGATCGTCGCCCGCAGGGCTGCCACGTCGAGGCCACCCTGCCGCTGGGCGGCGAGCAGCTTGGCGAGGCGTTTGGGCCAGACCACGTGGGTGCCCTGGATCGTGAACGCTCCGCCGACGAGTGGCCAGTCGGCCTCGACGAAGCACAGGACGCCGGTCGCCGGGACGTCGCCGGCCACCTCTCGAGACGAGCTCGACCTGCCGCAGCACTCCCCCGACGAGCCTGGTGCAGTCGCGACTCCCGACGAGCAGCTTCTCGACGCGCGGCCGCAGGAGCCCGCCCTCGATCTTGAGGCTCGGCCTGCCCTGGTAGCGCTTCGCATCGATGACCCAGATGCCCGATCGGGTGATGGCCAGGTGATCAATAGGGTGCGGCTCCGCTGGAGTGACGTCCCGGCCGGGTGACGGCGGCGGCTTGGT
>NZ_JAKDLO010000092.1 GCF_030452765.1 Intrasporangium sp.
AGCAGGGCGGGGGTGGTCATGGGCGGGCTCCTTCGGCAATGGTCGACGCGGGGTCGGTGTGGATGACATGGATGACGGTCGTCGTGTCGGCAGCGAGCGCCTCGCGCACGGCATCGGCGAGACTCGACGCAGCGGTGACGGTCACACCGTGGCACCCGAGCGCACGGCCGAGCGCGGCGAAGTCGGGGGCCGGGAACGTGACCGCCCGGACGGGATCGTCGCGGTCGATCATCTCGTTGCGGATCTCGCCGTAGCCGGAGTTGTCGACGATGACGACGGGTAGCGGCTGCCCGAGGCCGGCCGCGGTGGCCAGCTCGGCGACGGTGAACATGACGCCGCCGTCGCCGAGCAGCGCCACGACCGGGCGGTCGGGGTGCGCCACCTTGGCCCCGATCGCGGCAGGCAGACCGTAGCCGAGGGTGCCGAAGCCGACCGGGTAGAGGAACGACGATGGTTGGTACGCGGGCAGGTTCGCGATCGCCCCGTAGTAGCAGACCATCGCGCTGTCGCCGGCCAGAATGGCGTCGCGTGGCAGTGCATCCGCGAGCGCACCGACGATCTCGAGCCACTCGGCGCCCTCGGTTGCGGCATCACCGTCCTTGCGCGAGCGCCATTGCGCCGCAGTCCCGGCCGCGTCGCGGTCCACCCCGTCGGCAGGTTGCGAGCGGTCGGCAGGCTGCGAGCTGAGCGGCATACGGTCAGGGTTGAGCGCGGCGAGCACGTCGTCCAGCGTGCGCGCGGCGTCGCCGACGAGTGCGACACCGGGAACGAGGTTGGTGACGACACCGACCGGGTCGATGTCGACCCGCACCACCGGGCACGTGATCGGCAACGGACCGTTCCACAGGTCGGAGGGCGCGAGCTCGGTGCCGATGGCGACCACGACGTCTGCCTCGGCGACGAGGGCGGCCACCGACGCCAGATGGATGCCGGCGCCGAGCGCCAGCGGGTGGTCCTCGGGCAGCACGCCCTTGCCGTTCGTCGTCGTGACCACCGGCGCGCCGAGCCGCTCGGCGAGGGCACGGACCTGGGGTGCGGCCCATCGGGCGCCGCCCCCGACGAGAAGAACCGGACGGACCGCCCCGGCGAGGAGGTCGGCCGCGGCGGCAACCGCCTCGGCAGGAGCGGCGACCGGCGCCGCCGTGGCTCCGGTCGCGATCGTGACCTCCCCCTCCTCGGCAAGGACGTCGAGCGGGATCTCGAGATGGACCGGGCGGGGCCGGCCCGAGCGCATGATCGCGAATGCCTGCGCCACCGCGACGGGGATCTCCGCCACCGACGTGGCGCGGATGCTCGCGGCAGCGACGGAGGCGACGGCTGCGCCCTGGTTCTTCGTCTCGTGCAGGATGCCGTTGCCGAGTGCCGGGTGGCGCACGGGCAACCCCGGAGAGACGACGAGGATCGGGATCGAGTCGGAGTAGGCCTGCCCCAGGGCGGCAGTCGCGTTGAGCACCGCCGGCCCGCTCGTGACGATCGCGACGCCCGGCCTGCCGCAGCTGCGGGCATAGCCGTCCGCGGCATAGCCCGCACCCTGCTCGTGTCTCGGGCTGACGTGACGGATGCCGTGGTCGCCGAGGTGTCGGTAGATCTCGAGGTTGTGCGTGCCCGGGATACCGAAGGCCACGTCCACCCCGTGGGCCGCGAGCGCCGCGACAACGGCCTGACCACCCGTCATCCGAGCAGTCCGCTGCTCCCCCGACCTCGTTGCTGTCGCGTCGACCATGGACTCGCTCATCGTGCCTCTTCCTTGACTCGGTTCGACTGTGTATCGGCGGGTCCCGTTGCCGAGGGGGATGCCGCCACGACCAGGGCGTCGACCGCGACGGCGCCGGTGGGGCCGACCCGCAACGGGTTGATCTCACACTCGACGACCTCCGGCTGCTCGGCAATGAGCCGAGACACCGCAGCGACGACCGAGGCGGCCGACTCGATGTCGACGACGGGCCGCCCGCGGAATCCTCGGAGCAGGGGCAGTGCGCGCAGCGATGTGATCATCTGCACGGCGGCCTCCGGGGTGACCGGGGCGAGCGCCAGCGCGACGTCACGGTAGAGCTCGGCATGGATGCCGCCGAGCCCGACGACGACGACCGGCCCGAACGAGCCGTCCCGTCGGGAGCCGACGATAAGCTCCACGGTGCTCTCGCGGGCGTCCATCTCCTCGAGGACGTACTCGCCGGGGCCGAGCCGTTCGGACATCTCGACGTAGGCATCGCGGGCGTCCTCAGGCGTAGCGATCCCGACCTTGACACCCTCGACCTCGGTCTTGTGTTCGAGGTGGCCGGCCTTGAGCACCAAGGGGCTCCGCAGACCACGTGCGGCGGCGAGAGCCTCCTCCGCTGAGGTGACCCGGCGTGCCTGCGGGTAGGAGACGCCGTAGGCCATGAGTCCTGCCCGTGCCTCGAGGTAGCCGGCCGTCTCACCCGTCTGGGCGCCCCCGGGGGCCACGGTGCCGGTCTGCCGGCCGTCGCGAGCGGCCAGGTCGGCAGCGAACGCGATCGACCTCGCGGCCGCGTCGATGGTGTGCAGGGTTGGGACGGCTTGGGCACGCATGTGCCGGACCGCGTCCGAGTCGTGGCTCATGCTGTGCACCACGACCGGGCGCTCATGCACTCGCACGGAGTCCGCAAGGCTCGTCACGACCGAGAGCTCCCGGTCGAGCAGCGCAGGGGTGTCCGACCCGTAGCAGCCGAAGTAGCCCGAGAGGACGACCGTGTCGACCTCACCGCTGCCGAGGATCGTCTCGACGACCTTGGAGTAGGTGGTGAGGTCCTGCTCGCCTGCTCCGGCCAGGTCGACCGGGTTGGCGACTCCCGCACCCGCAGGCAGGAGTGCGGCGAGGCGCCCGGAGGTGCCCGCGGAGAACCGCGGCACCTGCAGGCCGTCTCGGGCCATCGTGTCGGCTGCCAGGGCGCCCTGCCCGCCGCTGTCGCTGACGATGGCCACCCGGCGGCCCTGCGGCAGAGGGCTGCCCAGCAGCAGGTGGGCCAGGTCGATCGCCTGGACGGGCGTCTGCACGAGCACGGCCCCGGCGGCTGCACAGGCGGCGGCGACGACATCGGTCGAGGCCGTCATCGCTCCCGTGTGCGACTTGGCCGCATCGCGGCTGGCGTCGCTGGCGCCGACGGTGAGGACGATGACCGGCTTGCCCGCCTCGCGCAGCCGCGCGAGGACCGACACGAGGTCCCGTCCGGCGGCGAAGCTCTCGAGGTAGAGGACGACGACCCGGGTCGTCTCGTGCTGCGCGAGGTCCTCGAGCAGGTCGGTGGCCGTGACGTCGACCTGGTTGCCGATGGACACGAACCGCGAGATGCCCAGGCCCGCGTGCGCAGCCAAGCCGGACAGCTCGAGCCCGAGCTGGCCCGACTGGGACACGATGGCGACGTGCCCGGGGGTGAAGCTGCCCCAGACGAGGTCCAGGTCGGCCGCGGCGTCGTAGATGCCCAGGCAGTTCGGCCCGACGATCCGGGCGCCGGCGTGACGGATCCTGGCCGCGAGCTCTCGCTCGAGGCCCACCTGCCCGTTCGCCACGTCGATGTGGGCCGTGATGCCGAGGAAGCCCTTGGCGCCCATGGCCAGCGCCTCGTCGATGACCGCGGGGACCGTCCTGGCCGGTGCGCAGAGGACGACGAGCTCGGGGGCTGTGTCGAGCTCGCTCAGGCTGCGCACCGAGGGCGTGCCCTCGATCACCGCCCCCTTGGCGTTGACGAGGTGGACCTCCCGTCGGTGTGCACCGCGCAGGGCGCCTCGGGCGACCCAGTAGCCCCACTTGGCGGTGTCCGCAGAGGCACCTACGACGGCAACGGACCGCGGCTCGGAGAAGACACGCAGGTCCGTGCTCATCGGCCGACCGACGGCTTGCCGACGGCCCTCGAGATGATGAGGCGCTGGATGTCGGACGTGCCCTCCTCGAGCTCCTCGAGCTTGGCGTCGCGCAGCCACTTCTCCGGGAAGTACTCGCGGGAGTATCCCCAGCCGCCGTGGGTCATGAGGGCCGCATCGCAGACCCAGGTCGTGTTCTCCGAAGCCGTCAGCTTGGCGACAGCGGAGATGTCCGGGGTGCTCTTGCCTGCGTCGAAGAGTCGGGCGGCACGCATCGTCACGAGGTGGGACACGTCGGTGCGAGCCGCCATGTCGGCGATCCGAAAGGCGACGGCCTGGTGCTCGATGATCGGCTTGCCGAACTGGGTCCGCTCGTGGGCGTAGGCGATGGTGGTATCGAGGGCGGCCCGGGACAGGCCCGTCGCAGCGGCGCCGATGAGGATCCGGGAAGCGTCGAAGGTGCCCATCAGCCCGTAGAAGGCCTTTCCTTCATCACCGAGGCGGTTCTCGACGGGGACCCGGACGTTCTCGAGGAAGACCTCGGCGTTGAGCGTGCCCCGCTGTCCGTACTTCTTCATCGGGGCCCCCACGGTGACGCCCTCGCGGTCGCGCTCGACGAGGAAGGCCGTGATGCCACGCGAGCGCAGGGTCGGGTCGACCGTCGCGAAGACGACGAAGTACTGCGACAGCGGTGCGTTGGAGATCCAGGTCTTCTGGCCGTTCAGCACGTAGTGGTCGCCGTCGCGGACGGCACGGGTCTGGAGGCTCGCGGAGTCGGAGCCGACGCCCGGCTCGGTCACGGCGACGCTCGTCACGGGCGGCACGCCGTCGGTGAGCATGGACAGCCACCGCTTCTTCTGCGCCTCGGAGCCGAGGTGCAGGATCGGCTCGGAGAAGAAGCCGCTCGAGGTGAGGAAGTTGGCGATGCCGATGTCGCCGTAGCACAGCTCCTCCTGGACGAGGCACTGGGTGACGAGGTCGGTGACGCCGCCGCCGCCGTACTCGGTCGGCAGCATGTAGCCGGTGAGGCCGACCTCCGCAGCCTTCTCCCAGAGGTCGAGCGGCGCCACCGTGTCTGCCTCGTCGACCTCTCGGGAGCGAGGCCGGATCTCCTTGGCGGCGAACTCCTTTGCCAACGCGACGAACTCCCGCTGCTCGTCGGTCAGGTCGATTCCATCGGTGACAGGTCGAGACATGCGGAAGCTCCTTGGTGAAAGTTGACTGATGGGTCAGTTATATGGGATCCAAGCATGAGGCGAATGAGTACGGCGTGTCAAGGGGGGGCTCGGTCGAGGGCGCTGACCGCCGTGTGCGAGGACAGGACCGGGGCCGGTCACGAGACCTTCACCCGTCCGGAGGAGACAGAGATGGCGTCGATGAGGTGCTCGCAGACGGCATGCATCCGGGACGCGGTCATGTGACGACTACCGACGAGCGCCTGCATCGAGAGCCCGTCGACCAGACTGACGACGGTGTCGGCCAGCAACACCGGGTCCCGGTCGATGATGGTGCCATCGGCCTGGCCGTCGCGGATGATCTCGGTGATCATGGATCGCCACTCCTCGTACACCCGCTCGTTGAGCGCTCGCAGCTCGGCGTCGTGCAGTGCCTCGACCCACGTCTCGGCCCAGACGTGCCAGGCCGCGGTCGTCTCGTCGTCGCCGGGGAGGTAGGAGCTGACAAAGGCCCGCAACCGTTCGCTTGGGCTCGTGCGGCGGGTGAGTATCACCTCTCTGCGGGCCAGCGACCTGGTGAAGTTCCACTCGAATGCGGCATGCGTCAGGGCGCGCTTGGTCTCGAAGTAGTAGTGCACCGCCCCCGTGCTCATCCCGGCCCGGGCGGCGACGTCGGAGACTCGCAGGGCGTTGATCCCCTTGTCGCGGATCACCTCGCATGCAGCGCGAAGGATCTGTTCGCGACGCTGCGCCTCGACGCTAGGTCGTGCCATGCCTGTCACCTCACCGGCCGGACACCGTCGCAGCGAGTGTCGACCCGGTCCTGAGCCGTTCGTCCAAGATTGACTCATCCGTCAGTTATCGATGGAGATCATCGTCAAGCCGATCCAAGGTCCTGTCAAGGGGGTCATCCGTCTCGTGGGGGCGGTGGATCAGGGCCTGACCGAACGCTGCACAGTGGGCGGGCCCGCCCGGGACGGGCCGATGCCATCGAGCCGCAGGGTGGGATCCCGACCAAATGTCTCTTGGGCATAGCGCGCTCCGTGCCCGCGCGCCGGGCCAGAATGAAGGAGTGACGGAGCCTTCAGCCGAACCGCTTGGCGAGGCGCGGCCACCCTTCTCCAGGAAGTGGGTCGACCTCGACGGACCGGTGCACTACATCGACTACGGGGGGCCGGCTGATGCCCCGGTCCTCCTGCTCGTGCACGGCCTCGGCGGGTCGGTCCTCAACTGGGCCGCCGCCGGACCCCCTCTGGCGCAGTCCTGCCGGGTCCTCGCGGTCGACCTGGTCGGGTTCGGGCGCACCCGGTCCGTCGGCACCTCGCCGACGATCGACGGCAACCGTCGGTTGCTCGAACGCTTCGTCGACACCGTCGTGGGCCACCCCGTCGTCCTGGTCGGCAACTCCATGGGAGGGCTGCTCTCGCTGCTCGTTGCAGACGCGCGGCCGGACATCGTGGCAGGGCTCGTCCTGGTCGACCCGGCGCTCCCGGTCGGGATCACGGCTCCCCCGGACCCGCTCGTGGGGCTGATCTTCACCGGCTACGCGATACCTGCCGTCGGCAACGTCGTCATGGCCCGTCGGCGCTCCTTCATGTCGGCCGAGGCCCAGGCCAAGGCGATCCTTCGCCTCAGCAGCGTCGACTCCCATCGGATCCCGTCGGAGCTGTGGCGCGAGCATCTCGCGCTGGCGAGGGAGCGCGACGAGAGCTGTCCCGACGCCGACGCCGAACTGGTCGTCGCTGCCCGCTCCCTGCTGTTCGTCCTGGCGCACCGGCGGCGGATCGACGAGCTCACGCGACGGATGGTGGTGCCGGTGCTCCTGCTGCACGGCGCGCAGGACCGGCTCGTGCCGCTCGCCGCGGCGCGACGTGTGGCGGCCCTCAACCCGCTCTGGCGTTTCGAGGTGGCCGAGAACGTCGGACACATGCCCCAGCTCGAGGCGCCGGACTGGGCCGTCGGCCACATCCTCGACTGGCTCGCCACCGAGGGTGACATCGCCGCCCGCACGGCCCGCGCGTGACGGTGACTGCGTCTGAGTAACGCCTCACTCGATCACACCGCCGTATCGTCGAACGACCAGTATTCGCCGCACCCGTCCCCCCGCGACGCTCGGCAGCCGCAGTGGGAACAATGGTGGTCGTCCGGCGACACAGCGGGTATGCCGCTCACCCGGCCCGCGCCCGCCCGCGTCGGTTACAGGCGGGCGGCGAGCCGGTGGTAGGCCGCGCTCCAGCGCAGCTCCTGGCGCAGCGACTCGGTGGTCGTGGCGGCGTCGATGACGACGAGTTCGGTGGCGACCATCTCGGCGAGATCTCGGAACTCCTCGACGCCGACGGCGGCAGACAGGACGGTGTGGTGCGGCGCGCCGGCGAGCAGCCACGACTCCGCCGAGGTGTAGAGGTTGGGGCGGGGTTCCCACACGGCGCATGCGACCGGCAGCCGCGGCAGGTCGGCGTCCGGCTCCACGACGTCGATCTCGTTGAGGGTGAGGCGGAATCGGTCGCCGAGGTCGCTGATGCCGACGACGATCCCAGGCCCGGGGGCGGCCGTGAACCGCAGCCGCACCGGGTCCTCGCGATCACCGATGCCGAGCGGGTGGATCTCGAGGCTCGGACGCCGGCTCGCGATGGACGGGCACACCTCGAGCATGTGGGCGCCGAGGATCTTCTCCTCGCCCGGAACGAGGTGGTACGTGTAGTCCTCCATGAACGAGGTGCCGCCGGGCCGTCCCTGCGCCATCGCCTTGGTCGTGCGCAGCAGGACCGAGGTCTTCCAGTCGCCCTCGCCGCCGAAGCCGTAGCCGTCGGCCATGAGCCGCTGCACCGCGAGGCCGGGTAGCTGTCGCAGCCCGCCGAGGTCCTGGAAGTTCGTCGTGAAGGCCCGGAAGCCGCCGTCCGTCAAGAAGGCCCGCAGCCCCGCCTCGATGCGAGCCCCGTACCGCAGCGACTCGTGACGCTCGCCCTCGGGACGCAGCTCCGGCGCGACGTCGTAGGTATCCAGGTACTCCGCGACGAGGGAGTCCACCTCGGAGTCGGCGATGGCATCGACGACGGCCACGAGGTCGTTCACGCCATACGTGTTGACCGACACCCCGAAGCGCAGCTGCGCCTCGACCTTGTCGCCCTCGGTGACCGCGACGTCGCGCATGTTGTCGCCGAACCGGGTGAGCCGCAGGCTGCGCAGCTCCGCGACGCCGATCGCGGCCCGCGCCCACGCGGCCACTCGCGCCACCACCGCGGGGTTGCTCACATGGCCGGCCACCACCTTGCGGGCCACCCCGAGCCGGGCGGCGACGAAGCCGAACTCCCGGTCCCCGTGCGCCGCCTGGTTGAGGTTCATGAAGTCCATGTCGATGCTCGACCAGGGCAGCTCGACGCCGGCCTGCGTGTGCAGGTGCAGCATCGGCTTGCGCAGCGCGTCCAGAGCTGTGATCCACATCTTGGCCGGCGAGAAGGTATGCATCCACGTGATCACCCCGACGCAGCCGGGCGCCGCGTTGGCCTCGAGCACGGCCGCGTGGATGGCCGACGAGCTGGTGAGCGCCGGCCTCCAGACCACCTTGACCGGCAGCGCACCGGACGCGTCGAGATCCTTCGCGATGGCCTGGGACTGGTCGGCCACCTGACGCAGCGTCTCGTCGCCGTAGAGCTGCTGGCTGCCGGTGAGGAACCAGACCTCGCGGGTCTCGTGGGGCGTCTCGGCGGGGGCGGTCATGACAGTCTCCTTCAGGGGTTGCTCGGCGGACAGTGCGTATGGTGTGACGGCTTGGTCAGGGCCCGTCAGCGCTGCCCGTAGACGTTCTGGTAGCGCTCGAAGAGTGAGTCGATGGAGGCCTGCTCGATGGGGATCGGGTCGCCGAGCTGGCGGGCGATGTGCAGGGTGCGGGCGACGTCCTCGCACATGACGGCGGCCTTGACCGCCGCCCGGGCGCTCCTGCCGATGGTGAACACCCCATGGTTTCGCATGAGCACGGCGGTCGAGCGGCTATGCGTCAGGGTGTCCACGATGCCCCGGCCGATCGAGTCGTCGCCGATGAGCGCGAAGGGGCCGACCGGGATCTCGCCACCGAACTCGTCGGCCATCATGGTCAACGCGCACGGGATCGGCTCGCCGCGCGAGGCCCAGGCGGTGGCGTAGGTCGAGTGCGTGTGCACGACACCGCCGACGTGCGGCAGGTGCCGGTAGACGTAGGCCTGCGCGTCGGTGTCGCTCGACGGCGCGAGCTCACCCTCGACGACGCGGCCGTGCAGATCGCACACGACCATGTTCTCGGGGGTGAGCTCGTCGTAGGAGACCCCGCTGGGTTTGATGACGAGCAGTTCGTGCCCCGGCACCCGAGCCGAGACGTTCCCGGCGGTCCAGATGACCAGCTCGTAGCGGGTCAGCTCCGCGTGCAGCGCGCACACCTCGTGGCGCAGGGCCGCGATGGTCGTGGACACTTCGGTGGTCGCGGTCATGCCGCGTCGCCTCCTCGCGAAGCGATCGCCTTGCGACGCAAGGCCTTGAGCCGCTTCATGACGTCGTTGGCGCCGCGCCCGAAGTAGTCGTGCAGCCGCAGGTACTCCTCGAAGAGCGCGTCGTATGCCGCCGAGCTGGCCTCGTCGGGCACGAAGGCGTTGCGCTCGAGCTTGCCCATCAGGCGTGCCGCCGTCGTGGTGTCGGGGTAGGCGCCGGCCGCGACCGCGGCGTGGATGGCCGAGCCGAGGGCCGGCCCCTGCTCGGACCCGATGACCGACAGCGGGAGCCGCGTGACATCCGAGTAGATCTGCATGAGCAGCCGGTTCTTGGTCAGCCCGCCGGCGATGATCAGCTCCGTGACGGGCACTCCGCTGTCGCGGAACGTCTCGAGGATGACGCGGGTACCGAACGCGGTTGCCTCGAGCAGAGCGCGGTACACGTCCTCTGGCCTGGTGGCCAGGGTCTGCCCTATGACGGCTCCCGACAGCTCGTGGTCGACGAGCACCGAACGGTTGCCGCTGTGCCAGTCGAGCGCGACCAGACCATGCTCCCCAACTCCCTGCTGGGCGGCCAGGCCCGTCAGGTACTCGTGCAACGACAGGCCGGACTCGCGCGCGGCCGAGGCGTACCCGGGCGGGACACCGATTCGGGTGAACCAGCCGAAGATGTCGCCGACCCCGGACTGCCCTGCCTCGTACCCCCACAGACCCGAGACGATGCCACCGTCGACGACGCCGCACATGCCGGGTACCTCGCGCAGCACGTCGCTGCTCATGACGTGGCAGGTCGACGTGCCCATGATGGCGACCATCTGGCCGGGCTCGGTGGCGCGTGCGGCGGGGGCCGTGACGTGTGCGTCGACGTTGCCGACGGCCACGGCGATGCCCTCGCGCAGCCCCGTCCAGGCCGCGGCCTCGGCCGTGAGGCAACCGGCGGCCTCACCGAGCTGACCGATCGGCTGGTCGAGCTTGTCGGTCACGAAATCTGCGAACGCCGGGTTCAGCGCCGCCAGGAAGGCGCGCGACGGGTATGCCCCGTCCTGCCGAATCCCCTTGTAGCCGGCCGTGCAGGCGTTGCGGACGTAGCGACCGCAGAGCTGCCACACGATCCAGTCGGCCGCCTCGAGCCACCGCTCGGTCGCGGCATAGACCTCGGGGTCCTCCTCGAGCAGCTGGAGTGCCTTGGCGAACTCCCACTCGGAGCTGATCAGGCCGCCGTAGCGCGGCAGCCACACCTCGCCGCGTTCCTCGGCGAGCCGGTTGATCCGGTCGGCTTGCGGCTGGGCGGCGTGGTGCCGCCACAGTTTGACGTAGGCGTGGGGTCGGTCGGCGAACTGCGGCAGCTCGCACAGCGGCACGCCCCCGCCCGTCGCCGGCAGGACCGTGCAGGCCGTGAAGTCCGTGGCGATACCGATGACGTCCGCGCGGTCGATCCCGGCCGCGGCGAGGGCGGCCGGGACGGCCCGGCGCAAGACCTCCCGGTAGTCGTCGGGCACCTGCAGGGCCCACTCGGGCGGCAGTGCGGCTCCGCCGACGGGCAGCCGCTCGGTCACGACGGCGTGGGCGTACTCGTGCACCGCCGAGCCGAGCTCGGCGCCGTCGGAGACTCGGACCACGAGAGCCCGACCCGAGAGGGTCCCGTAGTCGACGCCGACGACGTACTGCGACGAGCTGGTCGATTTGGTCATGGCCTACCGCTCCTGGTCCGGCCCGGCGACGACGTGCTCGCGCGGACGATGAGTTCTGGGTCGATGAGACTGGGCACGTGGTCGGCGTCGCCCGAGATCGCGGCCGTGAGCATCGCGATGGCGGAGCGACCGATGGCGGAGAAGTCCTGCCGCACAGTGGTCAGCGGCGGGATGAGATAGCCCGCCTCGGGCACGTCGTCGAAGCCGACGACGCTGACGTCCTCGGGCACCGCTCGCCCGGACTCGTGCAGGGCGCGCAGGATTCCGATCGCCATCTGGTCGTTGGCCGCGAACACCGCGGTCACATCGGACTCGGCTGCCAGGACCAGTCCGGCCTCGTAGCCGGACGCGGCACTCCAGTCGCCGACGAGCGGCTCCATCGGCCGCAGGCCGATGGCGAGCATCTCGGCACGCCAACCCTCGGCCCGCGCCCGGGACTCGGCCCAGTCGAGCGGGCCGGTGACATGCGCGATCTCAACGTGTCCGAGGTCGAGCAGGTGGCGGGTGACCATCCGCGCCCCGGCGACGTTGTCGACACCGACAGTCCGCCGACCGCGGCTCAGGTCGCCTTCGACGATGACGAACGGGGTTCGCCCGCTGCGCGAACGCGCCACCTCGAGGGCCTCGTCGTGGCCGGCGATGACCACGATGCCCTCGACCGCGAGCCGGTCGAGATGGTCGACCGCCGCCTCGAAGCCCTCGCGCGTCATCTCGGCGAGCGACACCGAGCTGGCGAAGTATCCGGCCCTTCTCGCTGCGGTGTTGACGGTGCGGTGGATGCTCGTCGGGCCGAACAGGGTCGAGGCCGTCGCGATGATCCCGATCGTGCCCGACCGGCCGCTGACGAGGGCCCGAGCAGCCCGGTTGGGCTGGTAGCCGAGTCGGTCGATGGCCTGCAGGACCCGCTCACGGGTTTCGGGCCTGATGCTCGACGCCCCGTTGATGACCCGCGAGACGGTCTGGTGCGAGACGCCGGCGAGGCGTGCGACATCCTGCATGACGGGGGCGCGGTTCATGGCACCCGGCCCGTCAATGCTCCGAAGATCGTGACGCCGTCTTCGGTCGTCTCATCCATCGCCGCGCACACCACCCATCTCGTCCATCATGCTGCGCAGCCGCGCAAAGACGTTGCCCAGCCGCAGCCCGTCGTGCTGGTACTCGTTCGTCACCCACGTGCGCACGTTGCCCAAGGCAGCGGCAGTCTCGAGCGACAGCCCTGCGTCGACATACATGTCATCGTGGTAGACCGCCGCGACGACCGGGACTTCGTTGCCGGCGAGCCGGTTCGTGTCGTAGAGCGGTGGCCAGTCCGTCTGCGCGGCAAGCACATCGACCGCACGAGCAAAAGGTCGCAGGAGGCGGATGTCATCGAACATCCACGGGTAGATCATCCGACCAGTCGGCGCTCCCCATACCCAACGTGCTGACACGCCCGGTTCGCGGGGAGACGCAGGCCGGGATGGGGGGTCCGGCAGACACGGAAGACGTCCGAGGTGCGGTCACCATTGTTAACGCTCACATTCTATCGAGTGAGAGACACCATAAAATGTCACACGGCACCGCGCAAGACCCTTCGGGCAACTTCTTGAACGTCCGCTGTGAACAACCAGCCACAGATGCCCGATCCTGGCTCGGCGGCCACCCGGCCCACGTATCGTCGAACGACCACTATTCGCCGCACCCGTCCCCCGCGACGCTCGGCAGCCGCAGTGGGAGCGAATGGTGGTCGTCCGGCGACACAGCGGGTATGCCGCTCACCCCTTCTCCGCCTCCGCGACGGGACGAGCGGGCCGAGGATCAGATACCGCGCCCCGGGTTGAGCAGCCCGAGCGGGTCGAGAGCGTCCTTGATGGCGCGGTTGACCGCGGTGCCCACCGGGCCGAGCTGGTCGGGGAGCCACCGCTGCTTGAGCAGGCCGACACCGTGCTCGCCGGTCAGGGTCCCGCCGAGCTCGAGGGCGGCATGGAACACGTCGTCCGCTGCCCGCCATACGGACTGGGGCACCGCCCCGTCGGGCGAGTCGAACACGAAGGTCGGGTGCAGGTTGCCGTCTCCCGCGTGGGCGACGGTGACGACCTGGACGCCGTGCCGCTCGGCGGCCTGCTCGATGCGCGCGACCATGTCTGCGAGGCGGCTGACCGGCACGCCCACATCCTCGACGAGGCAGCGGCCGAGCCGCTCGGCCGCCGGGTAGGCCAGGCGACGGACCTCGAGCAGCTGCGCCGACTCCCGTGGGTCCGACGAGACCGCCACGTCATCAGCCCCGGCTGCCGTGAACAGGGCGGTGACCTGTTCCGCGTGTGTGTCTGCGTCGGCGTCGTCGAACTGGGCGATGAGCATCGCCTCGGTTCCGGAGAGGCCGAGATGCTTCCAGTCGTCGATCGCGCGGAGCGTCGCGTGGTCGAGCAGCTCGAGCAGGCTCGGTCGCAAACCGGCAGCGACCACCGCGGATACGGCACTCGCGGCCGCGACGAGCGACGGGAAGCCGCCCACCAGGGTGACCGGGTCACGCGGTGGCGCCGGGAGTAGCCGCAAGGTGGCGCTGGTGATGATCCCGAGCGTCCCCTCGGATCCGACGAGCAGGCCGGTGAGGTCGTAGCCGGCGACGTTCTTGATGGTCCGTCCACCCGTGGAGAGGACCCGGCCGTCGGCGAGGACCGCCTCGACGCCGAGGACGGAGTCACGGGTGACGCCGTACTTGACGCAGCGCAGTCCGCCCGCGTTCGTCGCGACGTTGCCGCCGATGGTGCTCAGCTCGACGGACGACGGGTCCGGGGCGTACATGAGACCGACCTCGCGGGCGGCCCGGTCGACGTCGGCGGTGATCACCCCAGCCTCGGCGACGGCGACCCGGTTCTGGGGGTCGATCTCGCGGATCGTGGTCATCCGCGACAAGCAGACGATGAGCGAACCGTCGATGGCGGTCGCTCCCCCGGCGAGGCCGGTGCCGGCACCGCGGGGGACGACAGGCACCCGGTGGCGGGTCGCCCATGCCATCACGGCGACGACGTCGTCGGTCGATCGCGGCATGACGACGCCTCGGGGGCTCCCGGCCGGCAGGGCCGTGACCTGGTCGTGGAGGAATCCGGCGACGATGCCGGGATCGGTGACCAGGCGCGCACCGGGTACCAGGCGTGCGAGCTCGTCGAGCTCGGCTTCCACGGCGGGATCAGTGTTCACGGTGCTGGGTCCTCCTCGGAAAGTCTGGCCTCACCCGAGGCTATCGACGGCTCCAAGTGCGGCCGCCACGGCGGACTCGAGTGCGCGTCCGACATCGACGCTGCGGTGCCTGCCCTCGCGGACGACGGGCCGGCCGCCCACGAAGACATCCGTGACGTCGGCGGCCGTGGCAGCGAACACGACATGTGCCAAGGCGTCGCCGCTGCGAGCCCCCGCCGTGCGCGGCGAGTCGAGCCGGACGGTGACGAGGTCCGCGACAGCACCCTGGGCGATCGATCCGGCCTCGGGCCAGCCGATGGACGTCGCGCCGTCGGTCGTCATGGCCCGCACGAGATCCCCGACGGACAGGTGCCCTCGCGTCCCCGAGACGAGCCGTTCGTCCAGCTCGATGGCGCGGGCCTCTTCCCAGAGGTCGATCATCATGTGCGCGTCGCTGCCGACGCAGAGCGGCGAGCCCGCGGCGAGCAGTCGCACCGCTGGACCGACCCCGTCGGCGAGGTCGCGCTCGGTCGTGCAGCACATGCTGATGAACGTACGGCTGCCACCGAGGTCGGCGATGTCCGCATCGGTCAGGTGGGTCGCATGGACTGCCGTCGTCGTTGCTCCGAGAGCACCTTCAGCAGCAAGGACGGCGGTCGGGGTGAGCCCGAACGCCTCGAGCGCGGCGCGGTTCTCCGCGGGTTGCTCGGACAGGTGGACGTGCAGCGGCCACCCGTGCTCGCGAGCCGTCCGCGCGATGGGCCCCATTGCCGCGCGAGGCACGGCCCGGACCGAGTGGATCGCGGCCCCGGTCCGGTGCATCGGCCCGGACCCGAGCTGCGCGACCCGCTGCGCCCACGCCTGCCAGGACCCGTCGTCGAAGCGCCGCTGGACTCCGGTCAGCGGTGCGCCGTGGACGTCGGCCTGCAGGTAGCACGTGTCGATCAGGGTGATCCTGATGCCGGCGTCGTTGGCGGCGCGGATGACGGCGCGGCTCATCTCGTTGGGGTCGGCATAGCGCTCCCCGGCAGCCTGGTGGTGGACGTAGTGGAACTCGCCGACGCTCGTCACACCGGACAGGGCCATCTCGGCGTAGGTGGCCCGAGCCAGGTCGTACATCAGCTCCGGGGTGAGCCGCTCGGCCACGGAGTACATGAGGTCGCGCCAGAGCCAGAAGTCGGCGACTCCGCTCTGGCTGTGGCCGCGGATCGCGCGGTGGAAGACGTGCGAGTGGGTGTTGGCCAGGCCCGGCAAAGTCAGTCCGGGCAGCACGACCACGCCCTCGGGCGCCGGGACGCCGGCGGTGACCGCGGTGATCACCCCGTCGGCGGTCTCGATCAGGACGTCCCTGGTCGCGAAGTCGCCTCCCAGCCAAGCCTGCTCGCAGTGGAACGTGGTCATCGAGTCTCCTCGGGCCGAGGGGCCGGGTTGGATTCGTGGACGACCCGGCCACGCCGGACCACGGTGGTCACGTTGTTGCGGCCGAGCCGGTAGGCGATGTCCTCGGGCGACGGGACGTCGAGGACGATGAGGTCTGCCTGCTTGCCGACCTCGAGCGACCCGACCCTGTCCGCTCGGCCCAACGCTGCCGCCGAGCCCAGGGTCGCGGCACGCAACGCCTGCGCGACGCTGAGTCCGCCCGCGCGGCAGGCCATCTGAATGGCGAGCTGCATACTCGTCGTCCAGCACCCTGGGCAGATGTCGGTCGCGAGGGCGAGCTCCATGCCGGCGTCGAGCACCCTGCGCGGGTCGAGTGGTTGCGGGTGGCGCACGGCGTAGTCGAGGCACGGCATGTACACCCCGGCGACGCCTGCCTCCCCGAGCATGGTCAGCTCCGCGTCCGTCGTGAGGTTGAGGTGGTCGACACTCGTGGCGCCGAGCTCAGCGGCGAGGGCAGCCGCGCCGGTGTGGCTGTACGCGTCGAGGTGGACCTTGGGGGCGAGCCCGGCCTCGAGCCCGGCACGCAGGATCCGCTCGGTCTGCGCGAGGTCGAAGTAGCCCTCGTCGCAGTAGACGTCGCAGAACTCGGCGAGCCCCTCCGCGCCGACGCGCTGCGCGAGCCGCACCACCAGGTCGACGTATGCCGCCTGGTCGGCTCCCGGGGGGAACGCGTGCGCCCCGAGGAACGTGCTCGCAAGATCGACCGGGAGCTGTTGCTGTAGAACACGGTTCGTGTCGAGGGTCGCGATCTCGGTCTCGGTGTCGAGGCCGTAGCCGCTCTTGCTCTCGACGGTCGTCGTGCCGTGCTCGACCATCTCCCGCAGACGAGCGGCGGCCTGTTTCCGGAGCGCGTCCCGGCCTGCGGCACGCGTGGCCGTCATCGTGCCCGTGATCCCGACGACCGCTCCGGCCGGTGGCTGCCGGCCTGCGACGCGAGCTGCGTACTCCTGCGCCCGGCTGCCACCGAAGACTACGTGGGTGTGCGCGTCGACGAAGCCCGGCAGGACGATACCGCCGCGGGCGTCGATGACGAGCTCGGCGGCATACGAGCTGATGTCCCCGACCGCGACGATCAGGCCACCGTCGACGGCCACCCCGCCGCTGGTGCTCCCGATCAGGTCGGCAGCACCAGCGGCGCAGGTCAGCACCTCGGCGGCGCCGGTGACGAGCAGGTCGACGCGTGCTCGCTCCTGGTGCTGGGTGCTCATGGCCACTCGTCTCACTCGTCGTCGGGCCCGAAGGTCGCCTGGCGGGTCCACCACAGCGGGACGCTGAGGCCCTGGTCGGGCCCGACCGTGTTCGCCACCTCGCGGGCGCGGTCGTAGCCGGCCTGCCCGTGGCGCACGACGCCGATACCGCTGTCGACCGTCAGGGCGGCCTTGAGGCGGAAGGCGGCGATGTCCGTGCCGTCGGCGATCATCGTCACGCCGGTGTGGACCGAGTCGCCCATCGCGTAGTTGGCCTGGATGGCGATGAGGTCGCACATCGACGACGCGTTGAGCAGCCCGTTGAGGTAGGGCCAGTCGGAGATGACGTCGGAGCCGTCGGGCATGTTCTCCGACTCGAAGGTCGGGTTGATGATCGAGCCGGAGTCGAGGTTGTCGCGGGAGAAAGCGACCGGGCCCTTGACCTCGCCCTTCTTGATGAGCTCGTTGACGGCGAGGCCGAACTTCTTGCGCTGGCCGAAGCCGAGGTAGCAGACCCGCGCCGGGAGCGCCTCGATCGGGACGTGCTTGCGGGCCAGCGTGATCCAGCGGGTGACCAGCTCGTCGTCGGCGAACAGCTCGAGCACGAGGTCGTCAAGCCGGGCCAGGTCCGCGGGATCGCCGGACGTGCAGGTCCAGCGGAACGGGCCGCGGCCCTCGAGGAAGAGCGGACGCAGGTAGGCCGAGACGAAGCCGGGGATCCGGTAGGCATCGGGGTGGCCGCCGAGCTCGGCCTCGCGGCGGATCTGGTTGCCGTACTCGAACGTCGGCACGCCGTTGTCGTAGAAGGCGTTCATCGCGTCGAGCTGGCGCACCATCGCCTGGCGGCTGATCTCGAAGTAGGCGTCGCGGTCCCTCTTCCGGAAGTCCTCCGCCTCGTAGACCGTGTAGCCGACCGGGACGTAGGCGACCGGGTCGTGGGCCGGGGTCATCTCGGTGACGACGTCGGGGCGGAAGTCGTGCTCG
>NZ_JAKDLO010000093.1 GCF_030452765.1 Intrasporangium sp.
CGGGTACGCCGAAGGGCCCGGTCGAGACTCGACCGGGCCCTTCGGCGTGTCGCTGGTATCAGCCGGGCGAGATCAGCTGAAGGAGTCACCGCACGCGCAGCTGCTGCCCGCGTTGGGGTTGTCGATGGTGAAGCCCTGCTTCTCGATCGTGTCGGCGAAGTCGATCGTGGCGCCCTCGAGATAGGGGGCGCTCATCCGGTCGACGACCACGCCGACCCCGTTGAACTCGCACACGAGGTCGCCGTCGAGGGAGCGCTCGTCGAAGTAGAGCTGGTAGATCAGGCCCGAGCAGCCACCGGGCTGGACACCGATACGCAGACGCAGGTCGTCGCGGCCCTCCTGTTCGAGCAGGCTCTTGACCTTGGAGGTGGCCACATCGGTGAGGACGACCCCGTGGGCGGGAGCCTCGGCCTGGGCCTCGGTGGCGGAAGCGTTCGTCTCAACACTCATCTTGCGTGTGTCCTTCGCGTCGTGGAGCACGGGCCGGCGTGGAGAACCCGCGCGCTGCCGGATCTGTTCCGGACGCCTCCAGAATACGTCCCCGTGACGGCGATGCGAACCGGCCCGGAGGGAGAGCCTGCTCACGACTGGGTGGGAGACCAGGTCCGGGCCACCCGCGCCGCGAGGTCGGCGAGCCGGGACTCCGTCCCGTCACCCACGGCGACCTGGGCGTGGGCCTCGGCACCGGCCAGGGTGTAGACGCCGTTCAGCCCGGCCTCCATCGTCTCGCGGCGGGACACGACGCTCTGCCCCGCGACGAGCAGCGTCGGCACGCCGAACTGGTCGGCGCGCCGGGACACCCCGAGCGGAACGCTGCCTTGCAGCGACTCCCAGTCGAAGGCGCCGCAGCCGGTGACGACGAGGTCGGATGCGGCGGCGAACCGGTCGAACCCGACGGCGTCGAGCACGGCCTCGACACCGGCGACATACCGCCCCCCGAGCAGGTGCAGCGCATAGCCGACACCGCCGCCGGCACCAGCACCGAGGGCCCGCTCAGGGCGGATCGCCTCTCCCGAGAGCAGGTCGGGCCGGGGCGGGTAGGCCCGCGCGAGGAGACCCGCGAAGTGCCCGAGCGCGCCCTCCAGCCCCTGTGCCTGCGCCGGGGTCGCGCCGATCCGCCCAGCGAACACGGCGCTGGCCCCCTTCAGTCCGAGCAGAGGTGACGCGACGTCGGCGGCGATGACCAGCTCGACGGTCCGGAACCGCTCGCGCGCTGCGTCGAGCCCACCGACCTGGTCCGGGCCCAGCCCGGCGAGCGTGCCGCCGCCCCGGGCGAGCCCGTCCGGGCTGCCGACGCCGAGTGCGGCGAGCAGTCCGGCCCCGGCGTCGTTGGTGCCGAGCCCGCCGACGCCCACCACGATCCGGCGCGCCCCCAGGTCGAGCGCGGCCAGCAGGAGGTGCCCGACGCCGGCCGAGGTCGTCCGTGTCGGGTCCCGCTCGTCGGCGGCGAGCAGATGCACGCCTGCAGCCTGGGCAGCCTCGACGTAGGCGGTGGGGCCGGTCTCGCCGGGGACGAGCAGGATCGTGGCCGGGACCGGCCGGCCGAGCGGGTCGGTCGTCACGACCGCCTCGAACGGTCCCTCGATACCGGAGGCGAGGGCCCCGACGAAGCCCGCACCACCGTCGGAGGCGGGCAGGCAGGCGAGCATGTCGTGCGGGGCGGTCCGGCGCCACCCGTCAGCGAGCATGGCGGCCACCCGCGGGCTGGGCAGGGCGTCGAACCGGTCTGGGACGATGAGCACGTGCACGGCCGCTATCCTCGCATTCGGCGGCATACGGGCCGGTCAGTCGCTGTGGGCCCCCAACCGCGCGAGCAGGACCGCCTCGGCGACGCAGACCCGCTCGAACTCGCCGAGGTGCAGCGACTCGTTGGCGCCGTGGGCGCGCGTGTCGGGGTCCTCGACTCCGGTCACGAGGATCGCTGCGTCGGGGAACCGGGCGACGAAGTCGGAGATGAACGGGATGGAGCCCCCGATCCCGGTGTCGACCGGCGGGACGCCCCACGCGTCCGCGAAGGACGCGCGGGCTTCGTCGTAGATCGGGCCGTCCGCCTCGGCCGCGAAGCCGGACCCGCTCTCCTCGAGGGCCACCTCGACCCGCGCACCCCACGGGGCATGCTGCTCCAGGTGGCTCTTGAGCGCCTCGAAGGCCGCCTGCGGGTCCTGCGTCGGCGCGATCCGCATGGAGATCTTGGCGGCGGCCTTGGCGGCGAGCGTGTTCGAGGCCTTCTCGACCGAGGTGACGTCCATGCCGATCGTCGTGATCGACGGCTTGTGCCACAGGCGGGTCAGGATCGAGCCGGACCCGATCAGGCTGACCCCGTCGAGCAGCCCCGACTCCGCGCGGAACCGGGCCTCGTCGTAGTCGAGGTCGGCCGCGACGCCCTCGTCGAGGCCTGACACTGCGACGTTGCCCTGCTCGTCGTGCAGCGTCGCGAGCAGCTTGACGAGGGCGGTGACGGCGTCGGGTGCGGCGCCGCCGTACATCCCCGAGTGGACCGCGTGGTCGAGGGTCTGGACGCGGACGATCGCCCGGACTCCACCTCGCAGGGTCGTCGTGAGGGCGGGCACGCCGATGGCCCAGTTGCCGGAGTCGGCGATGACGATGGCGTCGGCGGCCAGCTTGTCGCCGTGCCTGTCGAGGATGGCAGGCAGGGAAGCCGAGCCGAACTCCTCCTCGCCTTCGACGAAGACGGTGACACCCACCGGGAGGCTCCCGCTGTGGGCCCGCAGCGCGGCGACGTGGGCCATGACACCGGCCTTGTCGTCGGCGGCGCCCCGGCCGTAGAGCCGCCCGTCGCGCTCCGTCGGCTCGAACGGCGGGCTGTCCCAGTCGGCGTCCTCCCCCGGCGGCTGGACGTCGTGGTGCGCGTAGAGCGTGACCGTGGGCGCTCCGGGGGGCCCGGCGATGCGCCCCAGCACGGCCGGCCGGCCTCCCTCGACGATGATCTCGACGTCGAGGCCCTCGGCCCGCAGCAGTGCGGCGACGGCCTCGGCGCTGTGTGCCACCTGGGCTTGGTCGAACGAGGTCGCGGAGACGCTCGGGATCCGCACGAGCGACTCGAGGTCGGCACGAACCTGCGGCATGAGCCCGGCGACGCGCTCCCGGATCGCCTGGACCTGCTCTGGGGTGAGGATGTCAGCAGTCACGGCTTCGACCCTAGCCGCGTCGCGACGCCGTTGACGCCAGGTGTGTCCTTGAGGGGTGGACGACCCGGTGCAAGCGGCCCTGCGAGCCATGCCACGCAGTGGCTTCCTGCACCCTGCTGACCGCAGCCGGGCCGCGGACGATGCCCCGATCCAGATCGGGCACGGGCAGACTTGCTCCCAGCCGAGCACCGTATGCGCGATGCTGGGCCTGCTGCAGGTCTGCCCAGGGGACCGGGTGCTCGACATCGGGTCGGGCTCGGGCTGGACGACCGCCCTGCTCGCCCACCTCGCCGGACCAGCCGGGACCGTCGTCGGCCTCGAGCTCGAACCCGACCTGTTCCGCTGGGGGCGGGCCAACCTCGAACGGTCCGGTCTCGAGGCGGCGACGATCCGGCAGGCCCAGCCAGGGGTCCTCGGCTCCCCGGATGACGACCCGTGGGACCGGATCCTCGTGTCGGCGGGCGCGCGGTCCGTGCCGCAGACCCTCGTCGAGCAGCTCGCGGAAGGGGGCCGGTTGGTCATCCCCGTCGTGGGCTGGATGACCCTCGTCGAACGGTCCGGCGGCCACGTCCGCACATCCAGGCACGGTCCCTACCGCTTCGTGCCGTTGCGCTGAGCGCGGCCGGCCGCCAAGGCGGGGCCGGGGCTGCGCGGCTCCAGGCGTGGTCGCGATTGGGGCTCTCGCGGTCCGCTCACCTACAGTTGTGCCTGTGTTCGGACGCAAGAAGACCCTCAACGAGAACCTCGCCGAGGAGGCCGCTGCCCACCCGGAGCGGCCCGGCGCCAAAAACAAGCCCACGCCCAAGCGGCGTGACCAGGAGGCTGCGAACAAGCGTCCGCTCATCGTGACCGACCGCAAGGCAGCCCGGTCCCAGGACAAGGTCGCGCGACGCGAGGCGATGGCCAAGCAGCGTCAGGGCATGCTGACCGGCGACGAGCGCTACCTCCCGGCCCGCGACAAAGGCCCGCGCCGCCGGTTCATCCGCGACACGGTCGATGCCCGGTGGAACCTCGGCGAGTTCATGCTGCCGGTCATGCTCCTCGTCCTGCTGCTCAGTTTCGTCCGCACGTCATGGGCCATGCTCGCCGTCTTCGTCCTCGTCTACGGCCTGATCATCATCGCGGTCCTCGACGCCTTCCTGATGTGGATGCGTACCAAGAAGAAGATCACCCAGAAGTTCGGCGGCGCCGAACGGGGTGACGCCATGTACACGATCATGCGCGCCTTCCAGATGCGGCGCACCCGGATGCCGAAGCCGCAGGTCACGCGGGGCCAGCGCCCCTCCTGACGGGGCCCCGCCGGGACAACCGACCGGAACGAGCGCGGCTCCGCAAGGTTGCCTGAGCACGGCGGGAGCGGCCCAGCGGTCGTCAGTCCGGCCGGTTGTACCGCGAGTCAGGCCGAGTCGGGCCGAGTCAGGCCTGGAGGGCCGAGTCGGGCCGAGTCGGGCCGAGTCAGGCCTGGAGGTCGGCGAAGGCCAGCGGCCGGCGCGTCACGGCATAGGTCGCGAAGTAGAGCCTGGCGACGGAGCCGTCCTCGGCCCGCACGACCTCGAGCACCTCGCCGCGCTCGCGACCCTCGACGGCACGGAAGCGGTCCGGACCCTCGGCGGCATACCGGGTCTCGGAGAGCGGGTCGATCTCGGTGAGGCGCGACCAGAGCGCGCCCCCGCGCACGAAGAAGGTGATCGGCGAGCCTTCGGACCACCACAGCCCGAGCAGCGGCGCGAAGTCGGGGTGGGTAGCCTCCGGCTGCCACGGCTGGGGCAGGCTCGGCTCGGCATCGAGGACCACATCGATCAGGTCGGTCGCGAGGACGAGCGGCTCGGCGCCCGAGGTGCAGTTGGCGAACACGATCGCCCCGAGGCCGTCCTTGCGGCGCACCCGCAGGCCGGTGAGATAGCCCGGCATCGCTCCGCCGTGCCCGACGTAGACGCGCTCGCCACGCCGCCCCATCCCGAAGCCGAGGCCGTAGCCGCCGGTCCAGCCGTCGGGGTCGCTCAGGATGATCGGGCGGCACATCTCCTCGATCGTCTCGGGTCGCACGACCCGGCTGTCCGGGCAGGCGATGTAGGCCGCGTAACGGACCATGTCGGCCACGGTCGACCAGAGGCCGCCGAGCGGCGCGGTCGCGTTCAGGGTGAAGACCGGCTCCTCGGTCGCGGTGCCGGAGTAGGGGTCGACCTGGTAGCCCCTGGCCCGGTCATCCGCGGGTGCGAGGCCGGTGCGCGTCATACCGAGCGGGCCGAGCACCCGCTCGCGCACCACGACCTCCCAGTCCTGGCCGGTCACTCGCTCGACGAGCTGCCCGAGCAGCCCGTCGGCGAGGTTGGAGTAGTGGAACGCGTGGTGTGCCGGCAGCACCTGCTCGGCCTGCTCGACCCCCGCCAGGAAGGCGTGCCGGTCGGGCGCCTCGAGGCTCTCCCAGATTCGCCCGACCGGCTCACGCTGCAGGCCGGAGGCGTGGGCAAGCATCTGCCGGATCGGCACCCGCGCGTGCCGGGTGCCGGGCAGATACGTGCCGAGCAGGTCGTCGAGTGTCAGCCGACCCTCGTCCCGCAGGGACATCACCGCGAGGGCGGTGAACGTCTTGGTCACCGAGCCGATCATGAACTGGGTCTCGTCCGTGGCCGGCACCCCAGCCTCGCCGAGCCGGGCCGAGCCGGCGTGCCCCGACCAGGCCAGCCTGCCGCCGCGCACCACCCCGGCGCTGACACCCGGTGCCCGCCAGTCCCGCTGCGCGGTGACCAGCCTCGCCTCGAGCCGCCGCGCGAGCCCGTCGGACAGCACGCCTGACGACGATCCCGGCGGCGACTCGGAAGGCGACCAGGCAGGCGACTCGGAAGGCAACCCCAGCGAGGAGGGCTCAGCCGGGGAAGCCGCGCTCACTCGGCGGCCCGCAGGCTCATCGGCCCGTAGACGAGCGTGTCGCCCTGGCGCAGCGTCACCGACTCGACGCCACCGGCAAGCAGGTCTCGCCACGACTCGCCGAGCCAGCTCTCGGCGTCACTCTGGGTGGGGAACTGCGTCGCCGGCGCAATCTCTGCCGTCACGGGACTCCCCTCGATGTCGTAGTAGCCCCAGGTCCAGTCCGCACTCATGGAAGAACCCTACGGCCAGAGGGTTCGTTTGACGGGCGGGCCTCGAGCGTGCGACGGTTCGGCTGACCGAACTGGGGACCAGGGGCAAGCCGGTGAGACTCCGGCGCTGACCCGCAACCGTGATGTCGACCGCACGCCCGCGCGAGCCCTCGACCAGCCGGAAAACCCTCCCCCGGCCGGATCGTCATCCGTCTGTCGTGGAATACGGACCGGAGCTGTAGAGGCAGGAACCCCTTCCTCGGTCTCCGACCGTGAGGAGGAAGCCATGCCCACCACCCACCGCCGCTCGCTGCGCGCCGTCCTCGTCGCGCTGCTGGCCGCAGGCCTCGGCCTGCTGATGATCGCGCCCGCCCACGCTGCGGCGTACCGCTTCTGGGGCTTCTACCAGCTCACCGACGGGGCGTGGGCGTTCGCCCAGAAGGGCGCCGACCAGACCGTGCCCAAGGACGGCTCGGTCGAGGGCTGGCGGTTCGCCGTGAGCGACACGAGCGGGGCCCGCTACCCACGCGCCGTGCTGACCTTCGAGCAGGTCTGTGGTCAGACGCCAGCCGTGAGCGGCCAGAAGCGAGTCGGCCTCGTCGTCGACTACGGCCGCGGCGCCGACGCCGAGGACGCGGCCACGCCCCCCGCCCCCGCCGCGAGCTGCGCCGTCGTCGACAGCGACGCGACCAGTCTCGACGTGCTCGGCACCACGGGCGGGCTGCGGGTCGAGAAGGGCCTCGTCTGCGGCGTCGACGGCTACCCCGCCGCCGGGTGCGGGGGCGAGGTCGGCACCGTCAGCGCGCAGGCCAAGGCCGCCGACACGCCGGTCAGCATCGCCGTCCCGGCGGCCACACCCACGGCCGCCGCACCCGCGCCGGCGGCGGACCCGGCCGCAGCGGCGGACCAGCCGACCTCGGCAGGGACGTGGGCGGCATACATCATCGTCGCGGTCCTCGTGATCGCACTCATCGGCTACCTGCTGCTCCGGTCGCGCGCGAGCGCCCGACGGCAGAGGTGAGCCGATGGCCGGGCGGCGAGAGCGGCTGTTGCACCCGGCAGCCTGGTGGCTGTGGGGGCTGGGCCTCGCCACGGCGGCCTCTCGCACGATGAACCCGGCCCTGCTCCTGCTCGTCATCGGAGTGTGCGTCCTTCTCGTCTCGGAGCGACGGGACCCGGCGGCTCCGAACCCGTTGCGAGCCTTCCTCGTGCTCGGCGGTGTCATCATCGTCCTGCGCGTGCTCATCACCATCGTGCTCGGCAACGGCGTCTACGGCGACACGATCCTGTTCACCCTGCCGCGGATCCCGCTGCCCGAGTGGGCGGCCGGGGTTCGACTTGGTGGCCCGGTCGCGCTCGAGCCGATTCTCTATGCGGTCTACGACTCGCTGCGCCTCACGGCGATCCTCGCCTGTGTCGGCGCCGCGAACGCCCTGGCCAGCCCGCGCCGGATGCTGCGACACCTGCCCGCAACGCTGTATGACGTCGGCACCGCCGTCGTCGTCGGCCTGACCTTCGCACCGCGCCTGCTCACGGATGCTCGCGCGGTGCACAAGGCCCGGGCGCTGCGTGGCCACGACGGCCACGGACCGCGTGAAGTGGCCCGACTGGCCGTGCCCGTCCTCGAGACGGCGTTCGAGCGGTCCCTCGGGCTGGCCGCGTCGATGGAGTCACGCGGCTACGGTCGCCTCGTCACCTCCACGAGGGCCTCCCGACGCCTCGCCACCGCCCTCGCCCTCACCGGTCTCACCGGTGTGCTTGCCGGGCTGTACGGCCTGCTCGACGCGTCGGTCGGTGGCGCGCTCGGGTTGCCACTGCTGCTGGCCGGTGTCCTGCTCGCCGGTGCGAGCCTGATCGTCGGTGCCTCCAAGGAGGAGCGCACCGGACACCATCGCGACCCGTGGTCGTGGGCCGAGACCGCGACGGTGTGCGCAGGAGGCGTCCCCGCCGCGGTGCTCGTGCTCGGCAGCGTCCAGGGGTGGGACGGGATCCTCGCGCCGCAGACGGCGACCCTGCCCCCGGTGCCCCTCACCGCCGTCCTCGCGATCGTCGTCGCCGCCTCGCCGGCCTTCTTCACCCCCCGACCTCGACCCCAGGTGGACGCATGATCAGCTTCGAACACGTCACCGTGCGCTATCCGGAGTCGTCCACCCCGGCGCTCGACGACGTGACCCTGCAGGTCCCCGAGGGTGAACTCGTCCTCGTCGTCGGTCCCACCGGCAGCGGCAAGTCGACCCTGCTGCGGTGCGTCAACGGGCTCGTCCCCCACTTCAGCGGGGGCCTGCTCTCCGGCTCCGTGCTCGTCGAGGGGCTCGACACCCGCGGGCACCGGCCACGCGACCTGGCCACCGTCGTCGGGCTGGTCGAGCAGAACCCCGTCTCGACGTTCGTCACGGACGTCGTCGAGGACGAGATCGCCTACGGAATGGAGACGTTGGGGCTCGCCCCCGCGACGATCCGCCGGCGGGTCGAGGAGACGCTCGACCTGTTCGGGCTCACCCCCCTGCGGTCCCGGGCGCTCGGCAGCCTCTCGGGCGGACAGCAGCAACGGGTGGCCATCGCCGCCGTCTTCGCGGCGGGCCCCCGCATCCTCGTCCTCGACGAGCCGACCTCGGCGCTCGACCCGGTCGCAGCCGAGGAGGTCCTGGCATCCCTCGACCGGATCGTGCACGACCTGGGCACGACGGTGGTGCTCGCCGAACACCGGCTCGAGCGGGTCATCCACCACGCCGACCGGGTCGTCCTGCTCGAGGCGGGACGGACCAGCCCGCTGCTCGACCCCGCGGACGCGATGCGCATCTCGCCGATCCACCCGCCGGTCGTCGCGTTGGCCCGGCTCGCCGCGTGGGACCCGCCGCCGCTGTCGATCAGGGACGCCCGGCGCCGGGTCGGCGAGCTGC
This sequence comes from Intrasporangium sp., assembly GCF_030452765.1. GTDB lineage: Bacteria > Actinomycetota > Actinomycetes > Actinomycetales > Dermatophilaceae > Intrasporangium_A. The sequence continues at coordinate 9,130 of NZ_JAKDLO010000093.1, forward strand.
GTCGCCGGCTCGCCGGCGCCGAGCCGCCCGAGCCTCGCCCGACCCGAGCCGACCCGGCCCTGACGCTCTCCGGAACGCGCGTCCTGCGCGGGCGGCGGGTCGTCCTCGACCGGCTCGACCTCACCGTCGAGCAGGGCTCGGTCACCGCCCTCATGGGTCGCAACGGTGCGGGTAAGTCCACCCTGCTCGGGGCGGTCGGCGCCCAGCTGCCCGTCGCCGGGGGCCGGGTCCGGGTGGGAGCAGGTCAGCTCGACCCTCACGCGCTCCCGGCCCGCGAGCGCGTTCACCTCGTCGGCATGGTGCCCCAGCAGCCGGACCTGCTCCTGTACACGGAACGCGTGGCGGACGAATGTCTGAGCGCCGACCGCGACTTCGACGTGGCCCCCGGCACGACAGCCGACCTGCTCGAGACGATCGCCGGGCCGATCGACCCGACCCGCCACCCCCGCGACCTGTCCGAGGGCCAGCGCCTGGAGCTCGCCCTCGCCGTCATCCTCGCCGGCGGACCGGAGGTGCTCCTGCTCGACGAACCCACCCGCGGGCTCGACTACGGGGCCAAGCATCGCCTCGCGACCCTTCTGGCCCGCCTCGCCGAAGCCGGCACGACGATCGTCCTGGCGACCCATGACGTCGAGATGGTCGCCGAGACCGCGGACCGGGTCGTCATCCTGGCCGACGGCGAGATCGTCGCCGACGGCCCGGTCCGGCAGGTGCTCGCCGCCTCGCCCGCCTTCGCACCCCAGGTGACCAAGGTGCTGCATCCGCAGACCTGGCTCACCGTCGATGACGTCGCCGCCGCGCTTGGCAGGTCCGCATGACCACCGTCACCAAGAGCGGCCCTCACACCATCCGGGCGGTGATCGCCCTGAGGTGGCCGAGCGTCGTCACGATCGCACTGGCCGGGGTCGTCGGACTGGTGGGGTTCACCTGGCCGTTCCTCGCCTCAGCCGAGTTCGTGCGCTCTCACGGCAACGACACCCCGTGGCTCTTCGCGGGCCTGCTCGGCCTGCTCTGTCTCGTCTGCCTCGCCGAGGTCAGCTCCGGGCGGCTCGATCCCAAGACGATCGCCGTCCTCGGTGTCGCAGCGGCCGCCGGCGGCGGGATGCGCGTCCTCAGCGCCGGGACCGCCGGCCTCGAGCCGCTCTTCTTCGTCATCATCGTGGCCGGCCGGGTCCTCGGCCCCGGGGTGGGCTTCGTCTCCGGTGCCCTCGCCCTGCTGACCGGCGCCCTGCTCACGGGGGGCGTCGGGCCCTGGCTGCCCTACCAGATGCTCTGCGCTGGTGGTGTCGGGCTCGGGGCCGCGCTCCTGCCCGTCCGCGCGGGCTCGCGGGCCGAGCGGTGGCTGCTCGCCGGCTACGCCCTGGTGACCGGTCTGCTGTTCGGGCTGGTCATGAACCTCTGGTTCTGGCCGTTTCTCGGCGTGGGCGCCCAGAGCGCGATGAGCTTCGTGCCCGGGGCGCCGGTCGCCGAGAACGTGCAGCACTACGCGCTCTTCTATCTCGCCACCTCGCTCGGGTGGGACCTGCCGCGCGGGGTCCTCAACGCGATCCTCGTCCTCGCCGCCGGCCCGGCCCTGCTCAGGGTCTTCCGCCGCGCCTCCCGGCGCGCCGCATTCGGGGTGCCGGCCCGCTTCGAAGCCGCCGAGCACGACCCCACGACGAGACAGGTCGCGTCATGACCGTCACCCTCGTCACAGGCCCGGTGCGAAGCGGCAAGAGCCGCCATGCGGAGGACCTCCTGTCGGCCCATCGCGAGGTCACCTACCTCGCGACCGGCCCCCGCCCGGCAGGTGATCCCGCGTGGGCGGCGCGGGTCGAGCAGCACCGGCGCCGACGCCCGGCGGGCTGGACCACCATCGAGTCGCTCGATGTCGCCGCGGCGGTCCGACGGGCTCGGCTGCCGCTGCTGGTCGACTGTCTCGGCACGTGGCTCACCGGCCTCGTCGACAAGACCGGGTGGGGCGACCTGCTCGCCGCGGCGGCGGCGGTCGGCGCGGCTCGTGAAGACCTCACGGCGGCGCTCGCCGAGGCAATGGTGCCGGTCGTCCTCGTGACGAACGAGGTCGGGTGGGGCGTCGTGCCGCCGACCGACTCCGGACGCTTCTTCCAGGACGAGCTGGGGAGGGTCAACGCGGCCGTGAGCGCACAGTCCGTCGCAGTGCACCTCGTCGTCGCGGGGCGAGTGCTCGACCTCAGCGGGGCACCGCTCGTCCCGGAGCGCCCCGCACCGAGGAGACTCCGTGCGTGACACCTGGCGTCTCGCGGTCGGCACCTTCCTCGCGGTACCCGTCTCGCCGCCCAGACACCTCGACCGACGCATCGCGGGCGGGGCGATGCTCCTCGCACCGGTCACGACGGTTCCGGCGCTGCTCCTATGGGCCTGCCTCGCGGTCCTGATCGGCCATGCCTGGCTGTCGCCGGCGATCGGGGCGGTGCTCGCCGTCGCCGGCCCGGTCCTGTTCTCCCGGGCCATGCACCTCGACGGTCTGGCCGACACCGCCGACGGCCTGTCCGCCGGCTACGACCCGGACCGCTGCCTCGCCGTGATGCGACGCAGCGACATCGGGCCCTCCGGGGTCACCGCGATCGTGCTCGTGCTGCTCGCCGACGTCGCCTGCCTCGCCACGCTGCTCCCGGCACCGGCCGGTGCCGTCCTGGCCGGAACCGCGCTCGTGGCCAGCCGACTCGCCCCCGCCCTCGCGGGTTGCGGCTGGCCGGCGGCACGCCCGGAGGGCCTGGGCCATGCCGTGGCGAGGTCGGTGCGGCCGGCCTCCCTCGCCGCCGCGATCACGGCTGCGCTGTGCCTGACCGCGCTCGCCACGTGGCTGGGTCACCTGGCGTGGTATGCCGCTCCCCTCGTCCTGCTCGTCGCCCTCGCCGGCGCGTGGTTCGTCACGGCCCGGGCGGTGCGCCGTCTGGGCGGCGTGACCGGTGATGTCATCGGCGCCGCGATCGAGCTGTCCCTTGCGCTGGCCCTCGTCGTCGCGGCGGTGCTCCACAGAGCGTGACGTGCCGGGGCTGGGCGAGGGGGCAGCCTCGGCACGTCCGGACTCTTGTGGCCCCGTCAGGACGGTTTGACCTCGATGAAGGGCGGCTTGACGACGGTCGCCTCGACGGCACGGCCCCGCACGTCGATGGTCACGGCGTCACCCACCGCGACGTCGGGGCCGAGCAGGGCCAGGGCGATGCCGTGCTTGAGGGTCGGGGAGAACGTCCCGGAGGTGACCTTCCCGACCGGCTCCCCGCCCCGTGACACCGCACAGCCCGGTCGCGGGATGCCCCGACCGGTGACGCGGAGCCCGTGCGCGATGCGCGCCGGGTGCCCCCGCTCGGCGAGCAGGGCGTCCCTGCCCCAGAAGGCCTCCTTCTTCCACCCGACGGCCCAGCCGACCCGGGCCTGCACCGGCGAGATCTGCGGCGAGAGGTCCTGTCCGTGCAGGGCATACCCCATCTCGGTCCGCAGGGTGTCGCGTGACCCGAGCCCACACGGCAGGCCGCCCATGGGCTCCATGGCCTGGGCGAGCGCGTCCCACACCTGCAGCGCGCCGTCCCACGGCCCGACGAGCTCGTAGCCTCGCTCCCCCGTGTAGCCGGTGCGACAGACAGTGAGCGGCTGACCATGCCAGTCAGTTTCGACGAAGGACATGTAGGAGTGCCCGGTGGGTAGCTCGAGGGCCTGGAGCAGATCGTCGCTGCGCGGGCCCTGCACTGCGATGATCGCGAACTCGTCATGCCGGTTCGTCACGGAGACGCCCTCCGGGGCCGCGTCCTCGAGCAGGCCGACGACCTGTGCCGTGTTGGCGGCGTTGGGGATGAGGAAGACGTCCTCGTCCGAGCGCAGGTAGGCGATGAGGTCGTCGACCGCTCCGCCGGTCTCGTTGCAGCACAGGGTGTACTGCGCGGAGCCGGGCTGGATGCGGCGCAGGTCGTTGGTCAGGCAGGTGTTCACGAAGGCCGCAGCACCCGGACCGGCGACCGTCGCCTTGCCGAGATGGCTGACGTCGAAGATGCCGACCCGCTCGCGGACCGCGGTGTGCTCGGCGACCACGCCTCCGCCGGGATACTCGATCGGCATGTCCCAGCCGCCGAAGTCGGCCATCTTGGCGCCGAGGGCGACATGGCGGTCGTGGAGGGGGGACGTGCGCCCCGAAGTCGAGTTCGTCATGGTTCCAACCTAGCGGGACGAGACTGCTCGTTATGATCGAGCGGCGTCAATCACCCGGACAAAGGAGTCCTCCTCGTGGCCCAGCTGACCAGCTCCAGCCGTTCCGCCGCCGACATCGACGCCGACGCGGTCGTCATCCTGCTGGCCAAGGACGGTGATCGAGCGGTGCTGACGGACGGCCACGGGTTGTCGCAGCAGGCGGTGGGGCACCTGACGAGCGTCATCTCGGAGCTCGAGCTGAAAGGGGGCCCGGGCGAGGTGACGACGTTGGCAGCCGTCCCCGGCGTCACCGCGGCTCGCGTCGTCCTGGCCGGGGCCGGCGAGCTGGCGGACGGTCCGGCCGCAGCGACGCACGAGCACGTCCGCCAGGCGGTTGGTGCCGCGACGCGTGGGCTCGAGAAGAAGACGAAGGTCGCGGTGGTGGTGCCCAACGCGTCGCCGGACCTGCTCGCCGCTGTCGCCGAGGGTGCCGCTCTCGGCGCCTACACACCAGCCAAGGCCGGCTCGACCTCGACCCCGAAGGCGCAGGGCATCACCGTGCTGGGTCCCACCGACGGCCCGGCTCGCAAAGCGATCAAGCGGGCCGCGGCCATCGGGTCCGCAGTGGCCTACGCCCGAGACCTGGTCAACCAGCCACCGAACCTGCTCTTCCCGGAGTCCTTCGTCACCTCGCTCGGCGAGCACGTCAAAGGCACCAAGGTCAAGCTGAAGAGCCTCGACCTGAAGCAGCTGCGGGCCGGTGGCTACGGCGGCATCGTCGGGGTCGGGCAGGGCTCCGTCAACGAGCCACGCCTGGCGGTACTGACCTACGCCCCAGCACGACCCAAGGCGAAGCTCGCCTTCGTCGGCAAGGGCATCACCTTCGACTCGGGTGGCCTCTGCATCAAGCCGGCGGACGGCATGCTGACGATGAAGTCCGACATGGCCGGCGCCGCCGCGGTCGCGGCGGCGGTGCTCGCCATCGCCGAGCTCGGCCTCCCGGTCGCGGTCACCGGCTACCTCGGCATCGCCGAGAACATGCCGAGCGGCACCGCCCAGAGGCCGAGCGATGTCGTGACGATGCGCGGCGGCAAGACCGTCGAGATCCTCAACACCGATGCGGAGGGCCGGATGGTCCTCGGCGACTGCATCGCGCTCGCGGGCGAGGGCGGGCCCGATGCCATCGTCGACATCGCGACATTGACCGGCGCTCAGGTTATCGCCCTTGCCGGCACCGCCGCCGTCATGGGCCGAGGTGAGCAGTTCCGCGCCCGCATCGTCGCTGCGGCCGACGTCGTCGGTGAGGCGGTGTGGCCGATGCCGCTGCCGAGCGAGCTGCGTCCCAGCCTGGACAGCCCCAACGCCGACATCGCCCACAAGGGCGGCCGCGAGGGCGGGATGCTGACGGCCGGCATCTTCCTCGGGGAGTTCGTGCCCGAGGGCATCGACTGGGGACACATCGACATCGCCGGGCCGTCCTTCAACGACAAGAGCGCCCACGGCTACACCCCGAAGGGTGGCACCGGCTTCGGTGTGCGGACCCTCGTCGGCCTCGCCGAGTCCTATCTCTGACGCACGACCTGCGACGATGCAGCGGGTCGTCCGGGGACTCGAGGGGGCTCGGGGGCGCAGGCCGTTCGCGGCCGTGAGCCCCCGAGGGTTGGCTCAGCCGCCGGACTTCCTGCGGAACATCTGCTGCGCCTTCGCCGGCCCATGGGCTCCGTGGACCTTGGACCGATCGCCACCGTCGGAGACGTCCTTGCCGGCGTGTGCCTGCTTCTTCTCCAGGGCCTCCCGGAACTTCGCCCGGGTCTCCTCGCTGGGGCCCGGGGCGGCTCCCTCCTGCTTGGACATGTCATAACCTCCTGCATCGACGCGACCGTGCACCTCCACCTTGTCAGGTGCGACGACCTGCCTTCCAGTCCATATCCGTATGCCGCCGAGCGGGCCTACGCGTCACCACGGCGTTTCCGGGTGTTCCACTCTCGCATCCGGTTCGGATAGCCGGTCTTGTTGACGTCGTAGACGGGGACTCCGAGCCGTTGGCTCAGGTCGTAGGCCTCTTTGGGCGAGCCGACCGCACGCCGGGTCCACTTGCCATCCCAGGCGATCAGCACGACGGTCGTCGAGGTGACACTCGTCGGCGGCTCGACGTAGGCCTCCACCCCACGGTGGGTCTCGACGAACTGTGCGAGATAGCCCTCCACGGCTCGCCGGTCGATGTCCATCTGCGGACCGTCGGATCGCGTCGAGTCCTCTCGTTGGGCGCGCTTGCGCCGCGAGAACCAACTCATGGCGGAACTTTACGACGTCTTGCCCGGAGGATCTCGCGACGGGCTCCTTGTGACGTCGGTCTCGAACAATGACAAGATGCTCATCACACGCTGCCCGCCCAGCAACTGTGGGCGCGGACAGCCTGCACCGGATCACCGAGCCTCGCAAGGAGCACCCGCATGTCGGCCACCGCAGCGGACGACTATGACGTCGTCATTCTCGGAGGAGGGTCGGGCGGCTACGCCTGCGCCCTGAGATCAGCGGAGCTGGGGCTCCGCGTTGCGCTCGTCGAGAAGGGCGAGCTGGGCGGCACCTGCCTGCACCGCGGCTGCATCCCGACCAAGGCACTGCTACACGCGGCTGAGGTCGCCGACACCGCCCGTGAGGGCGAGAAGTTCGGCGTCATGACCACCTTCGAAGCTGTCGACATGGACCGCGTCAAGGCCTACAAGACGGGCGTCGTGTCACGGCTGCACAAGGGCCTACAGGGGCTCGTCGCCGCCGCGAAGATCGAGTATGTCGCCGCCGAAGGTCGCCTCGACGGTCCCGGCACCGTCGTCGCCGGGGACCGGCGACTCAGTGGACGGCACGTCGTCCTGGCCACCGGCAGCTACGCTCGCACGCTGCCCGGCCTCGACATCGGCGGGCGAATCGTCACCAGCGACGAGGCCCTGGGTCTCGACGAGCTCCCCGCTCGGGTCGTCGTCCTCGGCGGTGGGGTCATCGGCGTCGAGTTCGCGTCGGTGTTCCGCAGCTTCGGCGCCGACGTGACGGTCGTCGAAGCGCTACCCCGACTCGTCGCGGCCGAGGACGAGGCCGCCTCGAAGCAGCTCGAACACGCGTTCCGCCGACGCAAGATCGGGGTGCGCACCGGAGTCCCGTTCGCGAGCGCGACGCAGGCGGACGAGGTCGTCACGGTGACACTGGAGTCCGGCGACACGATCGAGGCCGACCTGCTCCTCGTCGCCGTCGGACGCGGCCCGGCAACCGAGGGGCTCGGCTACGAGGAGGCCGGAATCGCCATGGACCGCGGCTTCGTCCCGACCGACGAGCGGCTGCACACCAACATCGAAGGGGTGCGGGCGGTAGGCGACATCGTCCCCGGCCTCCAGCTGGCCCATCGTGGCTTCGCGCAGGGCATCTTCGTGGCAGAGGACATCGCGGGCCTGTCCCCCAGCGTCATCGACGAGACGACGATCCCGCGAGTCACCTACTGCGACCCCGAGGTCGCCAGCGTGGGCCTGACCGAGACACAGGCCCGCGACCGGTACGGGGAGGTCGCCACGTACGAGTACAACCTCGGCGGCAACGGCAAGTCGCAGATCCTCGGCACGCAGGGTTTCGTCAAGGTCGTGCGGCGTGCCGATGGCCCGGTCGTCGGCATCCACATGGTCGGGGCCCGCATGGGTGAGCAGGTCGGGGAGGCGCAGCTCATCGTCGGCTGGGACGCCTTCCCCGAGGACGTGGCAGCCTTCATCCACGCCCACCCGACCCAGAACGAGTCGCTTGGCGAGGCACACTTGGCCTTGGCCGGCAAGCCGCTGCACGCCCATTCGTGAGACACAGCCAGAACAGGAACGAGGAGAAGAACGCATGTCTGAACGCGTGACCATGCCAGCCCTGGGCGAGTCCGTCACCGAGGGCACCGTCACCCGCTGGCTGAAGGACGTGGGCGATCGGATCGAGGTCGACGAGCCGCTGCTCGAGGTGTCGACCGACAAGGTCGACACCGAGATCCCCTCCCCCATTGCAGGCACGCTTCAGGAGATCCTGGTGCAGGAGGACGACACGGTTCCCGTCGGCGCCGACCTGGCCGTGATCGGAGAAGGTGCGGCGCCCGCTGCTGGAGGCGCGCCGGCCCAGGAGCAGGCGGCACCGGCTCAGGAGCAGGCGCCGGCCCAGATCGCCCCCGTGCAGCCGAGCCCACCGCAGGCCGAGCCCGCCCCGGCCGAGCCAACAGCGACCCCACAGGGCGAAAGCGCGGCTGACGGCGCCGTGGAGGGCGGCGAGACAGTCGTCATGCCCGCGCTCGGGGAGTCCGTGACCGAGGGCACCGTGACGCGTTGGCTGAAGGCCGTGGGTGACGAAGTCGCGATGGACGAGCCCCTTCTCGAGGTCTCGACCGACAAGGTCGACACCGAGATCCCCTCTCCTGTCGCGGGCACGCTCACCAAGGTCCTGGTCGCCGAGGATGAGGTGGTGCCCGTCGGTGGCGACCTGGCGGTCATCGGTGGATCTGTTGCTGCCGCCCCGGCTGCTGCGGCTCCGCCGGCCCCCGCGCCTGCACCTCCCGCTCCGACCCCTGCAACGCCTGCGGCTCCTGCTCCGGCTCCCGCAG